>NZ_CP189561.1:1996250-2302500 GCF_050154705.1 Muricoccus radiodurans | reverse complement strand
CCGACGAGGGGAGTGAAAGAGACCTGAAACCGAGCGCTTACAAGCAGTCGGAGCCCGCAAGGGTGACGGCGTACCTTTTGTATAATGGGTCCGCGAGTTCGTGTTGGCAGCAAGCTTAAGCCGTGAGGCGGAGGCGCAGCGAAAGCGAGTCTGACAAGGGCGCTTGAGTTGCCGGCATGAGACCCGAAACCGAGTGATCTAGCCATGGCCAGGCTGAAGGTGGGGTAACACCCACTGGAGGGCCGAACCCACGCCTGTTGAAAAAGTCGGGGATGAGCTGTGGCTAGGGGTGAAAGGCCAATCAAACTCGGAAATAGCTGGTTCTCCGCGAAATCTATTGAGGTAGATCGTCAGGTGTTTACCGCCGGAGGTAGAGCACCGGAAGGGCTAGGGGGGCCCAAAGCCCTACCAAACCCTACCGAACTCCGAATGCCGGTGAGTATAGCCTGGCAGACAGACAGTGGGTGCTAAGGTCCATTGTCGAGAGGGAAACAGCCCAGACCACCAGCTAAGGCCCCTAATTCGTGGCTAAGTGGGAAAGCATGTGGGACGGCCAAAACAACCAGGAGGTTGGCTTAGAAGCAGCCATCCTTTAAAGAAAGCGTAATAGCTCACTGGTCTAATAGCTGTTCTGCGGCGAAAATGTAACGGGGCTCAAGCCACGAGCCGAAGCTGTGGGTGTGCAGCGATGCACGCGGTAGCGGAGCGTTCCCTAGGCCGTTGAAGGGAGACCCGTGAGGGCTCCTGGAGGTATGGGAAGTGCGAATGCGGACATGAGTAGCGACAAAGAGGGTGAGAACCCCTCTCGCCGAAAGTCCAAGGGTTCCTGCGCAAGGCCAATCCGCGCAGGGTGAGCCGGCCCCTAAGGCGAGGGCGAAAGCCGTAGCCGATGGAAACAGGGTGAATATTCCCTGGCCCCCCAGACGTGACGACCATGAAGCGCGGTCATCCCTTATCGGATTGGGATGGCAGGTGGAGTGGTCCGGGAAATAGCGCTGGGATTATGGACCGTACCCGAAACCGACACAGGTGGACTGGTTGAGTATACCGAGGCGCTTGAGAGAACCATGCTGAAGGAACTAGGCAAATTGCCCGCGTAACTTCGGGATAAGCGGGACCCCATGGCACGCAAGTGTTGTGGGGTGGCACAGACCAGGGGGTGGCGACTGTTTAGTAAAAACACAGGGCTCTGCGAAGTCGAGAGACGACGTATAGGGTCTGACGCCTGCCCGGTGCCGGAAGGTTAAAGGGAGAGGTGCAAGCCTTGAACTGAAGCCCCGGTAAACGGCGGCCGTAACTATAACGGTCCTAAGGTAGCGAAATTCCTTGTCGGGTAAGTTCCGACCTGCACGAATGGCGTAACGACCTCCCCACTGTCTCCAGCATGGGCTCAGCGAAATTGAATTCCCCGTGAAGATGCGGGGTACCCGTGGTCAGACGGAAAGACCCTATGAACCTTTACTGCAGCTTGGCAGTGGCGCCAGGAAGGGGCTGTGTAGGATAGGTGGGAGCCGATGAAGCCGGGGCGCTAGCCTTGGTGGAGGCAACCTTGAAATACCACCCTGCGCCTTTCTGGCGTCTAACCGCATCCCGTTAGCCGGGATCGGGACCCTGCCTGGTGGGCAGTTTGACTGGGGCGGTCGCCTCCCAAAGTGTAACGGAGGCGCGCGATGGTGGGCTCAGGCCGGTCGGACATCGGCTGTTGAGTGCAAAGGCACAAGCCCGCCTGACTGCGAGCGCGACAGCGCGAGCAGAGACGAAAGTCGGCCTTAGTGATCCGGTGGTCCCGCGTGGAAGGGCCATCGCTCAACGGATAAAAGGTACTCTAGGGATAACAGGCTGATCTCCCCCAAGAGTCCACATCGACGGGGAGGTTTGGCACCTCGATGTCGGCTCATCGCATCCCGGGGCTGGAGCAGGTCCCAAGGGTTCGGCTGTTCGCCGATTAAAGCGGTACGTGAGCTGGGTTTAGAACGTCGTGAGACAGTTCGGTCCCTATCTGCCATGGGTGTTGGAGACTTGAGAGGATCTTTCCCTAGTACGAGAGGACCGGGAAGGACGCACCTCTGGTGCACCGGTTGTGGCGCCAGCCGCATCGCCGGGTAGCCAAGTGCGGAACGGATAACCGCTGAAGGCATCTAAGCGGGAAACCAGCCTCAAGACGAGGTCTCCCCAAGGGCCGTGCAAGACCAGCACGTCGATAGGCCGCAGGTGGAAGTGTCGTAAGACATGCAGCCGAGCGGTCCTAATCGCCCGATCGAATTTCAATCACACCGTCTGCCAGGCGCCCAATCCTTCGGGCACCGCACGCAGCATCAAACCGCGTCAGAGACAGCTTCAGAACCGCTGACCAATCTGGATCCTTCTCATCAGGACCCGGCCCGGTCGTCCGGTGGCTACAGCGAGGTTGCCACACCCGATCCCATCCCGAACTCGGCCGTGAAACCCCTCAGCGCCTATGGTACTGCGTCTCAAGACGCGGGAGAGTCGGTCGCTGCCGGACAACCCGGCCGGGTCCTGAAGAGTACCTCCACCAGCATGGTGGATGACCGGCTTCGCGCACTGATAGCGGCTTTATCATTTGCCGATGCGCTTACGTGGAACACGATCTTCGTCGCGGATGCTTTGAATCTGAGTTCGGGCTATCGCCGCAGATCGACGCCGAACGGCTCGACCATAGTTCGGAGCTCGACCCGACACTAGGCCCAATGATCACCACTGTCGGGATGAGCAGCTCCGGCGACAAAATGAGCTCGTTCGCTGTGACAGCGCGAGGCAGTGAAATCTTCCGCTTCGTGACGGCAGCGGTCGTTGGGTTGCAACGACCTACGCGACGGGCAGCCTGTGCAGGCGCTAGTTCACCTTGATCTGAGCGTCGCGAACAACACCACGCCACCGCGCCAGGTCCGTCGCGGCAAGGCGCGTGAGATCCTCCCGCGAAGAGGCCTCGACGGTGAAGCCGATCCGGGCAAGGCGCTCCACCACCTCTGGCGCGCGAAGGGCGGCGACGAGCACCGTGTTCAGCCGATCTGCGATCGGGTCGGGCGTGGACGCAGGAAGGAAGACGCCGGTCCACGAGACCGAGAAAAGGTCGGGGTAGCCTGCTTCGGCAAGGGTCGGAACATCGGGTGCAACGGTGATTCGGCGTGGTCCTGCGACGGCGATGGCGCGCAGCTGTCCCGCCGCGATCTGCGGCCCAGCGGTGCCGGAGTTCACCATCGTCACGGGCACCTGCCCGGACATGACGGCCGTGATGGCCGGTGCGCCGCCGGGGAAGGGCACGTGGACGCCCCGGGCTCCGGTGCGGAGCAGCAGCAATTCCATGCCAAGTTGTTCGGACGAGCCGACGCCGGAGGACGCGAAGGAAACGCCGTCCCGTTGCGCAAGCATCCACTCCTGGAGTTCGCCGACCGTCCGGACGGGGAGGCCCGGATGAACCGCGACGACATTCGGTGCGGACATCGCGAGCGTCACCGCCTTCAGGTCACGCACTGGGTCGAAGCCGGGGCGCGCCATGACGAGGGGCTGAATCGTCATAGTGCCGGACGCATTGAAAAGTAGGACGTGCCCGTCTCCGGGAAGGCCCGCGACGTAGCGCGTACCCGTCACGCCCGTTGCTCCGGGCCGGTTTTCCACGACCACAGGCTGTCCGAGAAGGCCCGTGAGCCCTGGCTGGACGGCGCGGGCGCAGAGATCAGTCGCGCCGCCCGGCGGAAAGGGCACAAGGAGGGTGACGGGGCGGGAGGGCGCCCAACTGCCCTGCGCGGCGGCGGGTCGTGCCAACAGGGCTGGCGCGAGGGCGAGAGCGTCGCGTCTGCGGATCACGGCTGTTTCCCTGCCGCGGCTTGACCGGGAGGGCCGCGGGCGGGACCATCCTGCGTCATGGCGCTCGACAGGTCCACGGCTGGCGTGCGCGCGGTGCTGGACGCGCTGCGGGACGAGCGGGGCTACGTCCTGCCGCATCACGGTCTCCTCGCCGCCGCTCTTCCGGAGCTGCACACGGCATACCGGACCACCTACCGTGCACTCACGCTGGACCGGCGGCATCTTTCCGAACTCGAGCGGGAATGCGTCTGGATCGCGCTGCTTACAACCCTCGGCGAGGGGGTCGGCACGCACCACGTCCGTGCGTTCCACGCGGCGGGCGGGAACGGTGAGATGGCGGCGTCGCTGTTCCGCCTCTCGGCCTGGGCATCCGGCGCGGAGGTCTGGCGCTTTCTCGACACTGATTGGGGACGACACTTCCCGGGGATGGATCCGGCGACGGCGTACCTCAAGGGTACGGCAGCGCTCGGAACAGGCCTACCACCGGGTGTGGCGCGGCTGGCGCTCGCGTCCATCCACGCCGCCCGCGACGCAGACTGGCCGCTGCGCATCGAACTCGCTGCGGCCTACGCCGAGGGGGTGCCGGAACCGAAGCTCGCGGAGGCGCTGAGTCTCATCATCTGGCCGCGGGGCGTGAACCCCTTCGTGCGCGCCGCCGGCGTCTGGCTCTCCGTGCTGCGGGAGGGGAGGGTGGCGCCGTCCCCACCCTTCGCGGAGTGGCGGGATACGCCGGACCAAGGGGCGCTATCGCTCGAGCGCTGAGGCCACTCCCTCAAAGAAGGTGTGGCGCTCGCGGGCGCCGCGCATCAGCAGCGACAGGTCGTTCTCTGTCAGCACAACGCGCATTCCGGCGCGGAGGAACCCGCGCCAAGGTCCCTCCTCCCTCGGCCCGCCCATGCCCGCGAAGAGACCCCGACGGCGCGCGGCCTCGCAGACGGCCTCGACGGCGGCCAGGAGTTCTGGCGCGTCGTAGCGTCCTGGCAGCCCGAGGTCCCAAAGCAGGTCCGATGCGCCGATGAAGAGGCCGTCCACCCCGGGAGCGGAGGCGATGGCGTCGAGGTTCGAGAGCGCCCGCGCGCTCTCAATCATGACGAGAACAACGACCTCCTCGTTGAAGACCTCGCACGCCTCGCGAAGCGAGAGGTGGTAGCCGAAATGCGGGAGCGTGCCGGGGACGGAAAGGGCGCCCCGCGGCGCGAAGCGGGCCGCACGGGCCACCGATGCGGCCTGCTCTGCTGTCTCGACATGCGGCACGACCACCCCGAGCGCGCCGCCGGTGAGCAGCCCCGCGATCTCCGCCGGGTCATGCGAGCGCGGCCGGGCAAGAGGCAGCAGCCCCGAACGGATCGCACCGAGCGCGGCATCGCCCGCGAGGTGCGGCGCGGCGGGCGCGTGCTCGAAATCCAGCATGAGCCATTGGAAGCCACAGGCCGCGAGGATCGGTCCGATCTCCGGCGAGCGGGAGAAGCGGGCATTGCTGCCGAGGGCGATGCCGCCCGAGGCGAGGTGGCGCCGGAAGGCGGTGCCGGGCCGGATCATCCAAGCACCTCGTCGAGCCCCGCGGGAAGGCTCCAGGGGCGGCGAGGTCGGCCACCGAGGCGGCGGAGGGCGTCGCGCACGACGTCGAACGCCTCGGCGACGGCGGCCGGACCCTCGATGACGAGCCCGAAGCCCGGGCAGATCCGCTCGGCCGGCCAGCCCTCCTGGATGCGGTCGAGGTCGGCGATGACGGGCGCAGGATCCACCCCGATCAGCCAATCCATCTTCGCCGAGAGGAACGATGCGGCCTCCTCGGCCCGCATCGGCGGCTCGCCCGGGCTGCGGAGGCGCGACATCCCCGGCTCGGCCCGCGCCAGGAAGGCGAAGGCGTCCGAGGTGAACAGGGTTCGCGTGCGCCGCTCATAGAACCAGTTCGTCGCGAGCAGCCGCAGCTCCGTCCGCAGAACCTCCAGTTCCAGCGTGCCGATCCGGGTCACGACGCCAGGGGCGATGCGGGTCGCGGCGACGCCGTTCGCCTCGATCCGGCCGGCCGCCTCGGCCTCCTCCACGCCCTCGTAGAAGTCGAGCGGATTGAGCACGCCGGCGTAGAGGACCTCCCGCAGCCCGAACTCCCGGACGAGGGCGGGGATGCCGTTCATGCAATCCTGCTCGCGCCGCGTGGTGATAAGGCGGCGTTCGCCGCAGCCGGCGGAGGTCCGCCGCACCCCCTCGGCGACGAGGGGCCAATGCACGGCAAGGCCCGTGTCCACCATGAGCCAGGAGGAACCATCCCGGAGCGCATAACCCTGGACGGGAAGCCAGCCCCGGGCCTGAAGCGGGATCCAGGACACCGGCGCCTCCTCCATCCGCAGCCAGCCCCCCAGCGCCCAGAGCGTGCCGGGAGCGATCTCGGCGAGACCTTCCGTCTCCGTCACGCGTCCAGCCCTTCCGGCAGGATGCCCCGCTTGAAGGCGGGCAGGGTCTCCGCGGGCGTATCCACGACGCAGCCATGCGCTCCGGCGAGGAGCCGCGGGCGGAGGCGCGCGATCAGCTCATCCATCTCAGGGAAAGAGGGCCGGCTGTCCGTGAACTTCGGCCAGTGCAGGGCCTTGTCGTTGAAGTCGCGCATGATCGCGACGTCCGGCGGCGCGATCTCCGAGGAGAAATGGTCGCACTGCCCGGGCACATGGGCGTGGAAGTAGGCGCAGGCGTCGGACAGGAAGAGGATCCGGTCCTTCGTATCGAAGGCCCAGAGCGTGTCCGGGAGGTCCCGCCAGACCGGGGGCAGGAAGACGAAGCGGCGATCGCCGAGGTCGAGGGATTCGCCGGCAACGACATGGCGGAACCGGTGCGCGAGGTCCGGGAGGTAAAGCGGCCAGTCCCGCATGTCCCCGACCGCGACCGCACCGGGATAGCGCTCGAGCCAGGCCCGGAGCAGGCCGGAATGCGGCAGCTCGGAATGCGTGGGGAAGACGTAGTCCACCGGGCGGCCATCGAGGAACGCCTCCACATCCGCCCGGACATCCTCCCAGTGCATGGGGTGGCCCGTGTCAACCAGCACGACCGCATCGCGGCCACGGAGCACGTAGAAGGCGTAATGGGCGTGCAGGCCGGGAACGGAACTCGGGATGCAGCGGCCGGTCCAGAGGCAGTCGGCCGTGATCAGGCGGGGTAGGGTGCCGGTGCGGTCGAAATCAGGCATGGCGAGGGACTACTCCGACCGGATGTTGGCGCTGCGCGCGATCTCGGCCCAGCGCGGGACTTCGGACGCGATGAGCGCGGCGTACTCGGCTGATGTCATGCGGTTCGGCGGCGCGCCGAGCTCGGCGAGGCGCTCCGTCATGGCAGGCGTGTTAATGCCCGCGACGAGGGCCGCGTTCATGGCCTGGGCCGCCTCGGGCGGCAGGCCGGCCGGGCCGGAGATGCCGAACCAGTTCGTCGCGACGAGGCTCTCGAAGTCCAGTTCGCGCACGCTTGGGACCTGTGGCCAGCGCGCGGCCCGCTCGGGCGTCGTCACGGCTAGCAGCCTGAGTCGGTCGTTGTTCCCGATGTCCGGGACGGCGGCGATAAGACCGTCCAACTGGCCGCCGATGACATCCGCCACCGCCGGCGCGGAACCGCGGTAGGGAACATGGAGGATGGAGACGCCGGCGGCGCGATTGAGCAGCTCCAGCTTGACATGGCTGGACGTGCCGATGCCTGTGGAACCGAAGCGGGCATTGCCCGCCCGCGCCTTGGCGATGAGGTCAGCCATGGTCCGCAGCGGACCGTCGGCCGCGACCGCGATGCCGCTCGGGACCGCGGCGATGAGGCCGACCGGAGTGAAATCCCGAATCGGGTCATACGGGACGTTGCGGGAGACCGCGGGCGCGATGGCGCCAGAGGCGATGTTCGAGAGGAGAATCGTGGTGCCGTCGGGTGCCGCCTTCGCGACAGCGTCCGAGCCGATGACGCCGCCGGCACCCGGGCGGTTCTCGACGACCACGGGGCTGCCGAAGGCGCGTTCCATCTCGCGCGCGGCGAGGCGCCCGAGGATGTCGGTGGTGCCGCCTGGCGGAAAGGGCACGACGAAGCGGATGGGCCGGGCCGGGCGCCAGGTCGTCTGGGCTCCCACTGCCATGGCGAGCGGGAGCGCCGGGGCAGCGAGGATGAGATTGCGCCGTAACATGCAAGGGTTCTCCCGGGCGGCCATCACCCCGGGCCGCATACCGCATCAGGCTGGGCCGGGAGATCAAGCCCGTGCCGGGAAGGCGGCCCGAACCTGTCTTCGGCTGCGGGCCTGCTCGACGCCCCTTCGAAACACCGGGCGGCAGGCATGGCGGCCCCCGTCACGAGAGAGGCTCGGCGCGATCATCAAGGGCTCGAGGGACCACCCACCGACCGTGACGACGCTGCCAAGCCCCGAACTCACGTCTGGATCAGCGCGGTTGGACCCTCCGGCCAGGCTCGGCCGCGCGCCCTCCAGTTCCTCCATGCCACCTAACTGATGGTGATGTTCCCGTCGTCGATCACCTTCGTCAGCAGGACTCGCTGCCGCTCCAGGAAAGCGGCGAAGTCCGGCATACTGCTGCCGACCATCTCCGCGCCGAGCGGGCCGAGCCGGCCGCGCACGCCCTCGTCGCGCGCCGCCTCCATGACCGCGGCGGAGACCCGCTCGATGATCGGGCGCGGGGTCGACGCAGCAGCGAAAAGGCCGCTCCAGTCGCTGATGTCGAAGCCCTCCATCCCGACTTCGATCAGCGTCGGCGCGTCGGGAAAGGCGGCGGTGCGCGCGGCGCTGGTGACGGCCAGAACGCGCGCCCGTCCGGCGGCGACCGGCGGCCTGACGGAGGAGGTGGTGATGATCACCGAGTCCACGGACCCCGCCGCGATATCGCGCGCCGCGTCCGCCCCGCCCCGGTACCCCGCGTGGATCAGCCGGATGCCGGCGCGCTGCTGCAGCAATTCGCCGGCCAGATGTCCCGTCCCGGCCGTGGGCGGCGTGCCGTAGCTCACCGTCGCAGGGTTCGCCCTTGCATGGGCGATGTACTCCTGGATCGTGCGGGCCGGAAAATCCTGCTTCACCGCGACCACCTGCGGGAAGTTCACGAACTGCGCGATCGGCGCGAAGGCGGTGCGGTAGTCGAAGGGCAGGTTCGCCATCAGTCGGGGATTGGTGACCTGGTTGGCCGCATCCACGAGGAAGGTGTAGCCGTCCGCCGGTGCCTGCAGGGTGGCGTTGGCCGCGACCAGCGCGTTGCCGCCCGTGCGGTTCTCCACGACGATGGACTGGCCGAGGATTTCCCCCAGTCGTGCGCCGAAGGCCCGGGCCACGGTGTCGGCGGCGCCGCCGGCGGCGAAGGAGACGATGAAGCGGACCGGCCGCGTCGGCCAGGCTTGCGCCAGGGCACCGCGCCCGAGGAAAGGCGATGCCAGGCCCGCACCGATCATGGCGCGGCGGTTCGTCCGGATCATGTTCTTCTCCTCCCCTCGATGCGCCGGTCGTGCCGGGGCCGCGTTAGTGCCGGTATCGAGACACGGCCGCGGCGACCGCGTCGCCCATCTCCTGCGTGCCGACGCGCCGGGCGCCGCTCTCCACGATGTCTGCGGTCCGGTAGCCCTCCGCGAGGACGTGCCGCACGGCGGATTCGATCGCGCGTGCGGCTTCTTCCTGCTTCAGGGAGTGCCGCAGCATCATCGCGGCCGACAGGATCGAGGCCAACGGATTGGCGATGTCCTGCCCTGCGATGTCGGGGGCGGAGCCGTGCACGGGCTCATAGAGCCCGCTTCCGGTCGGGCCGATGGAGGCGGAGGGCAGCATGCCGATCGAGCCCGTGAGCATCGCCGCCGCGTCGGACAGGATGTCACCGAAGATGTTGCCCGTGACAATCACGTCGAAGTCCTTGGGACGACGGATCAGGTGCATGGACGCCGCATCCACGTAGAGGTGGCTCAGCTCCACGTCGGGGTATTCGGCACCGACCTCCGTCACGACCTCGCGCCACAGCGCGCTCGTCTCCAGCACGTTCGCCTTGTCCACGGAGCAGAGCTTCTTCCGGCGCCCGCGCGCCGCGCTGAAGCCGGCATGCGCAATCCGCCGGATCTCCGCCTCCGTGTAGTGCATGGTGTTGACGCCGTAGCGCTGTCCGGACTCGTCCCGATGCACGCCGCGTGGGGTGCCGAAGTAGATGTCCCCCGTCAGCTCCCGCAGCACGATGAGGTCCACGCCCTCTACCACCTCCCGCCGCAGGGTCGAGGCACCCAGCAGTTCCGGGAAGGCGAAGACGGGCCGGAAGTTGGCGTAGAGGTCGAGCGCCTTGCGCAGCCGCAGCAGCCCGTGGCCCCCGCGCTTCTCCGGAGGTAATAGGTCGGTCTCATAGGTGCCGGCGGCACCGAACAGGATGCCGTCTGCGCGACGCGCTGCGTCCAGCGTGGCATCGGGCAGGGGATCGCCGCCGGCGTGAAGGGCTGCGTCGCCGATCAGGGCCTCGGTGATCTCGAACTGCGGTCCGTTCGCGGCCACGGCGCGCAGGGCCTTCACCGCCTGTGCCGTCACCTCGGGGCCGATGCCGTCGCCGGGTAGGACAAGGATCTTCAACGGGACATTCCTCAGCGGTTCTCGCGGCCGTAGCGGGCCATGAAGGCGTCGATCTCCGGCGCCAGCTCCTGCGTGTAGGCGAGCTCGTCGATGCCGTTCAGCAGGCAGTGGCGGGCGAAGGGGTCGATTTCGAAGGGATGCACGCTGCCATCGGGCAGGGTGACCGTCTGGCTCTCCAGGTCCACCTGCACGCGGGAACCGGGCTCGGCCGCCAGCGTCTCCAGCAGCGCGGCCACGACCTCCGCCGGCAGGCGCACGGGCAACAGGCCGTTCTTCAGGCCGTTGGAGGCAAAGATGTCGCCGAAGCTCGGGGCGATCGCGGCGCGGAAGCCGTGATCGTGCAGGGCCCAGACCGCGTTCTCCCGCGAGGAGCCACAGGCGAAGTTGTGCTCCGCCACGATCACCTGCGCGCCGTCATAGGCCGGCTGGTTCAGCGGGAAGTCCGGGTCCGGAGAGCCATCCGCCAGACGCCGGATATCGTGGAAAAGGTAGGTCCCGTGATTGTCCGAGCGAGGCTTGTGGAGGAACCGCCCGGGCGTGATCTGGTCCGTGTCCACGTTGGGCCGCGCGATCGGCAAGGCGACCGCGTCGATGCGGCGGAACGGCTCCATCCTCAGCCCCCCAGCCGCCGGATGTCGGTCAGGCGGCCGGTAACCGCGGCGGCGGCCGCCATGGCGGGGCCCATCAGGTGGGTGCGCGCCTTCGGCCCCTGGCGCCCGACGAAGTTGCGGTTGGAGGTGGAGGCGCAGCGCTGCCCCGGCGCCACGATCTCCCCGTTCGTGCCGAGGCACATGGAGCACCCGGCCTCCCGCCACTGGAAGCCGGCCTCCAGGAAAACACGGTGCAGCCCCTCCGCCTCCGCCTGCTCTTTCACGAGGCCGGAGCCCGGCACGACCCAGGCCTGGACCTGCGGCGCCACCCGGCGGCCGCGCGCGACGGCGGCGGCCTCCCGCAGGTCCTCGATCCGGCCATTGGTGCAGGATCCGATGAAGACCCGGTCGACGGGGATGTCCGACAGCGGCGTGCCTGGCACCAGACCCATGTAGTCCAGGGCGCGCGCCACGGCGTCGCGGCGCTCGGCATCCACGGTCGCGGCCGGATCGGGAACCCGGCCGGTGATGGGGAGCGCGTCCTGGGGGGAGGTGCCCCAGGTGACCATCGGCTCGATGGCGTCGCCGTCCAGCTCCACTTCTGCATCGAAGGCGGCACCCGGGTCGCTCGGCAGGGCGCGCCAGCGGGCCACCGCAGCGTCCCACTCCGCCCCCTTCGGCGCGTAGGGACGTCCGGCCAGGTAGGCGTAGGTCGTCTCGTCGGGGGCCACCATGCCGGCGCGCGCGCCCGCTTCGATGGACATGTTGCAGAGGGTCAGGCGACCCTCCATGGACAGGCCGGTGATGGCGGGGCCGGCATACTCGATGACGTGCCCCGTCGCGCCCGCGGTGCCGATCTTCGCGATGATGGCGAGGATCACGTCCTTCGCGCCGACCCCAGGGCCGAGCGCTCCTGATACGGTGATCCGCATCGCCTTCGGCACCCGCTGCCAAAGGGTCTGCGTGGCGAGCACATGCGTCGCTTCGGTCATGCCTATCCCGAAGGCGAGCGCGCCCAGCGCGCCGTGGGTCGAGGTGTGGCTGTCGGGGCAGACGATGATCAGCCCGGGCTGCGTGAGCCCCTCCTCCGGCCCGATCACGTGCACGATGCCCTGGCGGCGGTCCTTCAGGCCGAAGAGGGTGATGCCGTGCTCCGCCGTGTCGCGCTCCAGCGCCTCGACCATGCCGCGGCGCTCGGGATCCGGGATCTCCGCCGTCTCCCGCGTGTCGGTGGGCACGTAATGGTCCGGCGTCGCGAAGATGCGGTCCGGCGCGCGCGGCGCGATGCCGCGCTGGCGCAACGTCACGAAGGCCGGCGCCGTGCCGTCATGGATGAGGTGCCGATCCACGAAGAGAAGGACCTGCCCGTCCTCGCGCTCCAGGATTCGGTGGCGGTCCCAAATCTTCTCGAACAGGGTTCTCGGACGGTCGGCGCTCATGCGCGCAGCCGGCATCCGGCTTCGGTGAAGGCCCGATTCCTCAATGGCCGCTCCCCTCGTCAGGCCTGTCGCCCGGCTTCGTTCCGGGGATCATGCACACGTTTGCGCAAGTCTGCAACGGTCGCGGTGCCACCTGCGCAGGGCTGGGGTAGAAGAGCACCATGGACACCCCGCCGGGCGACCGACCCGCGCCCCGCCCCACGGTCCGGACCCTCGCGCGCGTGGCCGGCGTTGCCGTCTCCACCGTTTCCCGCGCGCTGAAGAACGACCCCCGCATCTCGCCGGCCGTGCGCCAGCGGATCGCTGAGCTGGCCGGCCATGCCGGCTACATGCCCAACGCCCTCGCCCGGACCTTGTCGGGTGGGCGCAGCAACCTCGTGGGGCTCGTCCTCTCCTCCGTGCAGAACCCCTTTTATGCAGAGCTGCTGGAGCAGGTCGTCGCCCAGGCGGCGGAGCGCGGCCTGCGGGTGCTGATCGTGCATGTCGGGCCCGGCCCGATCGAGGAAACGACCGCCGACGCCCTGCTGCACTACCAGGTGGATGGCTGCCTCATCGCTTCGGCCGAGCTGACCTCCCGTGCGTCCGACGTCTGCGCGGCGCGGAGCGTGCCGGTGGTCATGGTGAACCGCGTGGCACGGCGGCATGGCTGCTCCGTTTCCTGTGACAATGCAGACGGTGGGCGGGCGGTCGCTGCCTTCCTGGCCGCCGGCGGCCACCGTCGTCCGGCGATCCTGCGCGGCACCGTCGGCGTCTCCACCACGGATGAGCGGGAGAGAGGCTTCCGCGAGGGCTTGGCGGCCGACGGGTTGAGCATCGCCCTGGAACTGGAAGGGAGCTCGACCCATGACGGCGGCTATGCAGCCGGCTGCACCCTCGCGGCGATCGACGCGGCGGAGCGGCCGGACGCCGTCTTCGCATTGAACGACATCATGGCCATGGGGGTGCTGGACGCGTTCCGCGACCTGGGCGTTCGTGTGCCGGCCGAGGTCTCGGTCGTCGGCTTCGACGACGTCACGGCGTCCGGGCGGCCGTCGTACTCCCTGACGACGGTGCAACAACCGCTCGCCCTGATGGTGCGTCGTAGCCTGGACCTGCTGACGGACCGGATCGCCGACCCCGCTTTGCCCGACGAGTCCCTGATTCTGCCGGGCGCGCTGACCTTGCGCCGGTCTGCCCGGCTGCCGCGGTAGGGCTCAGGGGCTGAGCGTTCTCTCTCGCACGAGCACAGCCCGTTCCAACTCGGCCGCGAAGGCCCGGGCAACGCGGGAGAGGGGTGCCTCCGCGGACCAGACGAGGCGCGGCGTCAGCCGCACGCGCGGGCGCAGGGGCAACCGTACGAGATCGGGAAAGAAGGGACCCACCGCCCAATCCTCGACGAGGGCCAGTCCAGCACCTTCCCGCACCAGGGCGCAGGCCGCGTTGGTGTGGTTCACGCCGATCATCACCTCCTGTCCGATACCCTGGCTGCGGAAGGCGCTGGTGAGCAGTTCCGACAAGCGGTCGTTGCGGACATTCGCGATCAAGGTCTGGTCGGCAAGCTGCGCGCTCGTGACGCTGCGCAGGCGGGCCAGCCGGTGATCTGATGGCATGACGCAGACCAGGTCAGACTGGAACAACGGTCGGGAGCGCACGCGCGGCGTGTCCTCTCCGGTGTAGACAAGGGCGAGGTCCACCTGGCGGTCGCCGACCTCCTCCACGGCACGGCGGGCGGTGGTGATCTCGATCCAGACGCGCACGTTGGGGCGCGTCGCGCGGAAGCGGGCCACTGCGGGTGGCAGCAGCGTGTAGGAGAGGCTCGGCGTGCAGGCGACGGTGATCACGCCGGCCTGGGACAAGCGCATGTCCTGCGCGAAGCGCTCCACGACCGAGATGCTGCGAAAGACCTTCTCCACCTCCCGGTGAAGCTGGTCGGCCTCGACGGTAGGGCGCAGCCGTCCGCCGGAGCGGGTGAAAAGCGGAAATCCGATCTGGTCCTCCAGGCGGCGCAGCAACTTGCTCGCGCCGGGCTGGGACAATTGAAGCGTGCGCGCGGCTCCGCTCACCGTGCCGCTGGTCATCACCGCTCGGAACAGCTCCAGCTCGCGGAGCTTCAGCGCTGGCCGCATCCCGTACCCCCTATTCCGTGGAGTTATGGAGGCACCACCGATCAGATGTGGCAAGCATCGGTGGACCGGACCTAGCCTTCCCGACAAGACGACCGGCGGGAGCCTCCCGACTGGCCGCGCAAGGGACGGAGGAATGCCATGGCCATGCGACGGCGCGAGGTGGTGCGGGCTGGGCTCGGCATGGTCGGGCTCGCAGCGGCGGCGGCGCCGGCGGCCTGGGGCCAGGGGCAGTCGCCCTATCGCGGGCAGCAGGTGCGATTCCTGACCGCGCGAAACACGCATCAATCTGCGCTGGCCGACACCATGGCCGCGATCGCCCGTAGCTGGGGCGTGGATCTGCAGACGCGCTTCATCACCACGGACCAGTTGCAGCGGAAGGTCGTGATCGACTTCACCGGCGGTGCCGATACCTGGGACCTTGTATATTGCGGCGGTATCCAGCGGATGTACGAGTGGTTCTCGGGCGGCATCATCCGAGAGATGACACCGCTGATCCGCCAGAAGGCCGATCCCGCCCTGCTGGAATGGGATGCCTTCACGCCCGCGGCGCGCAAGGCCGTCACCTACAATGACAAGATCCTCGGGCTGACGGTCGGCACGTCCGATCAGGCGATGTCCTATCGCCGCGACCTGATCGAGCACCCGGAGGAGAAAGCCGCCTTCCGCGCGCGCTACAACTACGACCTGCGCGCGCCGGACACCTACGCCGAGTTCCGGGACGTCGCGGAGTTCTTCACCCGTCGCCGTGGCCAGCGGCTGGCGGGCCGCACGCTGGACAAGGACTTCTACGGCGCGATCTTCGCCAACCGGAAGGGGACCTTCCTCTGGCACCGGGTAGAGAACGTGATGATGGCCTTCGGCGTGGACATCTACGATCCCGCCAGCGGGCAGCCTGGCGTGGACAGCCCGCAAGCGATCCAGGCCGCGGCCTATTACCGCTCCCTCGTCCCCTTCCTGCCGCCGGCCCATATCAACATGAGTTCCAGCGAGAGCGCGGCGATGTTTGCCGGCGGCGACGGAGCGCTGAACATCGACTACTTCGACCGGCTCCAGAGTGCCCTGGAACGGGTGGGCAGCGGGCTGACGGCGGAGGTCTTCGGCTTCACCTTCCCGCCCTCCGTCCCCGGCGCGCCGAAGGGGCGGAAGCATCCCTTCCGCTCCGGCCCGCCGGTGGTATCCCTGTTCGGGCGGGCGCGGCAGCCGGAGGCGGCCTTCAAGCTGCTGGAGGCCGCCAGCACGGCGGAGCGGCAGACCGCGATGACGCGCAGCCATCCGGGCTACCATCCCTCCAAGGAGGCGGCGCTGCATGCCCTGGTGGAGCGGGAGCCGGTGACCCGTTATCTCTTGCAGGTGGCGGAGCAGGGCGTCGACGCGATGACCGATGTCGACATCATGCCTTTCCCAAGCATCCTCCGCGCCTCGAAGATCGGGGACGTGATGGCGGAGGCCATGGCCGCCATCCTGATCGGCGCTGCGCCGGAGGGCGAGCTGCGCAAGGCACAGCAGACCCTGGCGGCCGAGTTCGCCACACTGCGCACCGCCAACTGACACGCGGCGGGGTCACGGCCCCGCTGACCGCGACGATCGAAGCTGGGATGACCCTATGATGGCGTTCGACCTCCGCGCGCTGGAGATGCACAGCCGCACGGTGTGGGATCTGGACAAGGTGCGGCGGTCGCTGGACTTCATCGCCGACCAGGGGATGAACGCGCTGATCCTGCATCGCACGGACATCGTGGACCGGATCGTCTGGCCGGCGCGCTACTTCGGTGCCACGGGCGACGAGACGAACATCTTTGAGCGTTACAACCACGTGCACCGGCAACTCTACCGCTACACGCCGGCCCGGCGCAGCGGGCACTATCACCGGCGGGAATACCTGCGCCGGATCATCGAGCTGGCGGCGCGCCAGGGCATCCGGGTGTGGTTCCAGAACAAGGAACTTTTCTTTCACGAGATCTTCCTGGAGCTCCGGACGGAGCTACGAAAGGACGGCGTGCTCTGCCCGAGCGAGCCCTTCTGGTTCGAGTTCGTTGAGGCGAAGTACACGGAGCTCTACCAGGAGCTGCCGGGTCTGGCGGGCGTGATCACGGCTCCCGGCACGGGCGAGAGTCGCCTTTCCATCGCTGCCAATCGCTGCGGCTGTGAACTTTGTCGGGATATGACACCGCGGAAGTGGTACGGCCGGCTCATCAAGGCCATGCACAGCCCGATCACTGCCGCGGGGCGCCGGCTGGTGGTCCGCGATTTCGTCTTCACGAAAGGCGCACAGGAGGATCTCGCCGCGGCCTTCGAGGAGATGCCGCCGGACGTGGCCGTCAGCCTGAAGAACACCCCGCACGACTACTATCCGAGCTTCCCGGATAACCCACGCATCGGACGGGTGGGGAACCGGGCGCAGTGGCTCGAGTTCGACTGCATGGGGCAGTATTTCGGCTGGGGCATCGCGCCGGCCATCCTGATCGAGGACTGGCGCGCCCGGCTGGAACGCGCCCGGCCGACCGGGGTGGAAGGGCTGGTCTTCCGCACGGACTGGGAGAGCCTGGACAGCCACTCCTGCTTCCACACGCTCAACCTGGCCAATCTCTATGCCGGGGCCGCCCTGGGACGGGATCTGTCCGCGCCTGCCACCGCGATCTATGGCGAGTGGATGGCCAAGGAGGGCATGCTGGAGGCCGACACGCCGGAGAACCGGGCGGCCTGCGGTGTCTGGGCGAACCGGCTGCTGGGGCGGAGCTGGGACACGGTGGGCCGTACGCTCTACGCCAATGATTGCGTGCTGAACGACAGCAGCACCTTTCCCGTCGGCTTCGACCACGCCTGGTGGCTGGCCGAGGAGAAGAACAGCCTGCGGGACTGGGATCATTCCAAGAACGACGCCCTGGCGCCGACGGAGGCCAACCTGCGCAAGGTCCTGGCCGAGCGGGACGAGGCGCTGGAGATCCTGGCAGAATCCGCTCGGGCGCTGGACGACCCGCCGCCCGGCCTGCGACCTACGGCGCTGGCCGAGTTCCGCACGCGCTTCGACATCTGTCGCCGCTATCTTCGAGGCTACCGCGCGGTGGGACGGGCATTGATGCTGGCCCGAGTGCTCTCCGTGCCGCAGCCGCCAGCCCTGGCAATCGAGGCGCGCGAACTGTTCAACGCGGCACAGGCAGAATTGCTGTCGCTGGCCGCCGAGTACGCAGCCTTCGAGACGACCGATGACCGCTACACCGTCTATGTCCTGTTGAGCGCGGAGCGGCTGCGGACGCTGCACAACGACCTCTCGCGCCGGGTCGGGTCTGGCACCGCGATCGCCGCATGAGCGAGGCGGCCGCCACAGCAGGGACCGTCGTGACCCCGCGCCCTCGGCGCCGCGGAGCGATGCGGTCGCAACAGAGGCTCCTGTTCTGGGCCTTCCTGGTGCCGGGGCTGGTCTACCTTGTCGGCATCCGGCTGGCGCCGGCGGCGATCACCCTGTTCCTCGGCTTCACCGACTGGAACTTGGTACGCAACCCAGTGCCACGCTTTGTCGGGCTGCAGAACTACCTCAACATTGTGGAGGATGGCCCGTTCCTGGCGGCTATGGGACGGTCGGTGCTGTTCTCCCTGCTGGCCACCACGATCGAGCTGGTGCTCGGCTTCGCCATCGCCCTGTTCATGAGCCGGGAGATGCGCGGACGGACGCCGCTGCGGGCCGTGCTGCTGATGCCGATGGTCATCACCCCCGCGGTGGTCGGGCTGATCTGGTACGTGCTGTTCCACAACGCGATCGGGCCGTTGAACTGGGCGTTGTCGCTGCTGGGCATCCCGGCTGTGGACTGGCTTGGCGATCCGGTGCTGGCCTTCCTGGCCGTGCTGATGACGGACATCTGGCACTGGACGCCGTTCATGTTCCTGCTGTCGCTCTCGGCGCTTCAGACCGTTCCGGGAGAGCTGTACGAGGCGGCGGAGGTGGACGGGGCCTCGCCGTGGCAGAGCTTCCGGCTGATCACCCTGCCCATGGTCCGGGAGGCGCTGATCGTCGCCTGCATCCTGCGGGGGATCGAGGCCTTCGAGATCTTCGCCGAGCCTTTCGTGATGACCGGCGGGGGGCCGGGGCGAGCCACCGAGACCGTCAGCCTGCACATCTACAAATCCGCCTTCACCTTCTTCGACATGGGCTTCGCGGGGGCGCAGATCGCGGTCTGCGTGATCCTCGTCGGTGCCCTGTACTCGGTGTATCTGCGCCATGTCCGCTACGACTGACGCCCTTCCGGCCGCGCGGCCGCGCCGACGGCGCTGGCGACGGGCGGTCCTGAACGGGCTGTGCGGCCTGCTGCTGGCCGCGGGGGCGATCTTCCCGGTCGCCTACATGCTGCTGACCTCGCTGAAACCCGACGCCATCCTGATGGAGCAGCCGCCGCGCTTCCTCTTTCTGCCGACGCTGGCGAACTACACGAAGCTGCTGCTGGAGGATGACTTCGCGCGCTACTACTGGAACAGCATTGTGGTCGCCGGCAGCTCCACCCTGATCGCGGTCGCGCTCGGCTCCATGATGGCGTTCGTCTTCGTACGAGGGGAGTTGCGGCACGGCAAGAAGCTCCTCTTCCTGATCCTGCTGCCGAAGTCTTTTCCCCCGATCACCACGATCATTCCGCTGTTCATTGCCGTGCGCTTCCTGGGGATGATGGATCAGGTCGTCACCCTGATCATCTTCGAGGCGGCGGTGCGCCTGCCCCTGGTGGTCTGGGTCATGCGCGGCTTCCTCCGCTCCGTGCCGCCGGAGCTCATCGAGGCGGCAACGCTGGATGGCTGCTCCCTGCCCGGTGCCTTCTTCCGCATCGTGCTGCCGCTGGCCGCGCCGGGCATGGGGGCGGTCGGGATCATCTGCTTCATCGACACCTGGAACGCCTTCCTCGTGCCGCTGGTGCTGACGAACTTCCGCGCCATCACCGCCCCCGTGGCCCTCATGTCCTACGCGGAGACGGAGGAGCAGCTCGTCTGGGGCATCATCGCCGCCGGCGGCTTCCTGACCATCCTGCCGATCCTTCTCTTCGCCCTTCTGCTGCACCGTTTCCTGCTGAGCGGCCTGACCGCCGGCGCGATCAAATAGGAACCCGTTCGATGGCTTTCTCCTTCCGCGGGCTGGAGCTGCATGGCGACCGCATGTGGGACCGAGGCAACATCCTCCGCGCACTGGACGAGGTGCGGCGGCGGGACATGACCGCCCTGGTGCTGCACGAGGGTGACCTGCTCAACGCCGTACTCTTTCCCCGCGCTTTCTTCGACCCCTATGCCGCCTGGTCCGGTGCTCCGCCGCGCCGGGGGGAGAACGCGATCCAGAACAATCGCGTCTACCTCGACCACGTGCTGCGGCTGGCGGACAAGCGGGGCGTGCCCGTCTGGCTGGAGATCAAGGAGCTGACCTTCCCGGACGAGGTGCTGGAGATGCGGCCCTCCCTGATCCGGGACGGGGTGGTCTGTCCCTCCGACCCCTTCTGGGTCGAGTTCGTGGAGGCGCGGACAAGGGAGCTCTTCGCCGATTTTCCGGACGTGGCCGGACTGATCGTCAGCCCGGGATCGCCGGAAGGCCGCGCTTCCCCGGCCCAGGGCAAGTGCCGCTGCGAACGCTGCCAGAGCTTGAAGCTGGAAGATTGGTACCGCGATCTGCTGGCCGCGCTGCACCGCCCCGCTTCGGCCGCGGGCAAACCGTTGGCCGTGCGAGACTTCGCCTATCGGCCGAAGGATCACGGGCCGCTCCTGAAGGCGTTGGAGGGGCTGCCGCGCGACATCATCCTCTGCGCCAAGGTCACGCCGCACGATTTCTACCCGACCTTCCCTGACAATCCGGCGGTGACCCGGACGGACCGGCCGCTCTGGATCGAATATGATGTGCTCGGCCAGTTCTACGGCTGGGGGCTGATGCCCTGCCTCGTGCGGGACGATATCGAGCGCCGCATCCGACACGCCGTCGCTGCCGGCGCGACCGGCGGGGTATTCCGGATCGAATGGGAGCGGATCAATGACCTCTGGGTACTGGAGACGGCGAATGCGATGAACCTGATCGCCGCCGCCGCCCTGTCCAAGGGAGACACGCCGGATACGGAGGCGATCTGCGCCACCTGGCTGCGGGAGGAGGGCCTCGACCCAGCCGCGGCACCGTGGCTCTCCGGCATCATGGCAAAGACGTGGGGGGTGATCAGCCGCACGCTCTACATCGACGACTTCGTCTTCGCGGATTGCAGCATGTTCCCCCGCAGCGTCGGCCGGGCCTGGTGGACCATGGAGCGGAAGCACTCGTTATCGGAGTGGGACAGGTCCCGCGCCGAGGACCTGCGGCTGGACCGCGCGCGGCTGGATGAGCTCCTCGCAGAGAAGACCACCGCGATGAACCAGATGCAGGCGCTGATGGCCTTGGTGAATTCGCCGCCGGCAGGCGTTTCCGCCGTCACGGCATCGGCCGTATCGGGCCATTTCCGGCTGTTGCCAATCTATGTGGAGGGGCTGACGCTCTGTGCCGCGGTCTGCTTGCTGGTGCGGGCCTGTGAGACAGATGCTGAACTCGCTCCTCGGCTCCGGAAAGCGATAGAGGCGCTGGAGGCGTTCCGGCCCAAGGTGCTGCCGCTGGCGACCGGCGGCGAGGAGCGGCACCAGATGGTCATGCTGATGGATTTTCGCCGCTTGGACGACATCGTGGCCGAAGCGCGTCAGACATTGAACGGCCTGAGGGTGCCAGCGACCGCCGAGTGACTGTGCCGTCGAATGCGGGATCGGTCCCGATCCGCCGACCTGAAGGGCAGTGCCGAAGAGCCTGGCACGGCGCCCAGGCCCTTCCACACTGAACTGCTCAGGAAGCCCGTCGCTGAACGCCTCTGACCTAGAGATCGGACGTCGTCGGCGGGTCGAAGGCCCGGATTGGCGGCAGGTTCCCGGTGAAGCGTTCCACCTCCACCACGGTGAGCTGTCCCGTGCAGCCCTGGGCCAAGGCCGAAGTCCCGACATCGCGCGTGAGCACGTTCGGGTTGCCGTGCACGCAGAGCGACCGGTCTTCCTCCGGGCTCTCCGGATCGTACCACGCGCCGGTGGGCAGCTGGACAACGCCGGGGCGGATGTCGGTCGACAGCCGCGCCGCTGCGAGACAGGCGCCACGGGCGTTGAACAACCTGATGATGTCGCCCTCAACGATACCGCGCGCCGCCGCATCCGAGGGGTGCATCGTGGCGACCTCACGCTCGCGGTGCTTGGCTGCGGCACTATGGCCTCCGAAGTCGAGCTGGCTGTGCAGCCGCGTCGAGGGTTGGTTGGCGATCAGGTGCAACGGCGTCCCGGCCTTGGGCACCTCCTCCGGCGGCAACCAGGCGGCGTGGCCAGGGCAGCTCTCTTCGTCGTAGCCGGCGATGGTCTCGGAGAAGATCTCGATCCGGCCGCTCGGTGTTGGCAGCGGGTTGGCCAGCGGGTGCTCGCGGAACGCCCGCCAGGGTCCACCATCGTCCGGCGCCTGCGGCAGGTGCAGGCTTCCTGCGGCCCAGAAATCCTCGAAATCCGGCGCCGGCATCCCCTGCTCACGCAGCGCCTGTTCCGTCCGAGCGTAGAGATGGCGCAGCCACTCGCGGCTGCTCCGGCCTTCGGTGAACGCATGCTCGGTGCCGAGGCGGCGCGAGAGGTCCGAAAAGATATCGTAATCGTCCCGCGCCTCGCCGTAGGGCGGTACGATGCGGTGCATGGCCACCATCAGGGGATCATGCGAGCTGTATCCAATGTCCTCGCGCTCGAGGGTCATGGTGGCGGGCAGTACGATGTCGGCGTGGCGGGCCGTGGCGGTCCAGGCCAGTTCATGAACCACCAAGGTGTCCACCCTGGCAAAGGCGTCGCGAAGCCTGTTCAGGTCCTGATGATGATGGAACGGGTTGCCGCCGGCCCAGTAGACCAGCCTGATGTCGGGGTAGGTCCGCGTCTGGCCGTTGTACCGATAGGTCGTGCCGGGGTTGAGCAGCATGTCGGCGATGCGCGCGACGGGGATGTAGTTGCCGTGCTTGTTGCGTCCCTGGGACAGGGTGGGGCCGGGCACCGCGTTGCCGCGGCGCCCGTAGTAGCCGATCGCGCCCAGGGCGTAGCCGTAGCCACCGCCGGGCAGGCCGATCTGGCCGAGCGCCGCCGCGAGGACCGCGCCCATCCAGACGGGCTGCTCGCCGTGCTCCGCGCGCTGAAGCGCATGCGCCACGGTCACCAGGACGCGACGTCCGTGCAGTCGCCGAGCGAGGGCGCGGATGCTGTCCCGTGACACGCCGGTGATCGGCGCCGCCCAGGCGGCGTCCTTCGGCTGACCGTCAGCCGTCCCGAGCAGGTATCGCTCGAAGACCGGCCAGCCCACGGTGTAGCGATCGAGGAATGCCTGGTCGTGCAGTCCTTCGGACACAAGAGTATGCACCAGCGCGAGCATGAGTGCGGTGTCCGTGCCGGGGACGTTCGCGATCCACTCGGCGCCGCACTCCTCCGGCAGGTCGCTGCGCAGCGGACCGACGAGGACGAAGTCGCAGCCGCGCCGGCGGGCCGCCTGCATGGCGCCGCGCTCGACATGCTCGCTGATGCCGCCGCCGGCGACCATGGCATTCTTCAGGGCCATGCCGCCGAAGGCCAGCACCACGTCGCTGTGCTGCGCCACCTGGTCCCAAGTGACATTGTGTTTGGTCAGCTCTTCGTAGTTGCCCAGGATGTAGGGGACAATGACAGACGCAGCGCCCGAGCTGTAGCTGTTGACGGAGGCCACGTACCCGCCGAACGTCGTGTTCAGGAACCGGTGGATCTGGCTCTGGGCATGATGGAAGCGCCCGGCGCTGGACCACCCATAGGAGCCGCCGAAGACCGCGCCCGGTCCGTGTTGCGCGCCGATCCGGCGCAACTCTCCTGCGAGCATGTCCAGCACGGCGTCCCAGGACATCGGGACGTATTCGTCCCGCCCGCGGCGACGATCCGGGCCCGGCCCATGCTCCAGCCAGCCGCGTCGCACCATCGGTCGTTCCAGCCGGGCGCGGTGGCGAAGGGCGGCGGGAAAGTTGTCGAGGATGCCGTTCGGATCGGGGTCGCCCGGGTGAGGGCGAACCAGGAGTGCGCCGTCCCGCATGGCTGCAGTGAAGACGCCCCAATGGGAGCTATGGGGGCGGAACTCGGCCGTCGACTCAGTCCTGTCGCTCATTTCAGAGCCTTCCAGCTTGGGAGCGGGCCACGTCTCTCACCGTGGCAGCATCCAGAGAGCCTAGCAGACACTCCCGATGCAAGAGAATGCTCCGGTGCTCAGGCCGGGCTGGCGGCGATGTCTTGCCACCTCCCGCCATCGCCCGGGTGAGCATGGGGGGAAACCCCGCAACGCCATGCCTTGTCCGGTTGCCACGGCTCCATTCAGCATGAGCGGAGGCCGATGCAGATCCCTTTCGCTCGCCCTTGCATCCGTCAGTGCCGCAGACCGTTCACCGCGCGGGCGCGATGTCCTGGGGACGGCTGATCTCGTCAACCCGGGCGACGTGGGTGAGGCCGCGGCGCATCGCCCAGGCGTTCTTCTGAATGTGCAGCGGAATGATCCCGACCTCCTCCATCGCCACGCGCGTTGCCGCCTGCAACAAGGCCTCCCGCCGTCCATCGTCCAGGGTTCGCAGTCCCTCGGCCAGCAGGCGGTCGTGCTCGGGATGGGAGAAGCGGCCGCGGTTGCTGGCACCCCAGCCCCGCGCCGGGTCGAAGGTGGCGGTCAGGGCACGGAGCGGATTGGAGGCCTCCCCGCTCACGCTGCCCCAACCCCAGAGAAAGACGGAGAAGTCCTGCCGACTGGCGCGGGGGATGTAAGCGGCCCAGGGCAGGGCCTCGACGGTCGTGCGGATGCCGGCACGGGTCCACATCTGTCCGATCGCCTGAATGATCCGGGCATCATTGACGTAGCGATCATTCGGGCCGTGCAGGGTGATGCGGAAGCCCTGAGGGAAGCCGGCCTCGGCCAGCAGCGCGCGGGCATGGACGAGGTTCGCGGACGGGGCGGCGAGGCCCGGAACATGGCCGAAGGCGCCCTCCGGCAGGAACTGCCCGCTCGGCACAGCCGCGGCCTCCATCACCCGCTCCGTGATGGAGCCCCGGTCGATGGAGAGGCTGAGCGCCTCGCGCACGCGCCGGTCGTTCAGCGGATTGGACGTGATCGGCCTGCCGTCATTGTCGGTGACGAAGGGCGTGGCGCCGGCACGGCTGCGGTCCAGCGCGAGGAAGATGATCCGAAGCCCCACCACCTCGCTGAGATGCACGCGGGGATCGCGCCGCAGCCGTTCGAGGTCGCCGGTCGGCACCTGATCGATGAAGTCCACGTCCCCCGCCAGAAGCGCCGCGGTGCGCGCGGGATCGGAGGCGACGAAGCGGATCGTCACGTTCTGCCAGGGCTGACGCGGCCCGTACCAGGCGTCGTTGCGCTCCACCTCCGCCCGATCGCCGTTGCGGTAGGCGCGCAGGCGATAGGGGCCGCTGCCGATGGCCGCGCGGCCGGCGTTGAAGTCCTCCGTCGTGGCGTTCGCGTGCGTCGCGCGGTTGAGCACGCGAATGTTCGCGATGTCAGTCGGCAACATGGGGTAGGGACCGCCCATGTGCATCCGCACCGTCAGGGAGTCCACCACCTCCACCCGCTGGATCGGGCGCGTGTAGCCGGAGAAGGAGCCGGGGCTGTTCAGCACCTGCGGCACGCGCGCGAGGGTGAAGGCCACATCATCGGCCGTGAAGGGCTGGCCGTTGTGGAAGGTCACGCCGGGACGGAGCTTGAACTCCCAGACTCCGTCCTCCAGCGGTCGCCAGGATTCCGCGAGGCCGGGTATGAGCCGAACCCGTTCGTCCGTCCGGACGAGAGAGTCGAAGACCACGTCCGCCATGGCGTTGTTCGGCGCCTGGTTGTGGAAGTGGGGATCCAGGCTGGTGATCGGCGTGCCCACGGCCATGGTCAGGCTCTGCGCACCGGCGAGCGCCGGTACGAGGGCAATCCAGGCCAGCCCGACGACGACTCTCAGCATCGCTTCTTCCCCCCAAGACCTGATCGTTGCCCTCCTGATAGCGACGGATCCGTGCGCCGGGAAGGCGGCTGGGTCTGAAGCGCCGCCGAGCGGAGGAACCGGCCTTCGCGTGGGTCTGCGCGGATCGGCGGGATCGCAGGGGCTGAGTGAAGAGATGCAGGTGGACTAACGGATGTCCACCGACGATCCAAACGAATGTGGCCACGGCCAAGGAACTCTGACGCCTATCCGTGACGGAAAAGACGTCTTAAGCACCTGCCGACATGGCCGTCAGGACCGGCACACGCCTCGTCAGCTACACCCATCCACGATCGCGAAAACCGCTGATGTCCAGGCCCGGGGGCGCGTACCATCCCCCCGCGCGGTACCGTGCTCCGAGCTTGAGGGCGAGGTCCTTGTTGCCGAACGGAATGCGGAGCGGCGTGCCGCCCTCGGCCATCTCCGACGGTGGTGCCTTTTTCCGACCTCCGCTTGGCCGCTTCGCGGTTCCTGGCTCACCGCGGGCGCGCGTTCCGGCAGTGGTCGCCTTCCGCCGCGCCGCACCCTTTTTGGACCGCGCCGCGCCTCCGGGTTGCGATGGAGCTTGGCCAGGATTGTCCTGACCTTCGACCACGCCGGGAGGCCGCTTCGGCGCATGTTCGTCCAGGAAGGCCCGGCAAGCCGAACCGGACGTCTTGTAACCCTGCGGGGTCTTCAGGCCCTTCTGCCGGGCCAGGCTCTCGACGAAGCCCCTCATGGCCGGGGTGGGCGCCCGATCTCCGCCGGGCTTGCGGGAGGAGCCGGCGAGCAGGGCGGGATCCAGCGGCGGCGTCCCCTCCTTCAGGCGGCCGATGATGCGGCTGGCCTGGGCGCAGACCGCGTCGATGGCGCCGGCCATCTCCTGCTGGCCCACCAGCACCTCGTCCAGCAGTCGCTCCATCTGTGCCGTCACCCCGGGATCGACCAGGGCCGGGTCGGCCCGCTCAAGGATCGCGTGGAGCGACAGGCCGCGCTCCGTGGGGACGATGTGCTTGCCATCGACGGCCAGGAATTCCTGCGCCTTGAGGCTGCGGATGATCTCTGCCCGGGTCGCCGGCGTGCCGATCCCCTTCGCCTCCTTCAAGCGGTCGCGCAGCGCCTCATCCGCCACGAAGCGCCACGCGTTCTGCATCGCGTCGATGAGCGTGCCCTCGTTATAGCGCGGCGGCGGGCGGGTCTCCTTGTCCTCGACCTGGGCGTCGTGCAAACGGGTGGCCTCGCCGTTCCGAAGGGCAGGGAGCAGCTGAGCCTCCTCGCCCTTCTCGTCGGCCGGCGTCCAGTTCGGAAAGGCGGCGCGCCACCCGAGCTCGATCGGCTGGCGGCCGCTCGCCTGGAAGGCATGGCCGCGCACATCCAGCGTCACGGTGGTCTGCCGGTAGCGGAAATCCGGCATCATCGCCGCCAGATAGGAACGAGCGATGACGTCGAAGAGCTTCCGCTCATCGGCCGACAGACGTGGCCAGACCTCCCGGAGTGTCTCCACCGTGTTCGCGTTCGGGATGACGGCATGGTGGCTGGCCCCGGCCAGACCCTTGTCGTGGAAGGGCCCGCCGGCGCCGCGTCGGATCACCGCCGGATCGGGGACCGGAACCTCGCCGTAGGCCCGACCGGCGCGCAGCCCCGCCACGATCCGGGGCACGTCGGGGATGAGGCTCTCCGGCAGGTAGCGCGTCTCGGCGCGGGGGTAGGTGATCACCTTCTTGCCCTCGCCGTCATAGAGCTGCTGCGCCACCTCCAGGGTCCGGGCGGCCGACCAGCCAAACCGGGAGCCGCAGAGCTTCTGTAGCGAGGGCAGGTCATGCAGGCGCGGCGGCCCTTGCCGCTTATCCTCCACCTTCACGGAGAGCGGCCCCTCGAACCCCTCCGCCAGCGCGGCGACCGCCTCCGCGTCCTCCCGCTCGAGCAGGCGCTCCTTCGGCGCGTGGCGCATCCGGAAGGAGCCGGCCGCCGCATCCGCGGTGGCCACCACCTCGAAATAGGTCTGCGGGACGAAGTCGCGGATCTCGTTCTCCCGCTTGCACACGATGGCCAGGGTCGGCGTCTTCACCCGGCCCACGCCGATGACGGTCCGGGCACCCCGGGCGAGCGTCACCGTCGCCGTGCGGGTCAGGGAGAGGTTGTAGATCTGGTCGGCCTGCCGGCGCGCCACGGCCGCGGCGTAGAGGCGGGCGTAATCGGTATTCGGCCTCGCCCGCGCGAAGGCATCCCGGATGGTCTGGGGATCCTGGGCCGTGAAGATGACCCGCATGACCCGGCCGCGGTATTTCAGGTGCTCCAGGATCTCCTGCCCGATCAGTTGCCCTTCCCGGTCGCAGTCGGTGGCCAGCCAAACGGTCCGGGCGGCCTTCAGTGCGGCCCGGATGGCCTGGAGCTTGGAAGCCTTGTTGCCGCCCGATGCCGGCTTGGTCCCGTACAGGCCGTCCGGACGCAGCAGGATCGGGGACCAGCGCTTCCACTCCGGGACGACATCCTCCGGCTCCACGAGATCGAACAGGTGGCCCTCGGCCGGGAGAATCGCCCCGTAGCGACCGCCGACCGCGGCGCGGACGTCCTTCGCCTGACTGGTTTTCTCGGTGATGACGATCTGGTCGGTCATGCGGGCCCTTCGGGCGTTCTCTAAAGGTTCTATGGCCGGGGTGCCATGCCTATATCGGCCGGCCGCTTCGGTCCGCCGCTGGCGGAGGTGCCCCTTCGGTGAGGAGCGGGCGGAACCGGCGCCGCGCGGACGCCGGCGCGCCTGGTCCTCGGGCTGCAACTGGCCGGCTCCGGGCCACGTTCCCTCAGCGCCATGCCATCCCGGTCTGCCGTCGCGCGCGACACCTCGATCCGGACCTACCGGGCCAAGCGCAACTTCTCCCGGACGAGCGAGCCTTCCCCTCGCAGCGAGGCTTCGTCACGTGCCGCCGCGCTGACCTTCGTGGTGCAGAAGCACGACGCCAGGCGGCTGCATTGGGACTTCCGGCTGGAGCATGGCGGCGTGCTGTGGAGCTGGGCCGTCCCGAAGGGGCCCTCGCTGGATCCCTCTGACAAGCGCCTGGCCGTACGGGTGGAGGATCACCCGCTCGACTATGCCTCCTTCCAGGGCACCATCCCCGAGGGCAACTACGGCGCCGGGACGGTCGAGATCTGGGATGCCGGGCAGTGGACGCCGGAAGGCGATCCGGCGGAGGCGATCGAGCGGGGCGAACTGAAATTCCGCCTGTCCGGTGCGCGGCTCCGGGGCGCGTTCGTGCTCGTGCGCCTGCGGCCGCGCGGCCGCGACCCGGCCGAGAACTGGTTGCTGATCAAGGAGCATGACGCGGAAGAGCGCGCCGGTGCGGACGCGGAGCAGTTGGAGGCCGCGCCCGGCCCTGGACGGCCGGCGACAGCCGAAGGAAAGGCGCAGGCCCGGAAACGGACCGCCGCAGCGCCGGCCGCGAAGCCGGGGGCGCGATCCGGCGCAACCGCCGGCACGGCTGCGGAACCCGTCCCGGCCGGGGATGCTCCCGTGGCCGGTGCCGTGCCCGCTCCTCTCCCGGAGAGCCAGAAGCCCGAGCTCGCCACCCTGGCCGATGAACCGCCCGAAGGGGATGGCTGGGTCAGCGAGGTGAAGTTCGATGGCTACCGCCTGCTGGTCTGGAAGGACGGCCGGGAGGTCCGTCTGATTACCCGCAACGGCCAAGACTGGACGGGCAAGCTCCCGGACGTGGCGCGTGCGGTGGGTGCGCTGAAGCCCAGGACCTTGCTGGCCGATGGAGAGCTGGTCGCGCTTCGGGAGGATGGACTCTCCTCCTTCGCGGCCCTGCAGGCGGCACTCGCCAATGGGGGCGATCGTCGCAATCTTTTTCTCTACCTGTTCGACCTCCTGCACCTGGATGGCTGGGACCTGCGCGGCTGCCGCCTCGTGGACCGCAAGGCCGCGCTGAAGCCTCTCTCGGACTGGTCGCGAGCGCTTCGCTACAGTGACCACCTGGAAGGAGAGAGCGCTCGCGTCAGGCGCCAGGCCTGCGCGCTGGGGCTGGAGGGCATCATCTGCAAGCTGGCGGACGCACCCTATCGTGCGACCCGCACCCGCGACTGGCTGAAGGTGAAGTGCCAGGGGCGGGAGGAGTTCGTGGTCCTCGGCTGGACGCCGCCGGCCGGCAGCCGCAAGGGCCTCGGCTCGCTCCACCTCGGCTTCCACGACGAGCAAAGGCGGCTTCACTACGTGGGCGGCGTCGGGACCGGCTTCACAGAGTCCGAACTTCGCAGCCTCAGCCGCCGCCTGGGTGGGATGCCGAGCACGCCGCCGGACACCCTTCTCTTCGCCGGCGAGGTGCCCGACGCCGCCATCCACTGGGTCCGACCGGAGCTCGTGGCCGAGGTCCAGTTCATCGGCTGGACCGGCTTCGGCCGGATCCGCCACGCCACCTATCTCGGCTTGCGTCAGGACAAGGGCGCGGAGGAGGTCGTGCGCGACGTTCCTTCCCCCGAGGTCGAACGTGAGGCGTTCCAGCCACGCGGTCCGGTGAGGGCGACCATCGTGCACGCACCTGCTCCGAAGCGCGGGAGCCAGCGCGTCGGCTCCCTTCAGATCACCCATGCCGAGCGGGAGATCTGGCCCGGGCTCACGAAGCGCGACCTCGCCGACTACTGGCAGGTTGTCGCGGCACAGGCCCTGCCTGGCATCGCGGCCCGGCCTCTCGCGCTCCTGCGCTGCCCGGAGGGCATTGAGGGCGAGCGCTTCTTCCAGAAGCACGGCAACAAGGGCATGCCGGCCGCCTTACGCCAGGGAGAGGCGGAAGAGGGACCCTATCTCGCGATCGATGGGGAGGAGGGCCTGCTGGCCTGCGCCCAGATCTCGGCCATCGAGTTGCACGCCTGGGGAGCGCCGGAGAGCGACACGGCCCATCCCGACCACATCGTCCTCGACCTCGATCCCGGCGAGGGCGTGCCCTTCGCGGACGTGGTGGCTGCCGCGAAGGAGGTCCGCGCAAGGCTCAAGAAGGCGGGGTTGGAGAGCTTCTGCCGCACCACCGGCGGCAAGGGCCTGCATGTCGTGGCCCCGATCCGCCGGGTCGCCGGATGGGACGCGGTGCGGGCCTTCTGCCGGCACTTCGCCGCCGGCATGGAGGCGGAGATGCCGGATCGCTACGTCTCCACCGTCCCCAAGGCGAAGCGGCGGGGCCGCATCCTCGTGGATTGGCTGCGGAACGGCCCGGGTGCCACGGCCATTGCCAGCTTCTCTCCGCGCGCCAGGCCCGGGGCCACGGTGGCCACACCCCTGTCCTGGCGCGAGGTCACGGCCAAGCTCGATCCGCAGGCCTTCACCATCTCGACCGTCCCGGCCCGTCTCAAGCGGCTGAAATCCGACCCTTGGGGGGGCTACGACGCCCTCGATCAGACCCTGCCAGAGGAGCAACCCTGATGGCCCAGAAGCACCCGATCTGGCGGGGACATCTGCGCCTCGCGCTCGTGTCCTGTCCCGTGGCGCTCTACACGGCCCACAAGACCTCGGGCGACCTGCACTTCCACCTGATCAACCCGAAGACCCAGAACCGCATCCGCATGGTCACGCTCGACGCGGGCACGGACAAGCCGGTCGAGCGCGGCGATCTCGTCAAGGGGTACGAGTTCAAGAAGGACACCTACGTCCTTCTCGACGACGCGGATTTCGAGCGCGCGAAGATCGACACCTCCGACGTGCTGACGGTCGACAAGTTCGTCGCGGCCGACACCGTCGATCCGATCTACTTCGACGGAAGCTACTACCTCGTGCCCGACGGCAAGGCCGGACAGGACGTCTACGTCGTGCTGCGCGACGCGATCGCGAAGGCGGGCCGCATGGCCCTGTCGCGCCTCGTCCTGGCACGCCGGGAGCGAGCGGTCGCCATCCTTCCCATGGACCGCGGCCTGGTGCTGCACACCTTGCACGAGGAGCGCGACCTGGAGGACCCGAAGGAACTCTTCGCCGAGGTTCCGGGCGGCAAGCCCGATCAGGAGATGGTGCGGCTCGCGACCCAGCTGGTCGACCGCCAGACGGGGAAGTACGACCCCGGCGACATGGAGGACCGCTACGAGGTGCGGCTTCGGGAGGTCATCGACGCGAAGCTGCGCGGCGAAGAGGAAGCTCCTGAGCCCGAGCCGGAGGAGCGCCGGGATAATGTGATCGACCTGATGGCCGCGCTGAAGCGGAGCCTTGGCCAGACGACCGACGAGGGAAAGCGGGCTCCGGCCAAGAAGGGAACCCCGCGACCGGCGACACGATCCAAGTCACCGAAATCAGGCAAAGACGGCTCCACCGGCGCGGCGAAGGGGTCCAGGGCACCGATACGCAAGCGCGCTTGATCGGAAGGCCTATGGTGGCCCTGTGGCTGGCCGGCAGTCGCCACCCCACGTCGCCGGCGATGTTCGGGGATGACGGGCAGATTTACCTACCCTAGGCCGCCGCAGATGAAGCCGGGATCGTCGTTGCCGAACTCAGCACCGCGGAATGGACGGGCAGGTCACCGGTCAGGTAGCGACGTCCTCGCCCTCGCGCTCACGGAGCTGCATCGCGTCAGGCACGATGAACGGATTCAGATGAGTCACTGACGGCTTACCCGCGCTCGGCTGCGCTGCCTTGACAGTCCGGAATCGCGGGCGTCACGCTCTCGTCCTCGCAGGAGGACCTCGCATGATCCGTCTTCTCGCGGCACTCCTGCTGCTGGCCGGCGGGACCTTGCCCGCTCTCGCGCAGGTCGTGCCGGGGCGGCCGATCCGCGTCATCGTCGGCTATGGTCCGGGCAGCGCGCTGGAGACTCCGGCCCGCGCCATCGCCGACCAGGTCGGCGCCCGTCTCGGGACCACGCTGGTCTTCGAGAGCCGTCCCGGCGGTGGCGGCGTCGTGGGCAGTGAGATCGTGGCCCGCGCCGCACCGGACGGGCACACACTGGTGATGGGCGGGGCCGGCTCGCATGGCGTCACGCCGGCGATCAAGCGCCGCCTGCCCTTCAACATGGAGCGCGACTTCACCGCCATCGCTCGCATCGCCGAGTTCCCGGTGGTGATGATGGTCAGCCCCTCGCTGCCGGTCCGCACGCTGCAGGAGTTCATCGCGCTGGCGAAGGCGCGGCCCGGGCAGCTGAACTTCGGGTCCAGCGGCGTCGGCACCTCGCTTCACCTGACCGGCGAGCTGCTGCGCCTGCGCACCGGCATCGATGTGATCCATGTGCCCTACCGCGGCAGCACCGGCGTCTCCACGGCGCTCATGGCGGGCGAGGTCCAGATCAGCTTCGACGCGCTGCCCGCCATCGTGGGCCTCGTCACCCAGGGCAGTATCCGTGCCCTGGCCGTCACGACCGCGGCGCGGCTGCCGGAACTCCCCGATGTGCCCACCACCGCCGAGGCGGGCCTGCCCGACTTCGTGGTGACGAGCTGGGTCGGCCCCTTCGGACCCGCCGGCATGTCACCGGCCACCGTGGAGCAGCTTTCCCGCGCCTTTACCGAGGCGGCTCTCTCTCCCGAGGGCAGCGCCCGCCTCCGCGCCATCGGCGCGACGCCGGTGGGGGAGGGGCCCGCGGCCTTCGATGCTTTCTGGCGCCGCGACATGGCCCGCTGGCAGGAGGTGGTCCAGGCTGCCCATGTCCCGGTAGAGGATTATTGAGCCGTGCTGCTGACGAACTTCGCGCTGCTCGATGTCGCGGCCGGGGCCCTGAAGTCCGGTTATCAGTGCCTCATCGAGGACGGGATGATCCGCCGTCTCGAGCGCGGACGGATCGACGCTGCCGGGGCCGAGGTCATCGACCTCGGCGGCCGCACCCTGATGCCGGGGCTGATCGACTGCCACGTCCACCTCTACCGGACCCTTCTGCCGCCCGCGCCGGTGATGCTGCCATCCCTGATCACCGCGCTGGCCGGGCAGACGCTGCGCGGCATGCTGATGAGCGGCTTCACCACGGTACGAGACGCTGGCGGCGCCGACTTCGGGCACAAGAAGGCGGTTGAACTCGGCTACTTCACGGGCCCGCGCCTCTTCGTTGCCGGCCGCGCCATCAGCCAGACCGGCGGCCACGGCGACCCGCGCTCCCCGGCCGATACGCGGGAGCCCTGCGCCTGCGTCCACCTGACCGCCGGCATCGGGCGCCTTGCAGACGGCGTGCCGGAGGTCCGCAAGGCAGTCCGCGACGAGATCCGGCTCGGCGCCGACCAGATCAAGATCATGGCCGGGGGGGGCGTCTCCTCCCAATCCGATCCGATCGATAACCTGCAATACTCGGACGAGGAGCTGGCCGCGGCCGTGGATGAGGCGCGGCGCGCCCGGACCTACGTCATGGCCCATGTCTACACCGCCGAGGGAATCCGCCGGTGCATCGAGGCCGGCGTGCGGACGATCGAGCACGGCAACTTCCTGGACGAGGACACGGCGCGGATGATGGTGGAGGCGGGTGTCTATCTCTCCCCGAACCTCGTCTGCTACCGCGTCCTCGCGGAGCAGGCGGTTGCGCTCGGTTATCCGGTCGGCACGGAGGAGAAGGCGCGAGAGGTCCTGGCCGTCGGCACGCGCGGCCTGGCCATCGCCCGCCGCGCCGGGGTCAAGGCCTCCTTCGGCACGGATATGTCGCGGACGCCCCATCTGATGGGCGACGAGTTCCTGATCCGGGCAGAGGTGCTGCCGCCCGCCGACAACATCCGCGGCGCGACGCTGATCGGGGCCGAGGTGGTCCGGATGGAGGGAAAGATCGGTGTGGTGGCGGAGGGTGCCCATGCCGACCTGCTGGTGGTGGATGGCGATCCGCTGTCCGACATTTCCGTGCTGACGGGGCAGGGAACGCACATGGCGGCGATCCTGCAGGGCGGCCGCTTCGTCAAGAACACGCTGGCGGCCTGATCCGATGTCGGACAGCGCGTTCGCATGGATGTCCGGCGCGGAGCCGATCCCGATCTCGGTCATCACCGGCTTCCTCGGCAGCGGCAAGACGACGCTGCTGAACCGGCTGCTGCGCGATCCGGCGATGGGCAATTGCGCGGTGCTGGTGAACGAGTTCGGCGAAGTGGGTATCGACCATCTGATGGTTCAGGAGCTGCAGGAGAACGTCGTCCTGCTCGCCTCCGGTTGCCTCTGCTGCGCCGTTCGCAGCGATCTGGTGGACGCACTGCGATTGCTGGCGATTCAGCGGTTGCGCGGCGAGGTGCCACCGTTCAGCCGGGTGGTGATCGAGACGACGGGGCTGGCTGATCCGGTGCCCGTCATCCACACGCTCATCACCGATCCGCTGCTCCTGGAGCGGTTCCGGCTGGACGCTTTGGTGACAACGGTCGACGCGTGTCATGGCCTCGCACAGCTCGAAGATCATCCGGAAGCGATGAAGCAGGCCGTCATCGCGGACCGACTGGTGCTCACGAAGCTGGATCTGCAAGGGAGGGATGTCGCGGCGCTGAGAGGCCGATTGCGCGCGATCAATCCGGGCGCTGCCATCCTGGCGGCTGGGGACGTCGGGGCAGGGGACCTCTTTGTCACGGGCGCCTTCGATCCGGCACGCCGGAACGGCGAGCTGTTGCGCTGGATCGAGCTGAGCGGGGGCGCGGGCGAGGGGCACCACGACGCGGAGGTTCGAACGGTCTGCCTTCGGGCCGATGCGCCACTGTCCTGGGAGGATTTCTCCAGCTGGCTCGGCGAGGTGCTGTCCGCGCATGGGCCAATGGTTCTGCGAACCAAGGGTATCCTGGACATCGCTGGACGGGATCGCCCGGTCATCATCAACGGCGTCCAGCACGTATTCTATCCGGCGGATGAACTCCTGGCGTGGCCGGATGGGCCCCGTCGCAGCCAGATTGTTTTCATCACTCGGAACCTGGCTCCCTCCGTTCTCTCAAGGCCGTTTCGGCAGCGCTTTCAGCCCACCGCCGCCTTGCCAACCTAGGGCCTGTGTTGCTGGCGGTCCGCCTCAGGGCATCAGCGCACGCCGATCCGGAGACCGAAGACACGCGGGACGGCCGCCATGGCACGAGCGGCCATGCCTGGCTGCTCACCTCGTTCCTCGGCGGCCTCGCTGGACATGATTCCCCAGCGAATGGCATTGCCGCCGATATAGCGGAACGGTTCAGGCGGAAGGCTGGGGACGGTCCGCGTGCAGAAGGGAAGGCTGGTCCATTCGTCCTTCAGCCCCAGGACGAGGGAGGCCAGGCACTGGCCACCGATATGGGTCGGGTTCACCCCATGACCGGAGTAGCCGCATCCGTAGTGAATCGTCGTGCCCGGCAGCGTACCGAAGAAGGGCAGCCGATCCGCGGCGATGTCGATCGGCCCGCCCCAGACACTGGCCACCGGGACGGAGGCCAACTCCGGCAGCAGCCGCCGCAATCCGGCCACGGCACGGCCGGAGGCACCTCGGTCAAACCGCATCGCCGCGCTTCCGTCGTGACCGGCAAATCCGATCGGTCCGGATCCCGACCCCATGAGCACACGGCCGTCAGGCGTCTTGCGGAAGTAGTGAACGAACATCCGCAAGTCGGAGGCGCCCTCGTCGCCCGGCCAGATGTCGGTAACCCGGTTCGGGGAAGCTTCCGTCATCAGCGCGTAGCTGGAGAAGACGGAGAGGTGCCGCTTCAGCGCCGGATGAGCGCCCAGCGCCGTATTGGTCGCCAGCACGACGTGGCGGGCCAGGATCTCGCCTTGCGGTGTGCGGACGCGGTTCGGCGCCGCCGCGTCCAGGCCCGTCATCGGGGTGTTCTCAAACACCTGAACGCCCTGGCGGATGACCTCGTCCCGCAGCGCACGGACCAGCCGGCCGGGATGCAGTGTCGCTCCCTCGGTGAAGTACAGGGCCCGGCGGAAGACGGGCGAGCGAATGCGGGCTTGCATCTCGGGCGCCGAAAGCTCGGCCACGGAATCTGGAACGCCCAGTCGCCTGGCCGTGGACAGGTAGGCGGCGATCTTCGCGTCCTGCGCGGGTGATGCGGCTACCTTGATCGAGCCGCCTTCCCTCCACCACAGGTCGCGGTCGCAGCGGGCGGCGAACTGACGCAACGCGTCCTGCGCTCGATCTCCAGCCCGGGCGATGGCGAGCGCGCCGTCATCCCCGAGCGTTGCCGCGACGCCAGGGAGCGCCGTCCAGTAGCCGTGCACCTTCGCGCCGTTCTTGCCGCTGGCCGCGCCGCCGCAGATGGTCGCCTCGATCAGGGCCACGCGGCGGCGAGGATCGCGCTGCCTCAACGCGAGTGCGGTCCAGAGACCAGTATAGCCGCCGCCGATGATGGCGACATCCGCCTCCAGCGGCCCGGATAGCGGCGGAGCATCCCCCACCACGTCCTCCTGACGCAGCGCGTCCTCGAGCCACCAGGACTGCTTGGCCGGGCTTGGCAGGACGTCGGGGGCAGTGTGACTCATGCCCATGCGGCTCACGCTGACCCTCGTCGATGGCCTGTCAGATCGGGCATCATCAGACGCGGTCCGCGATCTGCGTCAAGATGTGGTCCACCCCTTCCCATAGCGTCCGCATCTGGCCGCCGGCCTGTTCTCGCTGCCTCAAGCGAGGCTCCGCGCCCAGGGCATCTCGACAGGCGACCTGAATCCGCCGAGCCTCACGGCCAACATGGCCAAGGAGGTGCCCTCTGGGCGGACGCGATCCGCCACGGGGGCATCCGGCAAGGCTAGCCCGCGCTTGGGGGAACGGCCGATGACAGACATGACGGGCAGCGCGAACCACGTGTCGCTCTCGCCGCTCACCTTTCTGCGGCACGCGGCGGAAACCTATCCCGGCAAGGTCGCGGTGATCCACGGCCCGATGCGCCGAACCTACGCCGATTTCTTCAGTCGCTGCCGCCGCCTCGCCTCCGCCCTCGCGCGGCAAGGGCTCGGCGCGGGTGACACGGTCGCGGTGCTGCTGCCGAACGGGCCAGAGATGCTGGAGGCGCATTACGGCATCCCGGCCGCGGGATGCGTCCTGAACACGATCAACACGCGCGTGGACGCGGCGGGACTCGCCTCCATCCTGCGCCACGGCGAGGCTCGGCTGCTGATCGCCGACCGGGAATGGGGAGAGGTGGTCCGCGATGCCCTGTCGCGCCTCGATGCTGCGCCGCCCATCGTCGAAGTTGTGGATCCCAGCGCAGCGGATCTCCCGCGCCTGGCCGACACGGCGTATGAGGCGTGGCTCGCGGCGGCCGATCCGGCGTTCCCATGGCACCTGCCGGCCGACGAGCATGACCCGATCGCCCTGAACTACACCTCCGGGACGGTCGGGGACCCGAAGGGGGTGCTCTACGGGCATCGGGGGTCGTACCTGTCAGCGCTCGGCAATGCGTTGACCTTCGGTCTGTCCCCTCGTGCCGCCTATCTCTGGACGCTGCCGATGTTCCACTGCAACGGCTGGAGCTTTCCCTGGGCGGTGACGGCCGTCGGAGCCACCCATGTCTGCCTTCGGAAGGTCGATCCTGCCGCGATCTTCCAGGCGATCGCCGAGCACGGCGTGACCCATCTCTGCGGCGCGCCGGTCGTTCTGGGCATGCTCGCCCGGGCGGCGCAGGCAGATGGCCACCGCACGCCCCATCCCGTCGAGATCGCGACGGGCGGCGCGGCGCCACCAAGCGCGATCATCGAAGCCGTGGAGGCGGCAGGCTTCCGCGTGACCCATCTCTACGGTCTCACGGAGACGCACGGGCCCTCCCTGTTCTGCCCGGCACAGGATGGGTGGGAGGCGCTGGATCTCGCGGAGCGCGCGCGTCTCATGGCCCGTCAGGGCGTGCCGCCGGTGCATGTCGAGGAGGCCATGGTCGCCGATCCCGTCACCCTGCGGGAGCTCCCTCGGGACGGGACGAGCCTCGGCGAGATCATGTTGCGAGGAAACACCGTGATGCGCGGCTATCTCCGCAACCCCGCTGCGACCGAGGCGGTTTTTACCGGAGGCTGGTTCCACACCGGCGATCTCGGCGTTCGCCACCCGGACGGCACCATCGAGGTGAAGGACCGCTCGAAGGACATCATCATCTCCGGCGGCGAGAACATCTCCTCCCTGGAGGTCGAGGACATCCTGCACCGTCATCCTGCGGTGCTGGAGGCCGCCGTCGTGGCGCACCCCGACGAGACTTGGGGCGAGACACCGCTCGCCTTCGTGGCATTGCGGGAGGAGGGCGCGGCAACGGCGGAGGACCTGATCGCCTGGTGCCGCGCGAACATGGCCCGCTACAAGGTCCCGCGCGGCGTCCTCTTCGGCCCGCTGCCACGCACCTCCACCGGCAAGGTGCAGAAGAACCTCCTGCGCGACCGGGCGCGCGTGTCGTGACGGCCTACGGCCCGCTCTTCGACCTGTCGGGCCGGCGCGCGCTCGTTGCGGGGGCTTCGGGCGCGCTCGGGGAGCACTTCGCGCGCGTGCTGCACCGGGCGGGGGCGCGGGTAGCGCTGGCGGCGCGGCGCGCGGACCGGATCGGCCTAATCGCGGAGTCGCTGGGGGAGGGCGCCGCAGCGGTTGCCATGGACCTGACCGACCCCGCCTCGGTCCGCGCGGGTTTCGAGGCGGCGGAGGCGGGCCTGGGCGGCCCGGCCGAGATCATCGTCAACGCCGCCGGGATCGCCGTGACAAAGCCGCTGCTTCAGCAAGCCGTCGAGGACTGGGACGGCGTTCTCGGGGTGAACCTCCGCGGCCCCTTCCTCGTGGCGCAGGAGGGCGCGCGGCGGCTCGTCGCCGCGGGCCGCGGCGGAGCGGTCATCCATGTCGCGTCCATCCTGGGCGAACGAATCATCCCCGGCGTCGCCGGCTACACCGCGTCCAAGGCGGGGCTGATCCAGCTCACGCGCCAGATGGCGGTGGAGCTGGCCCGGCACGGGATCCGCGTGAACGCCCTGGCGCCAGGATACATCGCGACGGAGATCAATGCCGAATTCTTCGCCTCCGACGCAGGACAGGCGATGGTGCGCCGCATCCCCCAGCGCCGCCTGGGCGAGCTGGAGGATCTGACGGTGCCGCTGCTGCTCCTCGCCTCGGAGGCGGGCGCGCACATGACGGGCGCGACGCTCGTCGTGGATGGTGGCCACTCCATCGCGTCACTGTAGACCCGGCCTACCCCCTCTTCGCGTCGGCCACCTGCGCCTGCCGCCAGCCCAGCGCCGCCACCTCCTCCAGGCGGGAGGCGAGGGCGGCTGCATCCGGGCTCGCCGCTGTGCCGCGCGCGATGCGGCCGCGGATGCCGTGCAGGATCGCCGCGAAGCGGAACATGTTGAAGGCGATGTAGATGTCGAGGTCCGGGATGCCGGCCCGTCCCGTGCGGCGGCAATAGGCCGCGACATAGGATGCCTCGTCCGGCAGCCCCGTCGCGGCGAGATCCAGCCCGCCGATCCCGCCGAGGATGTGCCGGGGCATACGGAACATCATGGCGTGGTAGGCGAAGTCGGCCAGCGGATGCCCCAGGGTGGACAGCTCCCAGTCCAGCACAGCGAGAACGCGCGGCTCGGTCGGGTGAAAGATCATGTTGTCCAGCCTGAAGTCCCCGTGGACGATCGCCGTCGTCTCGTCCGATGGGATGCGCCCCGGCAGCCAATCGGCCAGGCGGTCCATGTCCCCGTTGCGGCCGGCGGCCTCATCGTCCCGGTACTGCTTCGACCAGCGCGCCACCTGCCGTGCGACATACTGGCCGGGCCGTCCGTAATCGCCGAGGCCGACCGCGCCGGGGTCGATCCCGTGCAGCGCCGCCAGAGTCGCGTTCATCGCGTCGAAATACGCTGACCGCTCTGACGGAGCGATGTCCGGCAGGCCCGCATCCCAGAAAATGCGGCCCTCCACCATGTCCATCACGAAGAAGGGGCTGCCAACGACAGCAGAGTCCTCGCAAAGCGCATGGATGCGGGGTACGGGGAAGCCGGTCCCGCCCAGCGCGCCCATCACGCGCGCCTCCCGCTCCACCGCGTGCGCGCCCTTCAGCAGCACGCCCGGCGGCTTGCGGCGCAGGACGTAGGAGCGCGTGGGGGTGGTCAGGCGATACGTCGGGTTGGACTGGCCGCCCTTGAAACGCTCTGCCCGCAGCGGGCCGGCAAAGCCCGGCACATGGTCCCGCAGCCAGTCTTCCAGCCGCGCGGTATCGAGGCCGTCCGCGATCACGAAGCCGCCTCCGCGAGCGCCGCACGCTTGATGCCCTTCGCCAGGGACCATTTGTGGACCTCCGTCGGGCCGTCATAGATGCGGAAGGCGCGGAGATCCCGGAACACCCCCTCCACCACTGTGTCGCCGGTCACGCCGGTGCCGCCCATCACCTGCACGCAGCGGTCGGCGACCCGGTACAGCGCCTCGGACACGGCCACCTTCGCCATCGAGCTCTCCCGCGTGCCGGGCAGGCCCGCGTCGAGTGCCGCCCCGCACCAGTCGGTCATCAGTGCCGCCTGTTGCAGGTCGATCTCGTTCTCCGCCAGCATGAAGCCGACCCCCTCATGGTCGATCAGGAGCTTGCCAAAGGCCTGCCGCCGCACGGCGTAGGCCGTCGCGACCTCCTGTGCCCGCGTCGCCGCGCCATGCCATCGCATGCAGTGCGATAGTCGGGCCGGGGCAAGTCGGATCTGCGCGTAGCGGAACCCCTCATCCGCGGCGCCGAGCACCGCAGTGTCATCCACCCGCAAGTCCTCGATCGCCACGACGGCGTGCCCACCGGGCATGGACCCGTCGATCGTGTCCAGCACGCGCTCGATCCGGATCGCGGGGTGGGGCAGCTCCACCAGGAACATCGTTGCCGCCACCTTCTCGCCCGGAGGCGTGCTCCGCGCCATGACGATGCCGACGGACGCACCCTGGGCACCGGTGATGAAGGCCTTCCGGCCGTTGATCACCCAGCCCGCATTCGTCCGGGTCGCCGTCGTCCGCAACATCGAGGGATCAGAGCCGGCACCACCCTCCGCCGCCGGCTCGGTCATGAAAAAGGCGGAACGGGCCCCGGCGACCAGCGGCGCGAGGTAGCGGGCTTTCTGCTCCGGCGTCCCGATCTTCCCGAGCAGGAACATGTTCCCCTCATCCGGCGCCATCGTGTTCACGGCCACCGGGCCGAGCGGCGAAAGGCCCGACTTCCGCAGGACCGTCGCGGTCTCCACCTGCGTGAGATGCGTCCCGTCGGGAAGGATATGCGGGGTCAGCACGCCCGCGGCACGGGCCTTCTCGCGCAACTCGCGGACCAGATCGTCTGACGGACCGTGAGACCCGCGCCGCGGGTCGCCCTCATAGGGGATGACGACCTCGCGCACGAAGGCCTCGACGCGCGCGGCAATGGCCAGGGCACGCTCGGTCAGGGGAAAGCCGGTCATGGTCAGCGCTCGCAGATCGAGGTCAAGGGACCAGCGGACCGCATCGGCACGAGGCATGTCCAGAGGCCACGGCGCCCTTTCATCCAGCCTCGGCTGAGAAACCGGCCGCTGCCGGTTTCCGGGTCACGCCGGGACCTCGATACAATCGACGCGCGCTGCCGTTCCGGCGAGCGGGTCGTGCATCTCCTTCACCGAAGGCCCGACGGAAAGCACCGGTTCGTGTGCCGGCGTAAGCGTCTCGCCCGGAATGCCGGCAGGCTGCTCGGAACCCCGTCGCTGTCGAACAGAAGGCGGAGGGAGGCAGATCGCGAGACGAAGTCGTTCCGGCTATTGGCCCGTGCCGTTGCGAAGCCTGTGCCCGTGGACGCAGGCTGGCTATCCTTCGCACGGCCTCGGCCCGCGGATTGCCCCGGACCGAGGTCGCGCTGAGAGACGCATCCGGCTCAGGTCCCGTGGTGTCCCTGGGCCAGCGGTGAAGAGGCATCGGAGGCCGGCATGCTCCGGCGAGACCGCCCGTTCATGGCCCGGACCACGACGTAGAACACGGGCGTGAAGACGAGGCCGAAGATCGTCACCCCGAGCATGCCCGCGAAGACGGCGGTGCCCAGGCTCTGGCGGATCTCCGCACCCGCGCCGGTCGCCATCGCTAATGGCAAGACGCCCAGGACGAAGGCGAGAGAGGTCATCAGGATCGGCCGCAGCCGGGTTCGGGCCGCGGCCTCGGCCGCCTCCCACCGGGTCATGCCCTCCTGCTCGGCCGCGCGCGCGAACTCGACGATGAGAATGGCGTTCTTCGCGGCCAGGCCGATCAGCACCACGAGTCCGACCTGGACGAGCACGTTGTTGTCCAGCCCGCGCCAAACCACCCCCTGCAGGGCCGCCAGCACCGACATGGGCGCGATCAGCACGACCGCGACGGGCAGCAGCCAGGATTCGTACAGGGCCGCGAGGAGCAGGAAGACGAACACCACGGCCAGTCCGAAGGCGATCGGCGCGGTGTTCCCCTGCGTCGTCTCCTGGAGCGCCAGTTCCGTCCACTCGTAGGAGAACCCCTCGGGCAGGCGCTCCGTCAGGATCGCCTGCATGGCGGCGATGGCCTGTCCGGTCGAGGTTCCAGGAGATGGCGTGCCCTGGAGCTCCGCGGCGGGGAAGAGGTTGTAGCGCGGCACACGGTAGGGGCCGCTGTCATCGCGGAAGCTGGCCAGCGCGCCGATCGGGACCATGTCGCCTCCCAGGTTCCGGGTGCGCAGCAAGGCCACGTCGCGCGGCGTCTGGCGCTGCGCCTCCTCGGCCTGGGCCGTGACGCGGTAGGTGCGGCCAAGGATGTTGAAGTCGTTCACGAAGGCCGAGCCGAGATAGATCGATAGGGCCTCCGAGACGCGCGCCAGGGGAACGCCCAGCATCTCCGCCTTGCTGCGGTCCACCTCGGCCCGCAGGGTCGGGGTGGCCGTGTTGAACAGGGAGAAGGCGAAGCCGACCTGCGGCGCCGTCCGCGTTGCAGCCAGGATCTCGTTCGTCACCCGCTCCAGCTCCCGCGGGCCACGCCCCGCACGGTCCTGGATGTAGAGCTTGAAGCCGCCTCCCGTGCCGATACCGGGCACGGAGGGCGGGGGGATGACCAGCGCTAGGGCCTCCCGCTCCTCCGCCAGCCGGGCCTGCACCCCCGCGATGATGGAGGCGTAGTTCACGCCGAGCCGCTCGCGCTCCTCGAAGGAGCTGAGGACGACGAAGACGACGCCGGCATTCGGCGCGTTGGTGAAGGTTGCCCCGTCGAAGCCGGTGAAGGCCACGGCGTGGGCCACGCCGGGGACTGCCAGAACCGTCTCCGTGGCGCGGCGGATCACCGCGTCGGTGCGGGACAGCGCGGCGCCCGGCGGCAGCTGGAAGGCCGCGATCAGATAACCCCGGTCGAGCGGCGGGATGAGGCCCGTCGGCGTCGTCCGGATCGTTTGCCCCGTGAAGGCGAGGAGGCCGCCGAAGAGGATGAGCAGAATGGCGGAGAGCCGCACCGCCCGCCGCGTCAGCCCGCCATAGCCCCGGGACAGCCAATCGAACACGCCGTTGAAGCCACGGAAGAAGACCCGGGCCGGCGCGGTCAGCACCGCCCGCCAGCCTCGCGGCGCCTCATGCGAGTGCGGCCGCAGCAACAGCGCCGCCAGCGCCGGCGACAGCGTCAGGGACACGATGGCCGAGAGCAGCGTTGCCACCGCGATGGTGACCGCGAACTGGCCATAGAAGGCCCCGGCAATGCCGGAGATAAAGGCGGTGGGGATGAAGACCGCGCAGAGCACGAGCGCGATCGCCACCAGCGCCATGCCCACCTCGTCCATCGTCCGCTTGGCCGCCTCGGGTGCGGCCATGCCCTCCGCCAGGTGGCGCTCCACGTTCTCGACCACCACGATCGCGTCGTCCACCACGATGCCGATTGCCAGGATCAGGCCGAACATGGACAGGGTGTTCAGCGTCATGCCCAGCGCGGCCATGATGGCAAAGGTGCCGATGATCGACACCGGGATCGCCAGCAGAGGGATGATCGCCGCGCGCCAGGATTGCAGGAAGAGGATCACGACCACCACCACCAGCAGCACTGCCTCCGCGAAGGTGTGGATGACCGCGTCCATGGATTGCTGGATGAACAGCGTCGTGTCGTAGACGATGTCGTAGGACAGGCCGGGCGGGAACGACTTCTGGACCTCCGCCATGACCGCGCGCGCATCCGATGCCAGCCGCAGCGCGTTCGATCCCGGCCGCTGCGTGATCGCCATCGCGGTCGCCGTTCGGTTATCGAGATAGGCGTTCACGGTGTAGTCCTGGCTGCCCAGCTCCACCCGGGCCACGTCGCGCAGGCGGACCGGCGCGCCGCCGGGACCGGTTGCCACCACGACCTCTTCGAACTGCTCCGGCGTGGACAGCCGGCCGAGGGCCTGCACGTTCAGCTCGAAGGCGCCGCCGCCGGCGCCGGAAGGCGGCTGGTTCAGCCCGCCGGCCGCGACCTGCAGGTTGGCGCGTCGCAGCGCGTCCACCACCTCGCCCGCCGTCAGGCTCCGGGCGGCGATCCGGGCGGGGTCGAGCCAGACGCGCATGGCGTAGTCGCGCGCGCCGAACACCTGCACGTCGCCCACGCCCTCCAGCCGCGCCAGCCGGTCCCGCACGTTCAGCGTCGCGTAGTTGGAAACGTATTGCGGGTCGCGCGACCCGTCCGGCGAGTACATGTGCACGACCATCAGCAGGTCGGGGGATGCCTTGCGCACCACCACGCCGAGGCGCCGGACCTCCTCCGGCAAGCGCGGTTCGGCGATGGCCACGCGGTTCTGCACCAGCACCTGCGCGTCATCCACGTTCGTGCCCTGGCGGAACACGACGTTGATGCTGACCCGCCCATCGCCGGTGGACTGGGATCCGACGTAGAGCATCCCGTCCACGCCGTTGATTTCCTGCTCGATCGGCGTGGCGACGGTCTCCGCCACCACCCCGGCGGAGGCGCCGGGATACGTCGCGGTGATCGTCACCGTGGGCGGCGCGATGTCCGGATACTCGCCGATCGGCAGGCGTAGCCCGGCGATGGCGCCGATGAGGGTGATGGCGATCGAGATCACGGCCGCGAAGACCGGTCGCTCGATAAAGAAGCGGGAGAGGCGCATCGCGCGGGTTCCTCGAGCGGGCGCGTCAGCGCGGTTCGGACAGCTGCGCCACGGCGGCGGGGCCGATGCGCCCCAACTCCGCCGTCACGCGGCCTCCGGGCCGGGCGCGCTGCAGGCCGGCGATGACCACCCGGTCCTCCGGCGACAGGCCGCTGCGGATGACGCGCAGGCCGTCCACCACGGGACCGAGCCCGACGGGCTTCGGCACGACCAGCCCGTCGGGCGCGACCGTCAGCACCATGCGGGTCGCCTGATCGGCCGCGATGGCGGCGTCGGGCACCAGCAGGCTGTCCGCCTCGCCGGTCCAGAGCCGGATGCGGGCGAAGACGCCCGGCGTCAGGAACAGCTCGGGATTGGGCAGCACGGCCCGGGCACGGACGGTCCCTGTACGCGGGTCGAGCGCCACGTCGAGGAAGTCCATCCGCCCCTGCCGATCCCAGCTCTCCTCATCCGCGAGGCGCAGGCGGACGGGGTGCCCCTCTTCCCGGTCCGAGCCGCGGGTGCCGCTCCGCGCCAGCCGCGCCAGGCGAAGGTAGTCGGCCTCGCTCGTGTCGAAGGTGGCGTAGATCGGATCGAGCCGAAGGATGGTGGTCAGCAAGGTGGCGCCCTGCTGCACGAGGTTCCCGGCATCCACCCGGCGGTCCGAAACCCGACCGCCGATCGGGGCGCGAACCTCCGTCCACTCCAGCTCCAGCTCCGCGTTGCGCAGCTGCGCGCGCGCCGCCAGAAGCTGGGCCGCGGCCTCCCGCTGGGCGCCGCGGCGGGCGTCGAGCTGGGCCTGCGGGGCGATGCGGCTGGCGATCAGCGGCAGGGTCCGCTCCACCTCCTGCTGGGCGAGGTCCAGCCGGGCCTGGGCGCGGGCGACCTCGGCGCGGGCCACTTCCACCGCGACCTCGAACGGACGACGGTCGAGGGTGAAGAGCAGGTCGCCCGGCCGGACCACCTGGCCGTCACGGAAATGGACGCGCTCCACTTGACCCGAGACCCGCGCCCGCAGGTCGATCCGGGCCGAGGGCTCCAGCCGGGCCACGTGCTCGTCCCACTCGACAATGTTGCGGCGGAGGGGCTGGGCGACGGTGACCGCCGGCGGGGCAGCGGCCTGTTGGGCCAGGGCGGGGGCCGTGTGAACCCCCAGGGCCAGCGCGGCGGCCACCAAAGACTTGCGGAAAGGGGAGGGCATCGCCTATCTCCAAGGTCGAATGATACCGACCGGTTCGTATCCTGCCTTTAGGGATACGAACCGGTCAGTCACATTGCAAGAGGGTCCGGAAGGACCCGCTGAAGGGCGGTGAGGCGTGAGCGACACGGAGGCGGGAGGGGCTCAGGACCGGCGCACGGCGGCCGAGCGGGTGCGGGAGGCGGCGAAGAACCTGTTCTATCGCCAGGGCATTCACGCGACCGGCGTGGAGGAGGTCTGCCGCGCTGCCGGCGCGACGAAGATGAGCCTCTACCGGGCTTACCCCTCGAAGGACGCGCTGGTGGAAGCGATCCTCCGGGACTCCCAATGCGCGATGGACGAGGACTTTGCCTGCTCCGTCGATCCCGGGGTACCGCCGCGGGATCGACCCATGGCCTTCATCCGGGCGGCGGTCGCGATGCTGAGAACGCCGGGCTTCCGCGGCTGCCCCGTGGGGCTGGCTGTGGTGGAGTTTCCTGACCCCAGTCACCCTGTGCGGCAACTGGCGGATGCGGCGAAGCAGGCCACGCGCGACAAGCTGCGCGGCCTGTGCGCCGAGGCCGGGGCGGCAGCCCCGGAGGCCCTGGGCGACGCGCTGCACCTCCTGATCGAGGGGGCCTACACCGTCGCTCCTTCATTGGGAAATGAGGCGGCTGCGCAGTCGCTGGAGCGTTCCGCGGCGGCACTGCTGGACGGTGCCTTGCCGGCGCGGCCGCCTGGCTGACCGATACGGCTCGGCGGCACGTCCGGTCGCCGTCGCCATGCTGGCCACGTCCGTGATGCGGCGCTGGAGAGGTGGTTGATGGAGACCTCCGGCACTCTGCGTCGTGGGACCACGACATCACTGGCATAAAGCAGCACCGGCCATATCGCTCGTTCATCCATCGCGCCCGCTGCCAGGCACCGAGTCGCGCGGATGGATGAAGGCCTGCTGGCGTTCCTCGGCACGATGCAGCCGCGACCGTGACGACGACCGGAGAGGAGGCGGATCATCGGCACCTCGCCCGCTCCTCGTTGGGAGCAGGTGCAGGGCCGGTCTGGCGACGCGCGCCGAACTGGGGCTGAATGGACCTCCTACGGGAGGAACGAAGCAGGCACCATGTCCGTGACCGAGGAGAATCCGTCCTACGATCTTGTCGTGGTGGGCTGCGGCGTGGCCGGCCTCTCCGCCGCCGTGGCGGCCGCGGAGGACGGTGCCCGTGTCGCCGTGCTGGAGCGGGCCCCGCGCGAGGACCGTGGCGGCCAGTCCCGCTACACCGAGGCCTATCTCCGGATGAAGAGCCACACCGAGGTCACGGACGACTTCGAGGCGATGCTCGCGGAGAACGGCGCCCCTCCCTATCTCGATCCCGACCTGGCGGGGGAGGTGGCCCGCGGTCCCACGGGCCGTGCCGGTCACGCCCGAGGTGTCGCCCTCCTCGATCCCGAGGTGGTCGGCACCTTCGCCGATGAGGCCGGACCCTCCATCGCTTGGCTGACCCGTCTCGGCGTTCGATTCGACTTTCTGCCGACGCAGTTCCTGACGAAGTCGCAGCCACGCTTGCTGCCCGTTGGCGGCGGCGCCGCCCTGGTCGAGGCGCTCGCGACGCGCGCGGAAACACTTGGCGTGACCTTCCACTACGAGACGACCGGCGAGCGCCTGCTGCAGGACGATTTGGGCCGGGTCACGGGCATTGTCGCGCGAACGGAGGAGGGGCTCCGCCGCTTCCACGGCCCCGTCGTGCTCGCCGCCGGTGGCTTCGAGGGCAATGGCGAGATGCTGACGCGCTATCTCGGTCCCCGATCGGTCTATCTCCGCCCGGTCTGCAAAGGCGCGAACTACAATCGCGGTGAGGGCATCCGCATGGCGCTGGACATCGGCGCGGCGGCGAGCGGCGACTTCGGCAGCTACCACGCGGAGCCGGTGGACCCGCGCTCCGGCGTCGCGGAACCCTCGGTCTTCATCTTTCCCTATGGCATCCTCGTGAACCGGGACGGCCAGCGCTTCTGCGACGAGGCGCCGGGAACGGTGGACGCCTGGTACGAGCGCGTGACGCGGCGGATCTTCGAGCAGCCGGAGGGCGTCGCATGGGTTGTATTGGACGCGCGGCACCGGCGCATCCCGAACTACCGCCTGGGCATCCGAACGGACAAGCCGCCCATCGTCGGCGAAACCATCGCCGAGCTCGCCGGCGCCATTGGCCTGAGTGCGACGGCGCTCGAGGCGACCGTCGATGCCTACAACGCCGCTTGCACAGAAGGCGCCTGGAAGCCGCTGGAGCTGGACGGGCTCGCGACGAAGGGCCTGCATCCGCCCAAGTCGAACTGGGCAACGCCGCTGACCGAGGCGCCTTTCCACGCCTATCCGATCGTCTCTTCCAATGTGTTCACCTTCGGTGGCGTGAAGGTGGACAGCACGGCGCGCGTGCTGGACGCGTCCGACCGGCCGATCCCCGGCCTCTACGCTGCGGGCGAGACCGTCGGAATGTACTGGGGCAACTACACCGGCGCGACCTCCGTCCTGAAAGGGCTGGTTTTCGGGCGGCTGGCCGGGGCCGATGCCGCGCGGCGGCGGTCGAACGCGTGAGCGGGCTGCCATTCGACCCCGCGATGAAATTCTAAGGACGGCGCTGGCCGCGATTTCGGGAGAGATCATGCGCATCTGGCATCACAGCTTCACCGTGCTGGAAAACCTGCCGCCCTATGCGGCCGCCATGAAGGCGCACCTCGCCCATGTCGCCGCGCCGGGCACGGAGGTGGTGATGCACGGCATGCATCCCCGCACATATCAGACCGAGTATCCTGGCAACGACATCCAGTTCGCCTATCTCCAGACGCTCCACAGCCAGCAATTCGTCCTCGGCGCCCTGGCCGCGGAGGAGCAGGGCTTCGACGCCTTCGCGCTCACCACGCTGCCGGAGCCATCCCTGCAGGAGATCCGCAGCCTCGTGGACATCCCGGTGGTGGGCTACGGCGAGAGCGCGATGCTGGCGGCCAGCATGCTCGGCCAGAAGGTCGGCGTCCTGCTCTTCATCCAGGGCATGCTCGCGACGGTGGAGCGCAACGTGGACCGGATGGGCCTGTCCTCCCGCTTCGTCGGCGCGCATCCCGTCAGCTTCGGCTTCAACGACGTCCTGGCCGCCTACGCCGGCGAGCCCGCCGCGCTGATCGAGCGCTTCCGCGCCGATGCGCGCGCGCTGATTGCCCGCGGTGCCGACGTCATTATCCCGGGAGAGGCGCCGCTCTGCCTTCTGCTGGCCAAGGGCGGCGTGAACGAGGTGGACGGGGTGCCCGTGCTGGACGCGGTGGCCGCCACGATCAAGGCCGCCGAGATGATGGTCGGACTGCGTCGGACGACCGGTGTCGGTCCTTCCCGAAAGGGCTACTTCCAGGCGAAGCCGCCGCGCGAGCGGGTGAAGGAACTGCTCCGCTTCTACGGCCTGGACGGGGTGAACGGTCGTCCCGGCTGAGGGCGATCGAGATGGGAGGCGAAGACATGCGAAGGCGCGATCTTCTCGGCGCGGCGGCGCTGGCGTTGCCGTGGCCGGTCCGGGCGCAGGAACGGTTTCCGACCCGGCCACTCCGGATGATCATTCCCTTCGCCGCCGGGGGCAGCACGGACATCCTCGCGCGGCTCTGTGCCCAGATCCTGACGGAGCGGCTGGGTCAGTCGGTCGTGGCGGAGAACATCACCGGCGCCGGCGGGATGATCGGCGCGCAGCGTGCGCTCGATGCGCCGGCCGACGGCTACGCGCTGATGGGCGGCACGCCCGGCCCCGTCACGATCAATCCCCACCTCGCACCGCGCATGCCATACCAGCCCCTGCGGGACTTCGAGCCGGTGGTCTTCGTTGGCGACAGCCCGGCCGTCGTCGTGGTCCGCCGCGACAGCCCCATCCGCACCGTCGCGGATCTCGTGGAGCGGGCCCGCGCGGGAGGGATGACCTTTGCCTCCGCCGGCGTCGGCTCCTTCGCGCATCTCAGCGGAGAGCTGTTCAAGGCGCGCGCCGGCGTGGACATGACGCATGTGCCCTATCGCGGCACCGCGCCCGCCGCGACGGACATGATCGCCGGCCGCGTGGACGCGATGTTCGAGAACCTGCCCTCGGTCCAACCCTTCATGGCGGGCGGCGACCTGCGCGCCATCGCGATCGGCACCCCACGGCGCTCTAGCCTGATGCCGGACACCCCCACTGTGATCGAGGGCGGCGTCGCGGGATACGAGTCCAGCTCCTGGTTCGGGCTTTTCGCCCGGGCCGGATCGCCCGCCCCTGCCATCACTGCGGTCAATAGCGCGATCAACGAGGGGCTCCGCGACTCCGCTCTCGCCGCGCGTCTCGCCAGCATGGGCGTGGAACCCGTGGGCGGCACGCCAGAGGCGTTCCGCGCCTATGTCACCCGCCGCTTCGAGGAGACGGGCGCGCTGATCCGCGCGGCCCGCATCACGGCCGAGTAGGGAAGCGACCACCTGTCGGCCACCGCGCGCATCCGGCGCGGAAGCCGATCATCCCCGACCCGCGTCAGCCGGGGGGCGGCCTCGCGCCGCGGCGCGGACGGTCTCCTCGGCCAGCAGGTCGCACACGTCCCGAAGTGCCCGGATGAGGGACCGTCGCCCCGTCTCTACCGCGGCGCACTCGCCGCCCAGGCCGATGGCGAGCGGTGGCTGGTCCGGCAGCGGCGGCAGAGGCATCGCGAGCACGCTCAGTCCGGCGCGCACGGCACCCGCGCTCTCGGCCCAGCCCCGGTCCCGGCTCCGGCCCAGCTCTTCGAGAAGACGTGCGGCGGGCAGGCGGCGGGCGGGGTCCATCTCCTCGGCATTCGCGCGGCGCAGGATGCGCGCCACCTCCCGCTCGGGTTGGTTCATCAGCAAGGCCCGGCCCACCGCCGCCCGGGTGATCGGCCGCAGCACCCCCGCCCGCATCCGCTCGCTGCCCTCAGCAGAGGGGCGGCGCAGGGCGAGGATGTACTGCACGGCGGCCCCGCGCTGGAGGCCGATCAGCACGGTCAGCCCGGTGCGGGCCCGCAGGTCCTCCATCAGCCGCAAGAGGCTGCCCTCGCCCAGAAGCCGGTCCTGCAGCCAGCCGCCGAGCAGCATCACGCGCAACGTGGGATGGTAGCGCCGGTCCACCGGATCCTGTTCCAGGTATCCCAGCCGGGCGAGTCCCGCGAGCAGCACGGAGGTGCTGGACAGCGGCGCGCCGAGATGCCGCGCCATCTCGCTCACGCTCGCAGGGCGGTGCGTCTCGGCGAAAAGCTCCAGGGCTTCCACGGTGCGGCGGGCCGACTTCACGGCGGCCGGGGTGCTGCGGCTCTCGGTCATCACAACACCTCCCGGCCAACTTCACATCCATGAAGGGCTCCGCCGCAAGCTCCGGGACTAAGATGCTCCGCAAGGGCGCGATGCTGCCCAGCGAAGGAGAGGGGACAACGTGCCGCTGCCTGCCCGAACCACGCGCCGCACGGCGCTGTCTGCCCTGGCCGCGGGGCTGGCCCTGCCGCGCCTCGCCTTCGCGGCCTATCCGGACCGGCCGATCCGCCTCGTCATCCCCTATGGCGGCGGCGGGCAGACCGACATCGTCTCCCGCCTGATCGGGGAGGGGATGGCGCAGCAGCTGGGCCAGCCCGTCCTGGCCGACAACCGTCCCGGCGCGGCCGGCAACGTCGCGGCGGAGATGGTCGCCCGCGCCCCGGCGGACGGGTATACCGTGCTGATCGGGTCGACGGGCACGCTCGGCGGCGTCAACGCCTCGCTCTACCGCAGCCTCGGCTACGATCCGGAGCGCGACTTCCTGCCGATCGGGCTCTTCTGCACCGCGCAGAACATCGTGCTGACGCACGCCTCCCTGCCCGTGCGCACCCTGCCCGAGTTCCTGGCCTACATTCGCGCCCACCCGGACGAGATCCCCTACGCCTCCTCCGGCACCGGCGCGACCACGCACCTGTCGATGGAGATGCTGCTGGAGCGGGCCGGTCATCTGCGGATGATCCACGTGCCCTATCGCCAGAGCACGCAGGGCATGACCGACCTGCTGGCCGGCCGCGTGAAGGCGCGCTGCCTCGGCCTGCCGGAGGCCGACGTGGTGAAGGGCGACCCGAACATCCGCGCCCTCGCCGTCACCGGCGCACAGCGCAGCCCGCAATGGCCCGACGTGCCGACGATCGCTGAGATCCTGCCAGGCTTCGAGGCGGTGAACGCCTTCGGGTTGTCGGTGCCGGCCCGTACGCCGCCCGAGATCGTGGCGCGGCTGAACGCGGCGTTGAACGCCGCCCTGCAGACCGAGCCCGTTCGCGCGGGCTTACTGCGAGTCGGCGCCGATCCCGCCGCGCCGGGCACGCCGGAAGCCTTCATGACCTATCTCCGCGCACGCGGAGAGGTCTGGACCGCCCTCATCCGCCGCCTGGGGCTCGTGGCCGAATGAGCGCGGCCGAGGACGTGGCCGCCGCCATGCCGGAGCTCGAGCGTTGGATCGGTCGCACCCGCATCGTGGAGGAGGAGATCGCCCTCTCCGCTGTGCGCCGCATCGCCGCGACCTTTGACCGCCCGCCCGAGGATTTTGTGCGGGGCGGCGAGCTGCCGCCGCACTGGTTCGGCCTGTTCTTCGCCGACAACGCGCCCCAATCCGCCATCGGGCCGGACGGCCACCCCCGCAAGGGCGAGTTCCTTCCGCCCATTCCCCTCCCGCGCCGGATGGCCGCGGGCCGGCGCGTGCGGATTCCCGGACGGCTGCGCGTGGGCGACGCGGCGGCGAAGCGCATCGAGGTGGCGGCCATCACGCCCAAGGCCGCGCGCACCGGCCAGATCGTGGTGCTGACCATGCGCCACACGATCCTCGCGCGTGGCGAGACGATCGCCGTGGACGAGTTCGACGCGGTCTATCGGGAGGCGGTGCCGCCCGGCGCGGCCAGCAAGGCGACCGCTCCCGTCGCTGCACCGGAGGGCGCGGCCTGGTCCGACACCGTTCCGCTAGATTCCGTGCTGGTGTTCCGCTACGGCGCGATCACCTGGAACGCCCACCGCATCCACTACGACGCCGACTACGCCCGCGGCACGGAGGGCTATCCCGCCGTGGTGCAGAACGGGGGACTTACGATGCAGCTTCTGCTGGAATCGGCGCTGCGCCGCGCGCCGGGGCCGCTCACGGGCTACACGGCCCGTCTAGTAAGACCGCTCTTTATCGGCGATCCCGTGACCCTCTGCGGCGCGGCACCGGAGGGAGGCACGATGCGCGCCTGGGCCGCCGACAAGGACGGCCTGCTGGCCGCCGAAATGATGCTGGAGTTCGGAGCATGACCGGCGGACCGCTCGAGGGCGTGCGCGTGGTGGACCTGACCTCCGTCGTGGTCGGGCCGATCTGCACGCGCACCCTGGCCGACCAGGGCGCCGAGGTGGTGAAGGTGGAGCCGCCGGGCGGCGACATCCTGCGCAACCTCGCCCATGGCAGCCGTACCCGCGGCATGTCCGGCAAGTTCATGAACTTCAACCGCAACAAGCGCTCGGTGTGCCTGGATCTGAAGCACTCCGACGGCATGGCGGCGATGCGGCGCCTTCTGGAAGGGGCGGACGTCTTCGTCAGCAATGTCCGCCCGGTGGCGCTGGAGCGGCTGGGACTGGATCACGCCGCGCTCTCCCGGACGAATGCCCGGCTGATCCACTGCGGCATTCTCGCTTTCGGATCGGGCGGCCGCTACCACAACCGTCCGGCCTACGACCCGGTGGTCCAGAGCCTGTCCGGCGTCGCCGCGACCTTTCACCGCTCGACCGGCGAGCCGCGCTTCGTCCCGATGGTGATGACCGACCACATCACCGGCCTGATCGCCGCCCAGTGCATCGGCTTCGCCCTGTTCCGCCGCGCGCGCACCGGCACCGGCGAGGCGATCGAGGTGCCGATGTTCGAGAACATGGCCTCCTTCGTGATGAGCGAGCACATGGGCGCCGCCACCTTCGACCCGCCGGTCGGCCCCACCGGGGATGGCCGCCTTCTGAGCCCGCATTACCGGCCCATGGCAACGAAGGACGGCTACATCACCGTCGGGCCCAACACCGACGCCCAGGCCTTCGGCTTCTTCGAGGCGATCGGCCGGCCGGAGCTGCGCGACGACCCGCGCTTCAGCAACGCTGCGGCGCGCACCGCCAACGCGGCCGCCTACTTCGCCATTCGGGCAGAGGGGCTGGCACAGCGCACCACCGCGGAGTGGCTGGAGATCCTCGGTGCCCGCGACATCCCTGCCGCCCGCTACAACACGCTGGAGGACCTGATGGAGGATCCGCATCTGACGGACTCCGGCTTCTTCCGGACCGAGGAACACCCGAGCGAGGGACGCATCCGCCGCACCGCCGTGCCGAACCGCTTCGGCGGCGGCATGCGGGAGGATGAACTGCCGGCGCCGCGCCTGGGCCAACACACGCGGGAGGTGTTGCGCGGGATCGGCTACGACGAGGCGGAGCTGGACCGCCTGGAGGCCGCGGGCGCGATCGCCGATGCCGCCGCCCCGCGCGGAGAGGCGGCGTGAGCGCCGCGCGGCCGCAGCCGGCCTGGCGCTCCCTGCTCTTCGTGCCGGCCACCGCCGAGCGCTTCGTCGCCAAGGCCCACACGCGCGGCGCGGACGGGATCATCCTGGACCTGGAGGACTCGATCCCGCCCGCGGAGAAGGAGGCCGCCCGCGCCGCCCTTCCCGCGGCCGTAGCACAGGTGGGGCAGGGCGGGGCCGACGTCGTGGTCCGGATCAACCGCCCGCTGGAACAGGCCGTGCCCGATATTGCCGCGGCCGTGCGCCCGGGTGTCGCGGCGCTGATGCTGCCGAAGCTGGCCGGCCCGGAGCATGTCCGGCTGCTCTCGGAGGTCGTGGCAGCGCGCGAGGCGGCTACGGGACTTGAGGTTGGCACAACCCGGTTCATCGGCGTCGTCGAGACAGCGGCGGCGCTGCCCGCGCTCTTCTCCATCGCCGCGGCCGACCCACGCATGGCGGCGCTGGCCGTGGGGACGGAGGACCTCTCGACCGAGTTCGGCGCCGCGCCCTCGTTCGAGGGACTCTATGTCTGGGCCATGCACTGCCTCGCCGCGGCACGGGCGGCCGGGATCCTGCCGATGGGATCGCTGGGCGTGCTGTCCCGAATCGACGATCTGGACGCTTATCGCGCCGGGCTGCGCCGCGCGCGGGCGCTTGGCTTCGCCACGGCCTCCTGCATCCACCCGGCGCATGTGCCGATCATCAACGAGGAATACGGCGCAAGCACCGAGGAGCTGGACCGTGCACGCCGGCTCGTCAGTGCCTTCGAGGCGGCCCTGTCCAGGGGCCTCGGCGCCGTCGCCTTCGAGGGCGCCATGGTGGACCTCCCCGTGGTGGAGCGGGCGCGGGCCCTGCTGGCTCGCGCCAGCCGGTGGGACGGGCGTTCGCCGACTCAACGCTGATCCGGTACGGCCACTGATCGTCCGGCGCGGCGAGCGAATGGCATCGGCGCCGCGACGGTGGACACAGGAGGGGAGGGGCCTCCGCCTAGGCGGGGCGCGTGACCACCCGGTGACGCTGCCGAGGCGGAGACCGGGACAGCATGCCGTGCCGCCAGACGAGGCAGGAACAGGCGGTCGGCCTCTTCCGTGCCCCCGGGGGACCGGTTTACCCTCCCGCCCGAGCCCACGGACGCCCGGACGACCAACATGCCCGCCCCGGACGCCAAGCGCGGCGCCATCCGACTGGACCAGATCGGAAAGACCTTCGGCGAAACCCGCGCCCTCTCCGGCATCTCCCTGGCCGCCGCGCCCGGCTCCTTCCTCGTCCTGCTCGGTCCGTCCGGCTGCGGCAAGTCAACCCTGTTGCGGGTGATCGCGGGGCTGGAGGCCCCGACGGAGGGCCGCCTGTTCCTGGACGGCCGCGACGTGACGGCGCTGCCCCCCGCCGCGCGCGGCATCGCCATGGTGTTCCAGTCCTACGCCCTCTTCCCCCACCTGAACGTGGAGGAGAACATCGTCTTCGGCCTGAAGGCCCGCCACGTCCCGCGGCCGGAGCGCGCCGAACGCCTCGCGCGCGCCGCCGAGATGATGGGACTGACCCAGCTGCTGCGCCGCCGCCCCGGCCAGCTCTCCGGTGGTCAGCAGCAGCGCGTGGCGCTCGCCCGCGCCGTGGTGTCCCAGGCCCCGGTCTGCCTCATGGACGAACCGCTCTCGAACCTCGACGCCAAGCTGCGCGCGGAGATGCGGCGGGAACTCCGGGCGCTTCAGCAGCGCCTCGGCCTGACGATGGTCTACGTCACCCACGATCAGGCGGAAGCGATGAGCATGGCCGACCAGGTCGTGCTCATGCGGGACGGCCATGTCGAACAGGACGGCACGCCCGCCGAGATCTATGCCCGCCCCGCCACCACCTTCGCCGCCTCCTTCATCGGCACGCCACCCATGTCGCTGTTGCGCCTCACCGCGGGGCCGGGCGGGGCGGCGGTGCTGGGCGCTCCCGACCACGCCGTGGCGCCGCCAGAGGCGGCCGGCGCGCTGCTCGGCATCCGGCCGGAAGAGGTGGTCCCGACGGACGGCCCCGGCCTGCCCGCCCGCGTCACGAGCGCCGAATTCCTCGGGGGCGAGACGATCCTGAACTGTCACATCGGGTCTGGCGAAGAGGTGCTACAGGCCCGCGTCCCCGGCCATCACGCGATGGCGGCCGGGACGCCGCTGCGGCTGCGCCTGCCCCCCGCCGCGCATCTCTTCGACCCCGCGACGGGCCGCCGCCTGCCGGACCCCGCACCCGGCGCCGCCCGCGCCCCGATCACCGCCGACACCGGAGGAGAACACCCGTGACCCTGACCCGCCGCGCCGCGCTCGGCGCCCTGGCGACGCCGCTGCTCGCCGCCCCCGCCGTGCACGCCCAGGCACCGACCGAGATCGTGTTCAACTACCCGATCGCCGTCGGCGGCCCGATCCCGCGGATCATCGACACCTATGTCGAGGAGTTTGCCCGCGAGAACCCGCGCTTCCGCGTGAAGCCGATCTATGCCGGCTCCTATCAGGACACGCTGACGAAGACGCTGACCGCGATGCGCGGCGGCGACGCGCCGCAGATCGCCTGCCTGCTGGCCGCCGACATCTTCACCCTGATCGACGAGGACGCGGTCCTCGCCTGGGACGACCTGCCCGGCGCCGAGCGGCCCTGGCTGGACAGCTTCTACCCCGGCTTCCTGGAGAACAGCCGCACCGGTGGCAAGACCTGGGGCATCCCCTTCCAACGCTCCACCGTCGTCCTCTACTGGAACAAGGAGGCGTTCCGCACCGCCGGCCTGGACCCAGAGAAGGCGCCGTCCAACTGGGCGGAGCAGGCAGAGTTCGCCCAGCGCCTGACGCTGCGCCAGGGCGACAACACGACGCAGTGGGGCATCCAGATTCCGTCTTCCGGCTTCCCCTACTGGCTGTTCCAGGGGCTGACGACGCAGAACGACGCCCGTCTCATGAACCAGGAGGGCAACCGCACCTTCTTCAACGACCCGAAGGTGGCGGAAGCCCTGCAATACTGGGTGGACCTGTCCAACCGCCACCGCGTGCAGCCGCCGGGCATCGTGGAGTGGGGTACCACCCCCCGCGACTTCTTCGAGCGGAAGGTGGCGATGATGTGGACCACCACGGGCAACCTGACCAACGTCCGGCAGAACGCCTCCTTCCCCTTCGGCGTGGCGATGCTGCCTGCGGGCCGCAAGCCCGGCAGCCCGACCGGGGGCGGCAACCTCTACGTCTTCAAGTCGGCCAACCCCGCCCAGCGGGAGGCGGCGGTCCGCTTCGCCCGCTTCCTGACCACGCCGGAGCGTGCCGCGCACTGGGGCATCCAGACCGGCTATGTCGCGGTCTCCCCGGCTGCCTTCGAGACCACGGCGATGAAGGAGTACGTGGCCGGCTTCCCCCAGGCCGCCGTGGCGCGGGACCAGCTGGAGCATGCGGTGGCCGAACTCTCCACCCATGACAACCAACGCGTCACCAAGGCGCTGAACGACAACCTCCAGGCCGCGCTGCTCGGCCGCAAGGGGGCGCAGCCCGCGATGAACGACGCCCAGGCCGAGGCCGAGCGCATCCTGCGGGCCTATCGCTGAAAGAGGGCCGCTGACATGCGCGGGCGGACGGCCATCCATGCCTGGCTGATGCTGGCGCCGGCGCTCGTCCTCCTCTTCGCCTTCACGCATTACCCGGCGGTCGCGACCTTCTGGAACTCCCTCTATTCAACACCGCGGGGCCGGCGCCCTTCGGTCTGGGTGGGGGCGGACAACTACCTCGCCCTTATGGACGATCCGGTCTTCCTGAAGGCGCTGGTCAACAACCTCGTCTACGCGGCCGCGACTATCCCGCTCTCGGTCGGGCTGGCGCTGGCGATGGCACTGTGGGTGAACGGCAAGGTCCGGGGCCGCACCGCGCTGCGGATCGCTTATTTCACCCCCACCGTGCTGCCGATGATCGCGGTCGCGAACCTCTGGCTCTTCTTCTACACGCCCGATTACGGCCTGCTGGACCGGATCACCCGCGCCCTGCTGGGCTGGGGGCCCACCAACTGGATCGGCTCCGCCGAAACGGCGCTCGGCGCGATGATCGCGGTCGCGGTGTGGAAGGAGGCGGGGTTCTTCATGATCTTCTACCTCGCTGCGCTCCAGGCGGTCCCGCCGAACCTCCATGAGGCCGCGGCGATCGAGGGCGCCTCCCGCGCGCGGGTCTTCTGGCGCGTCACCCTGCCGCTGCTGGGGCCGACCACGATCTTCGTGCTCGTGAACGCCGTCATCAACGGCTTCCGGCTGGTGGACCATGTCATCGTCATGACGCGCGGCGGGCCGGACAACGCCACCGCCCTGTTGCTGACCTATGTCTACGAGATCGGGTTCCGCTTCTGGGATACTGCCACCGCCGCCGCGGTCACGGTGGTGCTGCTGGTCCTGCTGGGCGCCACCGCCGCCCTGCAATGGCTGCTCGGAGAGCGGCGGGTGCACTACCGGTGAGCGCGACCACCGCCCCCGTCGGCACGCCGCGCCTGGCGATCGCGCTGGAGACCGCGGCGGCTTGGCTGCTTGGCCTTCTCTGGGTGGCGCCGCTGCTCTACGCGGTCTGGGCCGCGATCCATCCCACGGGCTACGCGACGCGCTTCGAGCTCTTCGCGCCGCTCACCTTCTCCAACTTCGCGGCGGCCTGGCAGGCCGCGCCCTTCGCGCGCTACTTCCTCAACACCTTCGTCCTCGTGACGATGGTGCTGGCGGCGCAGCTGGTCATCTGCACCCTGGCCGCCTTCGTTTTCGCGCGCACACGTTTCCCGGGCAGCGGCGTCCTCTTCGCCCTCGTCCTTGTCCAGCTGATGATCATGCCGGACATCCTGTTGGTCGAGAATTACCGCACCATGCGGGCGCTCGGGCTGGTCGATACGATTATCGCGATCGGCCTGCCCTACATGGCCTCTGCCTTCGGGATCTTCCTGCTGCGCCAAACATTCAAGCAGGTGCCGCGGGAGCTGGAGGAGGCCGCGCAGGTCGAAGGGCTCGGCACGCTCGGAATCCTCTGGCGCGTCTATGTTCCGCTGGCGCGGCCGACCTACCTTGCCTACGGGCTGACCTCCGTCTCCTATCACTGGAACAACTTTCTCTGGCCGCTGGTCATCACCAACACGGTGAACACGCGTCCCCTGACGGTGGGGCTGTCGGTCTTCGCCTCCACCGACCAGGGTATCGACTGGGCCATCATCAGCGCGGCGACGCTGATGACCTCGGCCCCGCTGCTGATCGGCTTCCTCTTGTTCCAGCGCCAGTTCGTGCAGTCCTTCCTGCGGGCCGGGATTAAGTAGCGGCGTTCAGGATGGCCAGCAGTTCGTCGTGGATCAGCCCGTTGGAGGCGATCTTCTCCAGGTCGTCATCCCCGGCATCCACGCCGTCCAGCCGCGTCACGCGGCCGCCCGCCGCCCGCACCATCGGCATGGCGCCCGCATGGGACACGGCATCCGCCTTCAGGCCGACAAAGGCGTCCGTCCGCCCGCTGGCAACCCAAACCATCTCCAGCCCGCCGGAGACGATGACGCGCACGCCCCGCGCCACCTCGCCGAGCCGGTGGATGATCTCCGCCGTCCGCGCCACCTCCTCCGGCGTGTAGTGGGAGGTCAGCACGACCGAGATCACCGCGTCCGAGACGGTGGCCGTGGCGGACACCGCGACCGCCTCCCCGTTCACGCGCGCCCCCTCCTCCTTCGCGTAGGTCGCGACAAGGTTTAACGCGGGCGCATGCACGATGCCTGCGCGCGTGATCCCATCCCGCTGATAGGCCATGGTAACGGAATAAAGGGGCAGGCCGCCGGCGTAGTTCACCGTCCCGTCCAGCGGGTCCACGATCCAGCGCTCGCCCCCGGCGCCCTCGCTGGCTCCCGCCTCCTCCGACAGGATGGCGGCGGCGGGCGTCAGGCGACGGATTCCCTCCAGCACCACTGCCTCCGAGGCCAGGTCGGCATCCGTCACGACGTCCCGCAGCTCCTTGCGTGCGACGTCCCGCGGGCCGGCCTGCATCCGGCTCAGGACGGCGGCAGCCTCCTCGGCGATGGCGACAGCACCTCGAAGAATCTCCTGATCCGACGGCATGTCAGGATGCGGCCGCGGCCGGGTGGGGTGGATAGACCTCGTGCCCCACATCCTCGATCCAGAAGTCGGTCAGCCCAGGCACCTTCGCCCGAGTCACCACCGCCTCCCGCCCCGACAGGTCGTAGATCACGGCGCCCAGCGCCGCTTCCCCCGGCATGGGCGGCTGGGACGCCGGCCCGACGAGGAAGGCCGCCGCGCCTCCCCAGATGTGACGCCTCCGGCCGAAGCTCGCATCATGCGCGCGGTGCAGGTGGCCGGTCGCGATGATCGCCACGTCATGCCGGTCGAAGGCCGCCAGCATGCGGCGGCGCAGGTCGGGCTTCACGGACCAGTAGCCGGTATCCGGCTCTTCCGGGTGATCCACCATGAAGGGCCGGTGGGTGAAGACCGCCAGCCGCCGACCGCCGGCCCCGGCCAGTGCGTTCTCCAGCCACGCCTCCTGCTCCGCCTCCTCCGCCATGCCGGAGTCGAACAGCATGGAATCCAGGCCGATCAGCCGCCATTCGCCCAGGTCGCGCAACCACCAGTTCAGTCCGAAATGCCGACGCCAGCGCGCGATCCGCTGCGCGTTGACCGGCTGGAAGGGATGACCGGCCTCGCCCACGTCATGGTTGCCCGGCACCGCCAGCACGGGGGCCGGCAGCTCGGCCATGAGGGCCGCGCAATGGCGCATGTCCTCCTCCTGGTCCGCCCCGTCCACCGTCACGTCGCCGGTGTGAATGATCAGATCGGGTGCCTGTGAAGCGACCCACGCCTTCAGCGGCGCCCAGTTGGGCACGAAATGGGTCTTGCCCGGGCTGAGATGCGTGTCGGTGATCTGGATCACGCGCGTCATGACGGCCTTTCGCATCCTGTCCGGTCGGCGCGCAAACTATCAGCCGGCTCCCCGGCGCGACAGGTGCCTGGCTCGCGAACCGATCCAGTAAGGGGTCCCGCCGCACTCTGCATGACGTCGTCGCGACGGAGGGCAGGCGATGGCCCTCGCCCCGGGCCGCCGCGGCCAGCCGCTGCCTCGGATGCCCATTGTCCCGTGCCCCGGCCGGCCGGTGGTCACCGCCGGTGATCCCGGGCACATTTGCCCCACCCTTTGCGCGAGGAGCCGGCCACGCGATGTCCGCCATGATCTCATCGCCCCACCGTCAGCCGATCGAGGTCCGGCCGCTCAACCCGACCATCGGTGCCGAGCTGCACGGCCTCGACCTGTCCCAGCCGCTGGACGGGGAGGCGGTGGAGGCGGTGCGGGACGCGCTGCACCGGTACAAGGTGGTGTTCTTCCGCGACCAGCGCCTGACGCCCGAGCAGCATCTCGACTTCGCCCGCCGCTTCGGCTCGATCGAGGTGAACCCGATCTTCGGCCACGTTCCCGGCCAGCCGGAGATCATGCTCCTGGTGAAGGAGAAAGAGGACCGCCACAACATCGGCGAGATCTGGCACTCCGACATGAGCTTCGCCCCGGTCCCGCCCATGGGCTCCATCCTGCTGGCCCGCCAGGTGCCGCCGGCCGGCGGGGACACGCTGTGGTGCGACATGCATCGGGCCTACGAGACCCTCTCGGACGGGCTGAAGGCGGTGCTGCGAGGGCTGCGCGCGGTGCACAACAACCGCGGCCAGCTGGAGCGCGCCGCCGCCCGTGCCAATGAGACCTCGACCGAGGTGCGGCCCACCGCCTTCGCGAAGGTGCGGGAGGCTATCCATCCCGTGGTGCGCGTACACGAGGGCAGCGGGCTGCCCTGCCTCTTCGTGTCGGACGCCTTCACCTGGTGTTTCGAGGGCTGGACGCGGGAGGAATCCCTTCCCCTGCTCCGCATGCTCCTGGATCACGCGACCCGGCCGGAGAACGTGGTGCGGTTCCGCTGGGCGGAGGGCTCGATCGCCTTCTGGGACAATCGCTCGACCATGCACTATGCCGCCAATGACTATCACGGCCACCGGCGGGAGATGCACCGGATCACCGTGAACGGAACGCCCGCCGCCTGAGGGGCTGACACGCCCAGGGTTGGCACATGGGGTGCAGGCGCGCCATCGTGCCGGAACGATGGAACGGAGAACGGGCATGACGACGCTTCGCCGAAGGGGCCTCCTGCTGACCGGCGCCGCCGGCCTGGCGGCTCCCCGCCTCGGACTGGCCCAGCCCGCCTCCACCTGGGACGCCATCAGGTCCCGCGGCGATCTCCGGATCGGCGTGACCGCCGCGGAGCCCTGGTTCTACAAGGACCCCGCGAGCGAGCGCTGGAGCGGCGCCGCCACCGCCTATGGCCAGAAGCTGGCGGAGGAGCTGGGCGTCCGAATGACGCCCGTGGAGACCACCTGGGGCAACTCCATCGCCGCCATCCAGGCGAACCAGATCGACATCATGTTCGTCCTGGACCCGACGCCGCAGCGGCGGGAGGCGGTGGACTTCCCGGACTCGCCTTTCCTCTACTATGCGCTTGGCGCCCTTCTCCGCAGCGGCCTGCAGGTGACGGAATGGCCCGAGCTGAATCGCGCCGGGCTGCGGCTGGGCGTGACGCTCGGCACCACCATCGACCGCTTCGCCACCGAGAACCTGTCGCAGGCCACGATCGAGCGCTTCGCCTCCAACGACGAGGCGATCGCGGCCTTCGCGGCCCGGCGCGTCGACGCGGTGATGCAGTTCCACCCCGCGCTGATCGCCCAGCGCGTGAGGCTGCGGCTCGGCACCATCGTCCTGCCCCGCCCGGTGAACGCCGTGCCCACCAGCGCCGGCATCCGCAAGGAGGCCGACACCCGCTGGAAGGACTGGCTGACCGCGAAATTCCGCGAGTATTACGACAACGGCACAACGAAGTCGCTCTTCGAGGCCTATCTCCGCAGTCGGAACATCGACCCCGCCACCACCCCCGGCGTGACGCGGGAACATTGGGGCCTCTAGGCCGGACCGCCGGTGGCTTATCGCTGGGACTTCGCGCCCGTCCTGGGGCAGTGGCCGCTGCTGCTGGACGGGCTGCTCGGCACGCTCGGCATCGCGGCGGCCGCGATCGGCATCGGCACGGTGCTCGGACTGGTCCTGGCAGTCCTGCGCCTCTCTCCTCGCCGAGGGCTGCGCTGGCCCGCCTCCGTCTTCGTGGAGTTTTACCGGAACACGCCGGCCATCGTGCACTTCTTCTGGTTCTACTTCGCCATGCCGGTGGTCCTGGACATCTCCCTCGGTCCCTTCGCGGCGGCGACGCTCGCCCTCTCCACCCAGTCCGGCGCCTTCTACGCCGAGGTGTTCCGCGGCGGCATCCTTTCGATCCCGCGCGGTCAGTGGGAAGGCGCCCGTGCCATCGGTATGAGGGACGCGCAGGCCATGCGCCGCATCATCCTGCCGCAGGCGGCGGCGCGGATGGTGGCGCCGTTCATCGAGCGATCCTTCGAGCTGCTGAAAACCACCTCGCTGGCCTCGACCCTCGCCTATGGCGACCTGCTGTTCCGCGCGATGCAGGTGAACAGCGCGACATTCCGGCCGCTTGAAACCTACACCGTCCTGGCCGCGATCTACTTCCTGCTGCTGCTGACTGCGAGCACCGGGGCCTCCCTCGCCGAACGTCGCCTGACGGCATTCCGCTGATGGAGTACGAATGGGATTTCGCGATCGTCCTGGAGAATCTGCCAGTCCTGCTGCGCGGGATCGTCGTGATGCTGCAGCTGTGGCTCGTGTCGCTGGCAGCCGGACTCGCGGGCGGCTTCCTCGTCTCCCTCGCGCGCACCGCCGCGGGGCGGGTGCCGCGCGCCCTGTCCCGCGCCTATGTGGAGGTGTTCCGGAACACGCCCGCACTGGTGCAGCTCATCTGGTTCTACTACGCGCTGCCGATCCTGACGGGCATCCAGCTGTCCCCTTTCGCCGCCGCGGCGCTCGGCTTGTCTCTGAACACCTCCGCCTACACCGCCGAGATCTTCCGCGGAGGCATCCAAGCCGTCCCGCGCGGCCAGTGGGAGGCGGCGCAGGCCCTCGGCATGACGGGTGCGCAATCCCTGCGGCGGATCGTCCTGCCGCAGGTGCTGCGCCTGATGCTGCCCGCCTTCACGAATCGCGCCATCGAGCTGGCGAAGACCACCTCCCTCGCTTCCGTGCTCTCGGTGCATGAGCTTATGTACCAGGGCCGGCTGCTCAGCTCGACCTATTATCGCCCGATGGAGATCCTGACGACCGTGGCGCTGATCTACTTCGTCGTCATCTGGCCGGGCAGCCTGCTCTCCGCCACGCTCGAACGCCGGCTGGCGCGCCGTGGCTGAGCCGGTGCTGGAGACGCGCGGCCTGCATAAGCGCTTCGGTGCGCTGCACGTGCTGCGCGGCGTGGACCTGTCCGTCGGCGCCGGGGAGCGGATCGCCATCATCGGCGGCAGCGGATCGGGCAAGAGCACCCTGCTGCGCTGTCTGAACTTCATGGAAATGCCGACCGAGGGCGAGGTCCGGCTGGATGGACAGGCCATTGGCGCCCTTCGGCGTAACCGCGACGGCACGGAGACGCGCCGCTACGCCGAGCCCGAGCTGTGCCGCGTGCGCCAGCGCATCGGCATGGTGTTCCAGCAGTTCAATCTCTTCCCGCACATGACGGTGCTGGAGAACGCGATGGAGGGGCTCCGCACCGTCAAGCGTCTCCCGCGCGGAGAGGCGCGGATGTTGGCCGAGGCGCAACTCGCCCACGTCGGCCTCGCGGACAAGCTGGATGCGTATCCCTCCCGCCTCTCGGGCGGGCAGCAGCAGCGCGTCGCCATCGCCCGGGCGCTCGCGATGGAGCCGGCGGTGATGCTGTTCGACGAGCCGACCTCCTCCCTCGACCCGGAGCTGGTGGGGGAGGTGCTGCGGAGCATCCGTGCCCTGGCAGAGGAGGGGCGGACGATGCTTCTCGTCACCCATGAGATCGGCTTCGCCTATCACGTCGCCACCCGTGTGGTGTTCCTCGCCGACGGCGTCTTCCACGAGGAAGGCACTCCTGACGAGGTGCTGCGGAACCCGCGGCGGGAGCGCACCCGCGCCTTCCTTACCAGCCACGCCGAATTTTCCTTCTGATGCCGGAGCGCCCATGACCGCCGACGCCGTGTCCGTCCCCACCGCCGCATCGGCCAGCGCCCAGGGCTACGCCGACGACCCGCGCAACGCCGATGTGCTGCTCTACGTTGACGGGGACTTCGTGCCTCGTGACAAGGCGGTGGTCTCCGTCTTCGATGCCGGCTTTGTACTGGGCGACGGGGTGTGGGAAGGCCTGCGCCTGGTGAAGGGCCGTCTGCTGGAGGAGGCGGCGCACATGGACCGCCTCTTTCAGGGCGCCAACGCCATCGCCCTCGACATCGGCATGACGCGGGAGGAGGTGGTCGCCGCAATCCGCGCGACGCTGGACCGCAACGGCATGACGGACGGCGCGCATATCCGCCTGATGATCACCCGTGGCCGCAAGACCACGCCGAACCAGGACCCCCGCTTCGCCCTCGGCAAGCCCACGATCGTCATCGTCGCGGAATACAAGAAGCCGCGGCTGGAGGCGAAGGCGCGCGGCCTGTCGCTCTTCACCTCGGCGATCCGGTGCAGCACGCCCGATGTCTTCGACTTGCGCCTGAACTCGCACAGTCGGTTGAACCTCATCCAGGCGCTGATCCAGGCCATCGCCGCAGGCGCGGACGAGGCACTGATGCTCGATCCCCACGGCTTCGTCGCCAGCTGTAACTCGACGAACTTCTTCGTCATCCGAGGCGGGGAGCTCTGGACCTCGACCGGGCGCTACAGCTTCAAGGGCATCACGCGGGCGAAGGTCCTCGCGGTGGCGCGCGCGAACGGGATCACCGCGCACGAGACGGATTTCACGCTCATGGAAACCTACGGCGCAGACGAGGCCTTCGTGACCGGCACGCTGGGCGGCATCACCCCAGTGACACGCATCGACGGCCGGCCGGTCGGCACCGGAAGGCCCGGCCCGGTCACGGGCCGGCTCAGCGCCCTGTATGAAGCTACGATGAACGACGGATAGGACGCCTGCGCTCGAGCCACTCTGGCGATCGTGCAAGCTCGTCAGCTATCGAGGCGACAGAGTGGTTCGCAGGTTCCGGATCGGCCGCCGCGCCAAGATCCTTGCGTCAGCATGGCCGAGTGATGGCGGCCGGCTTCACACCCCTGGCGGGGTGCTGACCCAGAGGAGGGGAGATGGTGCCCAGGGGCGGGCTGAAAAGCAACCGTTAGATCAACCCCTTACCGGCAATTGGGACTATCCGGCAACTCGTGATTTCACGGGTGTTTCCGAAGCCGGGTGTCCCACTTTCGATGCGAGCAGGCAAGCACATGGCGACGTTGAAGACCCGCTAGCCGAGCTACGAAATGAGATTGCCGTGGACTTGGCCCGGCGCCTCCGCGAGCACTCGCGCCAACGGCTTCGTGACAGCGGGCATCGGATGCCCAAGCCGGGCGATGTGGATTGGCCGCTTGTGAACGCCCTCGCGCTAGACCCGCTGGAGGGCTGGCGGCTTGGAAAAATCATGGGCGCTGTCGAGGTGGGCGGCTTCCATGACAGGGACGCTCTTGAGTGGTGGCCGACGCCCGCCGAGCCAGCAGTGGAGTTCATCCTTCCAGACCGGGCCGTGTTCGTCGGGGAGCATACCGGCCGCAGTTATGATGCCCGGGCGCAAGAGTGGTCACGGAGCCCGGTGGAGTTGCTGACTAAGCTTCTCCGCATCAGGCCAGGGCAAGCCGCCTTCCGTATTGCCACGGCCTTCGGGCTGGAGGTGCCCCATGTTCGGTGAAGCTGCCGAGGATCTCCGCGCGGATTGGAGCGCGCGGCTAGGTGGCGGCGCGCGGATGCCGCGTCCGCCCGGCCGCTTCCAGACCCGCGCCTTCAACGACTGCCGCCTGGACCATGCCGGGCGCTACATCATTAAGGGCGTCCTGGCGCCTAAGGACTTCGCCTTGCTGATAGGGCACCCTGGCAGCGGTAAGAGCCTGCTGGGGCCGCTTCTGGCCCATGCGGTGGCGGAGGGGCGGCGGGTGTTCGGTCGCCGCACCCGGGCGCTACGGGTGCTCTACATCGCGGCTGAAGCCGGGGCGGACATGGAGGTGCGCTTCGTGGCCCTTCGGGAGCGCCTAGGAGAGGTGGCGGACCTCCACCTGATCGCAGTGCCCATCGACCTTCAGGACCCTGACGGCGAGGACTTGGCGGAGCTGCTGCGCGAGATTGCCCGCCTCAAGCCGGATTTGATCTTTGTGGACACGCTCGCTGCGGCCTTCCCTGGCTTGGAGGAAAACGAGGCGAGCGACATGGGGCGTGCAGTACGGACGCTCCGGTCCCTGTCGGGGCCGAGTGACGCCGCTGTAGTCGCCATCCATCACACGCCGAAGGAGGGCACCACCCCACGGGGCTGGGGCGGTCTCAACGGCGACGCTGACGTGACCCTACGCGTCGAGGGGCAGGATGACGAAATGCGAAAGGTGCTGGCAGGCAAGAACCGCAACGGACCGTCCGGGCACCTCTTCGACTTCAGCGTGGAGCTAGTGGACCTGGGCGCGGACGAGGACGGAGACCCGATACGTCGGCCCGTGGCGGTGGAACTGAGCACCGAGCGCGTGCCGAGGGCGACGGGCAAGCCGCTGACAAACGGGCAATTGGGGTGGCTGCGGGACCTCCAGAACCTTTTCGCTGACCCAACTCTGCCGGTCCAGAGGGTGCCACATGCTGGCATGCAGCCGATCCTCACGCTGACCCGGACGCAAGTTCGGGACGGCTTTCGCGTGAGGGGCCGTTTTGAAGCGGACCCTCACGCGAACCTCACAGTCCTGGACCGTCGTCGGTTAGCAGACGCGCTCACAGCGCTGAAAGACAAAGGAAGAATCGGCCTTTCGGCTGACTTGGTCTGGCTTCTGTGAGCCGCGTGAGGATGCGTGAGGAATGCCGTCTGGCTCACGCATCGCGTGAGGTGCGTGAGGGGGGTCTTTAGACCCCCTCACACGGCTCACGCGGGGCCTAAGAGGAGCGGCAGCAAGGCTGGAGAGTGCCTTGTAACTGCTCTGTCCTTTGGTCCAAATGCTGTCCCGGGACCGTTATGTGGTCTGATTTTGCTCGGTTTCGGCCGTCTGTCTCTTCAGCCGCCCGGGGGGCAATCGCCAGTTCCCCTCAAGTGCACTCTTCGACGTGACCGGAGGGAACTAGAAGCGCTAGCTGGCCATCAAATGAATGGGGCACTCGCCGGTCGGTCATTTTCTAAGTCCAGCAAAAAATGCTCAAATTCGCCTTCTGTTATGGGTCGCCTCGTAGGCCATGTGAACTCCGTGCCTTCGATTGGCCACAAGCGTTGGAAAGGACCGTCTGGGCCTTGTTGCATATCGACGACTAGTTTCTCTGTGGTGCTGCCGCAGCCTAAGACGAGTCGCCCAATTCTAATGATCGTAATCTGTGTATTATATCCCTTGCCCGGATCCACACTGCTTGATGTCGAGGGACGCCACGCGGCTCTGTGGTGGAGGTGACATCTTGGTAGAGCGAATTCGTCGAACAGAGCCACATACAGTCGCCAGTCGTGAGGTGGCTTTTCGTTCGTATGAATGTAGTTGCGCTGATCTTGTGTGATACATCTGCCGTCTTGCTCAATATACTCGGCGACGCAAGTCGTTTTTGCTGTCCAAAAGGATAGGCGCTCCCGGTCAATTTCTGAGAGATTCACTGATTGACCTGTAATCATCCTTTTTAACAAGGGCTTTAGTTCGTCCTCTAAGCCGCCCAACCAAACGTTATTGCAGTATCGGCAAAGAACTTTGACTTGCTTGGTTTCGACTGCTCCTTGTTTAATCTTTGCGGGGTTCCAAACCCTTGGATTGCCCTCAACTGTATCGCGCATTGCACGGTGAGTTTCCTGAGATCGAGGAAACAGCTCGCGCATCCAATCGGGCAGGACATGCTCCTTTGTTAGACCTGGCTTCTTGCAGAAGATGCATAGGGGCTTCGGATCAGTTTTCCCCTGCTTCCGTCTGTCGTGGCGATTCACGCATTGCTCCTTTGTGGGACGCTTCCGAATTCGTCTGGATCTGGCTAGTTTGGTGGTCGTGTGATCTTCGGCGTTGAGCTCGAACATTCACGACGCATTCTGGTGTTTGATGCAAGCGTCCCCGCGTTGCGTCGGTGAGTGACTTCGTTCGTCTTCTGGCGGTTCTGTCGACGCCCATCTGTCGCGCAAATCTCTAGTTGCTGGGAAGTTGGAGCGGCCCGGGGCTTGGCGTGTGCGGCCGCGATACCGAGTTTTTCTGTGGGAGCGGATTTGATGGGTCGGAAGAGGACGCCGAACGAGCTGGCAGAGCTGCATGGTCGGCCAGGGAGGCGCCCCCTGCCGGTCCCGCCGAAGACGGACGCAGTCCCGGCTGCGGCGCCGCCTCCGCACCTCTCCGGCCCGGCCGTGGCCGAGTGGAATCGCGTGCTGGAGGCGACGCGCTCCCTCGGGCTGGTTACGAAGCTGGACCTCGCCCTGCTGGCCGTATGGTGCTCCAGCTGGGCGCTGTTCCTGGAAGCGGAGGAGGCCCTACGCGAGCAGGGCGCGGTGGTGCCTGGCCGGGACGGTGGGATGGGCCGCAGCCCTTGGCTGATGGTCCGTAGTAAGGCCGTAGAGCAGCTGGCTAGGATTGGGGGTGAGTTCGGGTGGAGTCCCGCCGCGCGTGTCCGGTTGGGGACCACGGCAGCGCCGCTGCGGGCTGAGGAGACGCCGCCTTCGGGTGCGCGGGGCCGCTCGGGGAGGGCGCTGTCCCTGAAGGAGTTCCTCGCAACAAATCCGGACCGACCGCCGCACTAGACGCGAAGCGGCCGAGACACACCTTTCAAGAAAAAGATTTTGCGTTTCCAGATCCATTTTCTACTTGCTGCCGTCCTGGATCTTGCGTTACCGATCTCTGAACGCAAGGAACAGGTCATGAGTGAAAGCCAGCCCCCCCACTCCCTTCTCGAAGCAGCCCGCGCGATCGCACGCCTCTCTGGATTGCCTTGGCCCAACGTCCAGCGGGTCTACGTCGAGATGCAGTCTGAAAAGATGCTGCCAGTCTCGCGCGGTCGTGCCGTTTGGCAGGCAATCCCCAGCCTGGTCGCGGAACTGTTGATCGGCATCGCCTGCGCCGCCGAAGGGAAGGTGCTCAAGCAGCGTGTAACTGCCTACAGCCAAGCTGTCCGAGAGGCCGATGGCGAGCCGCCCACGCGGTTCCTGGACGAGATGAAGCTTGTCCTGACCGATGCGGCCGCAGCCTCAAGGCTGGATCGCATCGTCTTCGCACACGATACCAACCGGGTGACCATTTTCGACACCACTGGCGAGGGTGCTGTGTTTGTCGCGAATTCACAATCCGCGAGCAAGCCAGTCCTGGCAATTGGAAGCAGAGGCGTCATCCTGGGCACGCTGATCCAAGCGCTAGCCACTGAGATGCGCTGGGGCAGTCCCGTCGGCCAGCGCGTCAACGATGGTGGCGAGCCTGACGCCGAATGATGGTGGAACCGCAGCTCACGCTTCGCATCGTCAGCATGGTGGTCCACACGCCGCCGATAGAAGCGGAGCACATGCGGATCCTCGCAAACCTGGGAGTGGAATACGGCCCACTCCTGGTTGTCGGGGCCGCGCTGGCGCAGTCACCAGACGGCACCCTGCGAGTCTGGCTGCCTAATTTCGGCAGGCACCGGCGGGTAGTGCTCCGCGACCACGCAGAACGTGCGCGCCTGCTGCAACTCGCCCTTGAAGCATATCGCGCCCTTGTTGGCAGCGACCCCGCCTTACCGCCCCTCGCGAAGGCATCCACAAACACGGATTCCTTCCATGAACATGCGTGACCTCCTAGCGCGTCGTGCCGCCATCGCCGCCGAGATGCGCGGCATCAACGACAAGCCCGGTGGTGAGAGCGGCGACCTCTCCACAGAGCAGCGCACCCGCTGGGACGCCCTCAAGGCGGAGCTCGACGGGTTAGAACAGCGAATCAGTCGCCAAGCGGCAGTGGACGATGCAGAGCGCCGCGCGCAAGGCGAGCCCGTCGGCGGCACCGGAGACCGCGACCTGGACCGCGAACTGCGTTCCTTCTCCCTTGTGCGCGCCATCGCGTCGCAGGTGCCCGGCGTCAACGTGGATGCTGCCCGTGAGCGGGAGGTGAGCCAGGAAATCGCGCGCCGCGCCGGCCGGCCCTTTGAGGGCATGGCGGTCCCCATGGCGGTGTTCCATCGGCCGGTGGAGGCTCGCACTGTTACCAGCACGCTTCCGGCTGACGGGCCGGGGGGGAACCTGATCCGCGCCGACCATCGCGGCGACCTCTACATTGACATGCTGCGCGCCGCGCTGCTGACGCGCCGCCTAGGCGCCACCGTGCTGTCCGGCCTCTTCGGCAACGTAGCTATCCCGAAACTGAAGGAGAGCGCGACGGCGTCTTGGGTCGCAGAGAACACGGCCATCCCCCTCTCCGACGAGAAGTTCGCGCAAGTCACGCTGGCGCCCAAGCACGTCGGCGCGCGGACCGAGTTTTCGCGCAACATGCTCCAGCAGTCCTCGCCGGATATCGAGACGCTGGTGCGCGCCGACTTCGCGGCCGTGCTGGCGGAGGCGGTGGACCGCGGCGCAATCGCGGGCAGTGGCACTGGCGCCGAGCCGCGCGGCATCCTCAACACGCCGGGCATCGGCAGCGTCGCAGTAGGCACGAACGGCGGGCCGCTGACGTGGGCGAAGGTGCTGGAGCTGATCGGCACCGTCGAGGACGCCAACGTGGAAGGCACCGGCTTTGCCAGCAACGGCAAGGTGGCCCGCAAGGCGCGCCAGACACTCCGCGACGCCGGCCTGCCGGGCTACCTCATGGACGATCCCCGCACCCTCGCTGGCTACGACTACGCCAGTTCCTCGCTGGTGCCGGCCAATGGGACGAAGGGCACGGGCACCAGCCTGTCCTCCCTGATCTTCGGACGCTGGCCGGACCTGCTGCTGGGCTATTGGTCCGAGTTCGACCTGCTGGTGAATCCGTTCGCGGAGAGCTCGTATTCGAAGGGCAACGTGCAGGTGCGCGGCATGATCACGATGGACGTGGCCGTACGCTACCCGGAGTCCTTTGCCGCGATCCGGGACATCACCACCACATGAGCCACTCGCGCACCCCGGACGGCACGGAGCGGCGCGCGGCGACGGAGTTCCGCGCCGTCGCCGGCCGTCGCTTGGAGGGGCACGCTGCGGTGTTCGGCGTGCCCGCTAAGATCGGCGGCTTCACGGAGGTGATCCTGCCCGGCGCCTTCCGTGCCTCCCTCGCCAGCCGCGCGGATATCGTCGCGTTGGTGGATCACGACCCGGGCCGGCTGCTAGCACGGACCCTCTCGGGGACACTGCGGCTGGCGGAGGACGCCCGAGGCCTCGCCTTCTCCATCGACGTGCCAGACACGACGCTGGGGCGGGATATCCTGGCCCTGGCAGAGCGCGGGGATCTTGGCGGGTGCAGCTTCTCCTTCCGTGCGAAGGACGACGCATGGCCCGCCCCGGATCGGCGCGAACTGCGAGGCGTAGAGCTGCTGGAGGTGTCCGTGGTGTGCGCGTGGCCCGCCTATCCCACGACCACCGTGCATGCCCGTAGCCGCGCCCGTCAGGGCGACGCCCTGGCCCGCCGGCGCTTCCTGGAGACGATGTAGGATGGCAGGCCTCTTCGCTCGTCTGTGGGGCCGCACGGAGGCACGCAGCGCGCCCTCGGCGGCCCTGACATATGCCGAGGCGTTCGGAGTCAATCCGACTGCCTCCGGCGCCTACGTCGGCCCGCACATGGCGGAGAACCTTGCGACCGTGCTGGCGTGCGTGAACGCCATTAGCACCGTGCTGGCCTCCATGACGCCCCGCGTCTATTTCGTGGCGCCGAAGGGGCGGACTGAGCTGCCGACCCATCCTGTCGCGCGGCTGCTGCGCGTGCCGAACGCGGAACAGACCTGGCCGGACTGGCTTGAATGGACGATGGCGCAAGTGCTCTTGCACGGGAACGCCGTGAGCGCGGTTGAAACGGATCGCGCCGGCCGGCCAGTGGCATTGCGGCCTCTACCGTGGGGTGCCGTCCAGCTCTATCGCCTTTCCTCCAGCCGGCTTGCCTATGACGTGGTGCAGAGCTCTGGGCGCGTCCGCCGCTACTTCGCAGAGGAAGTCTTCCACTTGCGCGACCGCTCCGACGATGGCGTGATTGGCCGAAGCCGCATCAGCCGCGCGCGCGACGTAATTGGCAACGCGGCTGCGCTCCAGGAATGGTCCGGCAGCATGTGGCAGAATCAGGTCACCCCTTCGGGTGTTCTCATTCATCCGAAGTCGTTGAGCGATGAGGCCCACGGCCACCTGAAACAGAGCCTTCAGGAACGACACTCCGGACCCTCCAATGCGCGTCGGTTTATGGTCCTTGAAGAGGACATGAAGTGGCAGAGCATCGGCGTGTCGCCAGAGGATGCAGAGGCGCTTGCGTCGCGGCGTTTCACGGTGGAGGAGCTTTGCCGCCTCTTCCAGGTGCCACCACCCATTGTGCAGGACCTGTCACACGGCACCTTCACCAACTCGCGCGAGGCTGGGCGGTGGTTCGCACAATTCACCCTTGCCCCGTGGGCGCGGAAGATCGAGGCAGAGTTCTCGCGGTCGGTGTTCTCCGCCAGCGATGCGGATTGCGTGCTCGAAGTTGATATGAGTGACCTCTTGCGCGGCGATGCGGAGGCCCGTTGGCAGTCACACAAGATCGCGGTGGAAGCGAAGATCCTTGATCCGGACGAGGTGCGTGAGATTGAGGGATGGAATCCTCGGTCTGTGCGGCAGCATGCGCCGACGGGCACCGGCTGATGCCGTCCTATGACTACCTTCCACCCGGCGTCTTGCCATTCATGGTGGCACGCGATGCCGCAGCTGCGCTGGTGGGAGTAAGCGCTACGAAGTTCGACGAGTTGGTGGAGGACGGGCGGATGCCGGAGCCTCGGCGGGTGGATGGTCGAGTTCTCTGGGACACGGAGGAATTACGCGCCTCTTGCCGCCTGCTGCCGCGCCGTAAGGAGCGCGCACCGGCCGACGAGAACCCGTGGGACCGGCCGTGATCAGCGTCGTCCGCCGATACCGCTACGTTGTTCAAGACCGCGATCGGCGCGGCAACCTGCGGACCTACCTGCGTATGCCCCGTCGGCCGAAGGTGCGGCTCCAGCACGAACCCGGCACGCCAGAGTTCGATGCGGAGTATCGCCGCGCGCTGGCCGCGCCGCCTCCGAAGCCGAAGCCCGCGCCGAAAGGCACGGTGATTCCGGGCAGCCTTGACGCTGCCTGCATCGCATACTTCGGCTCGGCCGAGTTCAAGGGGATGGCCGCGCGGTCGCAGCATGTTCGGCGGCTGATCCTGGACCACCTGCGCGCCGAGCATGGCATGAAGCCGTTCAAGTTGCTGGGGGCCCGCCACATCCGCCGCCTGCGCGACGAGCGCGCAGGCAAGCCGGAGGCCGCTAACAGCCTCCTCAAGGCCCTGCGCGCCGTCTTCAAGCACGCCGTGCACATGAGCGATGTTCCGGTGAACGTCGCGGAGCAGGTGCCCTACCTAGCGTCCAACAGCCCCGAGGGCTTCCACACCTGGACTATTGAGGAGGTTCAGCAGTTCGAGGAGCGGTGGCCGGTGGGCACGACGCCGCGCTTGGCGTTGGCCCTCCTCCTATACACGGGCGTGCGTCGCTCCGACGTTGTGCAGCTCGGCCGCCAGCACGTCCGTGACGGGCGTCTCAACTTTTTAGTGCGGAAGAACCGGGCAAAGCACCCCGTCCGCCTCTCACTGCCGATCCTGCCGACGCTGGCGGAGGTAATTGAGGCCACGCCGACCGGCGACCTCACGTTCCTCCGCAACGAGCGCGGCGACCCCTACAGCCCGGAGACCTTTGGTAATCGGTTCCGCGCGTGGACGAAGGCTGCGGGCCTACCCCATTGCAGCGCACACGGCCTGCGAAAGGCCGCTGCCGTCCGGCTGGCCGAACTGGGCGCGACCGAGCATGAGCTGATGGCAGCCTTCGGGTGGACCACGACGAAGCAGGCCGGTCACTACACACGGAAGGCGGATCGCGCCCGGCTTGCTGGCACCGCCTTCGACCGTCTTGCCCGCGATGATGCGGGCAAGAAAAAGTCCCACTCCAGCGCGCCAACGCCGGGGTGGGACGAAAACGCTACTGAACCCAATGAAGACAAAGGATATTCAGAATGGAAGGTGCCCAGGGGCGGAATCGAACCACCGACACTGCGATTTTCAGTCGCATGCTCTACCAACTGAGCTACCTGGGCCCATAACGCGGCGGCGAACCGCCCGGCAGAGGACGCGGGGGATAGACGATGCGGCCGGGCCTGTCCAGCCACGGCACGCCACGAATTATCGCTCCGAACGACTCTCGGGCTGGGGCTCCTCCACCGGCTCTCCGGGGATCGCATAAGTCCCGCCCAGCCAGCGCCCGAGATCCACAGAACGGCACCGCGGCGAGCAGAAGGGACGCGTCGCGGGCTCGGCGGGCTTGCCGCAGATCGGACAGGCGTTGGTGGAGTGGGGCTTAGGGGGCATGCGTGGCGACGTCCTCGATGACCTCCTCGCCCGGCACAAGGGCCGGGTCGGATGCCAGGGATATGGGGTGCGCGGCCGCCGCGGCGTAGGCGTCCAGCACCCCCGATAGACCCCGCAGCGCCAGCAGGACGGCGGGATGGGCCCGGAGCGACAGACGTACTCCCGGGCGCGCGGCAGCCTCCCGCACGGCCCGCCGCAGCGCGGCCAGCCCATGGGTGAGGGGAGTGAGTGGCTGCCCGAGCACCTCGTGCAGCGGCGGGTGCACGCGGGCCCGCACCATCTCCATCAAGCCGAGCCCCGTCAGACCGACCACGCGCAGCAACGGGTCGCCCCCAGCCGCGCCGCGCAGAACCGGCAGAAGTGCCGCGCGTGTCTTGGCCGTGCCGCCCGCGAGGTCCAGCAGGATCGGGCCGGCCAGGTGGCGCAGGCGGATCTGGCGCACCGCCTCGGCCAGCGCGGCCGCATTCACGGCTCGGTGGGCCCCCGCATCCCGTCCGGCAGCGGCCCCCGTATCGACGTCCAGCGCTGTCAGCGCCGGCGTCGGGTGGATCAGCAGCCGCCCGCCGCCGGGTAGGGGTACCTCTGGACCGGAGAGGATGTCGAACGCGGCCTCAACCGCGTCGTCAAAGGCCGAATGGGTCAGGAGGCGGGCGCGATCCGCCCCAAGCGCCGCCCGCAGCCGTGCGGCCTCACCCGCCGCGTCCACCAGCACCGGGACCATGGGATGGCTGGCCGCCAGGCGGAGGGCGGCATCGGGACCACGCGCCAGGAGCCGGGGCGGACCATCCCGCGCCGTACCGGGCGGGACGCCGTTGCCGGACAGGCGCGGTCCCTTGCCGCCCTGGGCCGCGCGGGTGACGCGGACGGGCAGGTAGGTGCCCTCCGGCTGCCCGCCGCCCTGGTTGTCCGGCAGGAAGCCGCTGACCCCGCCCTCCAGCGCCACAAAGGCGCCGGACAGGGCCGGGACGCGGGCCGTCACCCGGCCGACATGCAGGTCCCCGACCCCGTCCGGCCGCGCCGGCCGCTCCACGAAGGCCGCCTCCAGGGCGCCGTCGCGCCAGAGTGCCACGCGCCTCTCACCCGGGGAGGCGGAGACGAGGATGCTGGATGCGGCCGTGCTCATGCGGCTGCAGTCTGGTAGAGCACTCCCTTGGTCAGGGAGAGGCCGAGAGCGGGCTTCATGGCCGCAGCCACCCGACGCCGCGGAGAAGCTGCGCCGTCTCGAACAGCGGCAACCCCACTACGTTGGAATGACTGCCCGAAAGGAAGCGGACGAAGGCCTCCGACCGGCCCTGGATGGCGTAGCCCCCGGCCTTGCCCTCCCACTCCCCGCCGGCGACGTATTCCTCGACCTGCGCGGCGGTCAGGCGCTGGAAGGCGACGACGCTCTCCACCAACCGCGTGCGCGTCCGACCGTCCGGTGTGACCAGCGCAACGCCGGTGGTGACGCGGTGCCGACGGCCGGAGAGGAATTCGAGGAAGCGCCGCGCCTCCGCCGCATCGGCCGGCTTGCCGAGGATGCGGCGGCCAACCCCCACCACCGTGTCCGCGGCCAGCACCAGGGCGCCAGGCGCGCGCGGCGCCACGGCCCGCGCCTTCTCCAGCGAGAGACGCTGCGCAAGCAGGCGGGGAAGCTCGGCCTTGCGGGGGGACTCGTCCATCTCCGCGGGTTCCACCCGGTCCGGGACGATGCCGATGCGGGCGAGAAGATCGAGGCGGCGCGGACTGGCGCTGGCCAGGACCAGCGGCGCGCGCGGGGCGTCCGCCACGGGACGCGTCCGACGCTACTTGAAGCGGAAGGTGATGCGGCCCTTGGTCAGGTCATAGGGCGTCATCTCGACGTTCACGCGGTCGCCGGCCAGCACGCGGATGCGGTTCTTGCGCATCTTCCCGCTGGTATGCGCGAGGACCATGTGGTCGTTGTCCAGCTTCACGCGGAACATGGCATTGGGCAGCAGCTCGACCACCTGGCCGCTGAACTCGATCATATCTTCTTTCGACATCGGACCTCATCGGGAATGAAACATGCCGCGGCTGGCCGGGGGCGGCAGGGTCCGAGGCCATGAGCGAACGCGGCCGGAACATGATCGCCGCACCCCGCCGGGTCAAGGAACAGCGGCGCGGCCCAGCCCTGCGGGGGGCGTGGAACCGGTCGAAGACCGAGCCGGCCCGACTGCCCCGGACCGTCCCGCCGCCGCCTCGTCAGGCCAGCCCGATCCGCTCCGCGATGCTCCGGGCATGGGCGTCCAGCCCCTCGGCGCGGGCCAGGGCCACCGCGACGGGGCCAACGGCGCGCAGCCCCGCCTCCTCCGCCGCGATCCAGGTGGTGCGCTTGAGGAAATCATGGACCGAGAGGCCCGAGGCGAAGCGCGCGGTGCGCCCGGTGGGCAGGACATGGTTCGGCCCGGCCACGTAGTCGCCCAACGCCTCCGGGCACCAGGGGCCGAGGAAGGCGGCGCCTGCGTGCCGGATCCGGCCGAAGAGGCCCGCCGGATCGGCGACCATGATCTGCAGGTGCTCCGGCGCGAGCCGGTTCGTGAGCTCCGCACCCTCCTCCCAGTCCCGCACGAGTACCATCGCCCCGTGGCGGCGCCAGGATTCGCCCGCGATGGCGGAACGGGGCAGGGAGGCGAGCGCGGCCTCCACCGCCGCCGCCACAGCCTCGGCGAGCGCCGGGCTGTCGGTGATCAGGATGGCCTGGGCGGCTTCGTCGTGCTCGGCCTGGGCCATCAGGTCCATGGCCACCCGGGCCGGGTCCTGGGCGCCATCGGCCAGCACCACGACCTCGGACGGCCCGGCGATGCTGTCGATGCCGACGCGCCCGAAGACCTGGCGCTTGGCCTCGGCGACATAGGCGTTGCCGGGACCGGTGACCTTGTCCACGGGGGCGATGCTCGCGGTGCCCCAGGCGAGGGCCGCGATGGCTTGGGCGCCGCCGATGCGCCAGACCTCCGACACGCCGGCGCGGTGGGCGGCCGCCAGGACCAGCGGGTTCAGCTCCCCGTCCGGGGTCGGAACGGCGATCGCCACGCGTCCCACCCCCGCGACCCGCGCGGGGATGGCGTTCATCAGGACGGAGGACGGATAGGCTGCCTTGCCCCCCGGCACGTAGAGGCCGGCCGCGTCCACCGGCGTCCAGCGCAGGCCGAGCGTCAGCCCGGCCGGGTCGGGCAGGGTCAGGTCCGCCGGCATCTGGGCGCGGTGGAAGGCCTCGATCCGCGCCGCGGCAGTGTCCAGGGCGGCCATCAACTCGGCCGGGACGGAGGCGCGGGCGGCGGCGATCTCCGCCTCCGTCACGCGCAGCGCGGCGGCGTCGCGCGGCGTCCAGCGGTCGAAGCGGGCGGTCAGGTCCAGCAGGGCGGCGTCGCCCTCCGCGCGGACGCGGGCAATGATCTCCGCCACCGGGCCGTCCACCCGCGCCGTCGTCTCCCGAGCCGTGTCTAGCAGGGCGGCGAAGTCGGCGGGGAAGCCCGGCTCTCGCGAATCGAGGCGCCTCATGCCCCCAGCGCCGCCCGGAAGCGGGCGAGCCAGGCCCCGATCCGCTCCGGCTCCGTCTTGAGGGCGGTGCGGTTGACGATGAGGCGGGAGGTCACCTGCGCGATCACCTCCCGCTCCACCAGCCCGTTCGCCTTCAGCGTCGAGCCGGTCTGCACGAGGTCCACGATCAGCCGGGCGAGACCGAGCGAGGGGGCGAGCTCCATCGCGCCGTTCAGGTGCACCACCTCTGCCTGCACCCCGCGGGCGGCGAAGTGGCGGCGGGCGATGCCCGGATACTTCGTGGCGACCGTCACGCGGGACCAGCGGGACACCTTCTCCGCGTCCGGGTCCTCGGCCGGGCCGGCGACGGAGACGCGGCAGGCGCCGACGCCCAGGTCCAGCGGCGCGTAGATCTCGGGGTAGTCGAACTCCATCAGCACATCGGCCCCACAGACGCCGATCTGCGCCCCGCCATGGGCGACGAAGGTCGCGACATCGAAGGGCCGGACGCGCACCACGTCCAGGCCGGGATGGTTCGTGCGGAAGCGGAGGTGGCGGCTGTCCTCGTCGTCGAAGTCGCCGGCCGGGGCGATGCCGGCCCGGGCGAGGAGGGGCGCCACCTCCTTCAGGATACGACCCTTGGGGAGGGCGAGGATCAGCGCCTCATCGGAGAGGGCGCGGGTTTCGGCGGTTGGAATCGGGTGGTCCATGTCGGGTTCTAGCACCAGTCGCGCGGCACTTCGATGACGGGATGGTTCAAGATCGGGGGAAGGCTCAGGCGGTGCCCGGATGTCGGTAGCGGTCGCGCAGGGCGGCGGCGTGCTCGGCTTCCGGCAGGGCGAGGCCGCCCGCGAGGGTGACCGCCGAGACGGCCCCGTCCGGGCCGCGGACCAGCTCCACCGGCTCGCCCTGGCTGCCGAAGCCGTTGGTCTGCACGATCCGGCCGCGGTCGGGAGCCTCGACCGCGATCTCCGCCACCTCGCCCACCGGGTTCCAGAAGCCGGGGAGGGCGATCAGCACGCGGTCCCGAACGGGCAGCAGGTCGAAGGCGCCCCAGAGGTTCCACCAGCGGCCGGTCCAGTCCCGCGTCGCCTCCTCCGGCGCACCCCGCATCGCGTAGAGCCGAAGGATGTGCAGCAGCCCGTCCAGAATGGGGTCAGCCGGGGCGGCGACGGCATTGACCAGGAACGAGGCGGACAGGCCCGCGTCCGGCACGACCGCGGTGCGGGACGAATAGCCCTGGAGCGAGCCGGAATGGCCGAACCAGTCCCAGCCGTTCAGCGTGCCGCAGATGGTCCCCAGGCCGTAATAGACCTCGAAGAAGGAGTGCGGATTGCGCCATTGCCGGTGCGCCATGGCCCGGCGGCTGGCGACGGAGAGCGGGCTGTCCGTCGCCTCCGGCGAGAGGCGCCCGAAGAAGCGGGCGAGGTCGGCGGCGGTGCTGACGAAACCGGCCGCGGCGGCATAGGCCCGCGTCGGGTTGTCGCCCGGGATGACCAGCCGTCGGTCCAGCGGCATCTTCGTCGTGTGGCCGCGGGCGAAGGGGGCCCCGGCCGGGATGGGCGCGTCGGGACGCGTTTCCGACAGGCCGAAGGGGGCGAGGATCTCCCGCGCCATCCAGTCGTCATAGGTTTCCCCGGTGACCGCCTCGATCACCTGCCCGAGCAGGGCGAAGCCGTGGTTCGAGTACTTGAACCGCGTCTCGGCCGGGATGACGGGCGGGGCGGCCAGGTCCGCCCTGATCTCCGCGGCGTCCGGGTAGGGGCGGAGGTCGCTGAAATGGCCGGGGTCCGGCCCGTTTCGGATGATCCCGGCGCCGTGGGAGAGAAGCTGGCGGAGCGTCGTCGTCGCGACCTCGGGGTGCAGGCCGGGGACGTGTCGTCCGGCCTCGTCGTCTAGGCCCAGCCGGCCCTGTTCGCGCAGGCGCATGATGCCGGCGGCGGTGAAGGTCTTGGAGTGGGACGCGACGCGGAAGCGGTGGCGGGGGGTGAAGGCCTCCCCGGTGTCGAGGTCGGCGGCGCCGAGCGCGCCCTCCAGCACCACCTCCCCGTCTTTCGCCACGGCGAAGGACAGGCCCGGCAGTTCCATCGCCCGGTGCTGGAACTCGAGCCAGCGCGGGATGTAGTCGAGCGCGGCGGCGAGCCAGGCCTCCATCATCCTCGGACGCGCTCGATATCGGCGCCGACGCCGGCCAGCTTCTCCTCCAGCCGCTCGTAGCCGCGGTCGAGGTGATAGACGCGGTTGACCATCGTCTCCCCCTCCGCCGCCAGCCCCGCGAGAACGAGGGAGACGGAGGCGCGGAGGTCGGTCGCCATCACGGGCGCGCCGGAGAGGCGGGGCACGCCGCGCACGATGGCGCTGGAGCCGTGGTAGTTGATCCGCGCGCCCATGCGGGTGAGCTCGGGCACGTGCATGAAGCGGTTCTCGAAGATCGTCTCGGTGATCATCGAGGCGCCCTCGGCGACGGACATCAGCGACATGAACTGGGCCTGCATGTCGGTGGCGAAGCCCGGATAGGGCTCGGTCTGCACGTCCACGCCGTGCAGGCCGTTCAGTCGCGTCACGCGCAGGCCCTTGTGCTCCTCGTGCAGGCCGACCCCGGCTTCCCGCAGGATGCGGGCGACGGAGCCCAAGTGGTCGAGCCGCGCGCCCTCCAGCAGCACCTCCCCGCCGGTGATGGCGGCGGCGCAGGCGAAGGTCCCGGCCTCGATCCGGTCCGCGAGCACGCGGTGGTTGGCGGCGCCGAGGGAGGGGACGCCGGTGATCCGCAGGCGGTCGGAGCACAGGCCCTCGATCCGCGCGCCCATCCGCATGAGGCAGAGGGCGAGGTCCTCGATCTCCGGCTCCCGGGCGGCGTTCACCAACTCCGTCTCGCCGTCCGCCAGGGTGGCGGCCATCAGCAGGTTCTCGGTGGCGCCGACGGAGACCTGGGGGAAGATGATGCGCGCGCCCTTCAGGCCTCCCGGTGCGGCCTTCGCCTCGATGTAGCCGCTGTCGAGGGTGATGGTGGCGCCCATCGCCTCCAGCCCCTTGAGGTGCAGGTCCACGGGGCGGGTACCGATCGCACAGCCGCCGGGGAGGGACACCCGCGCGGTCCCGTGCCGCGCGACGAGGGGGCCGAGGACGAGAACGGAGGCCCGCATCTTCCGGACGATGTCGTAGGGGGCCTCGAGGCTCGTCGCCTCGCCGGAGAGGGTGAGGCTGCCCTTCTGCTTGTCGTGCTCCACCGTCAGGCCCAGCTGGGCGAGCAGCGCGGCCATGGTGTCCGTGTCGGCCAGGTGCGGCACGTTGGTCAGCGTCAGAGGACCGCCGAGGAGCGCCGCCGGCATCAGCGCCAGCACGGCGTTCTTCGCACCGGAGACGGGGATGGTGCCCGAGAGGCGGCGGCCACCGCGGATGCGGATGCGGTCCATGGTCTTGCGGCCTTGTCCTAGAGGCGGGGCAGCGCGACGCCGCGCTGGCGCATGTACTTGCCGGCCCGGTCCGCATAGGAGACGTCCGGCGCGCCCTCTCCCTTCAGGAAGAGGAACTGGCAGATCCCCTCATTCGCGTAGATGCGGGCGGGGAGGGGGGTTGTGTTCGAGATCTCGATGGTCACCTGGCCCTCCCACTCCGGCTCCAGCGGCGTGACGTTCACGATCAGCCCGCAGCGCGCGTAGGTGGACTTGCCGAGGCAGATCACCAGCACGTCCCGCGGGATGCGGAAATACTCGACCGTGTGGGTCAGCACGAACGAGTTCGGGGGGACGATGCAGGTGTCCCCGGTGCGGGTGACGAAGCCGGATTCCGAGAAGGCCTTCGGGTCCACGATCGCGTTGTCCACGTTCGTGAAGACCTTGAACTCCGCGGCCGCGCGGGCGTCGTAGCCGTAGGAGGAGAGGCCGTAGGAGATCACGCCCTCCCGCCGCTGGGCTTCCACGAAGGGTTCGATCATGCCGTGATCGGCCGCCATTCGACGGATCCAGCGGTCGGGCATGATGGGCATGGGCGCTTCCGTCGGGCTCGGGCCGCAGGGGATAGCCCCGGGGGGCGGGGGCGGCAACGGGGGCCACCCGGACGTTGGCGGCCGAGGGCCGCTGCAAGGCTTGCCGGCCCAACCCGATCGGGGGCGCGCCTCAAGCTGGCCATCTGGCGGCGTTATCGCGGCGCGCTGTCCTCCTTGCTGTCAGGCTCCTTTCTGGCCGGCGTTTCGGCCCGGATACGGGACTGCTGCTTGCGGCGGCGGAGGTTTTCGCGCAGAGCGGCCGCCAGGCGCTGCTCCCGCTCGGTCTGGGCCGGGCGGTTCGGGGGGGGCCGGGGCGGGTCCTTGTCCTGTGTCATGCCCGGAAGGGGGCGCCAAGCTTCCGGCTGACGTCAAGCGGCCGCCCCGGGCGCCTCGGGGCTTGCGCAGGGCGGGGGCCGCCGCTAGGGAGAGGCCGGCCCACAGGACCCGGTTCGCTGCCGTAGCTCAGTGGTAGAGCACTCCCTTGGTAAGGGAGAGGTCGAGAGTTCAATCCTCTCTGGCAGCACCATCGCCCTTCGGAGACTTGTCCACGGACCCGCTGGGTTGGGCCGTGTCGCTTCCTCTCTGGCCTCCGCCTAGACCCGGTCGATCGTCTCGGGCGCCTCCCCGGGTGGTCTGGGCAGTGATGGCCATACACCTTCTCGACCATCTTGATGGCTCTGCGTCCGAGGAAGCCGCCGGCTATGTGGGGTGACACCGGCAGTCAGCAGGACGGAAAGCCGTCGGCGTCGGGTCTCGCGCCTTCGGCCGCACACAGTGCGGCGCGGAGTTGATCGGCGGTGCGCCGGGTCATGTCCATACGGCCCGCCCTATCAGGCGATACTCGCCACCGGCAGCGTGGACCGGAGGAGTCCGTACCCGCGGGCAAGGCTGCCTGCCATGATCGTCTCGGCCTTCGAAAACTGTCGGACGCCCAAGTCCCTGCGCTGCGACGATATGGCCTCGTCAGCATGGTGCGCGCGGACTAGCGCGTGCGCTCGGCGGCGGGAGGCCGGCGACATTGGGACACTCCGCCGCCGGCTGTGCCGCGCCCGCCACCGGCCTGAACGTGGTAATTCGGGATGTCTCTCTGCGGCGATGCTGGCACCCCGCTGATCATGGGCGCTCACCAACGGACGCGCGATGACAACCGTCAGTTATTCGTGCTGGCGCAGGGAAGGGAGCACGCCCCTTGACCGCTGACCGCTGTGGCCAGCTTTCGAGGCCATCCTGAAAAAGCCGGCACCGAATTCCGCCTCCGGGTGGCATCCGCGCCGAGGGGCTTAGCCTCGTGAAAACTTCATGCGTGGTCGTAACGCCGATCTACCGGGTCATGTACACCAGCACGGCGGCGAAAGTGCCAAACACCGCCGTGGTCTCGACGGCCCATCGGATGACGATATTCATCGCCGACCCGTATCATTCGAAGTTGCTACCCTCAACTAACTCACGGTTGCAATGGTATTCTGTCCCACACGCGCAAACCAGCCGCCCCGGGATTTCAGTGAGGTGCTCGTCACCTCCGCAAGACGCAAAGCGGCAAGGGCTGGAGCTACAGTAACCCCGCAGGTGTACAGCAGGACATGATCACGCATATCGATCACGCGTCCATCTTCGCCACCTCACGGAGTTCCACTCGGCATACAACAGTACCGCTTGGGTCACGCGAACTCGCGCGCAAAATCCGTCCCTCTCATGGCGGCTCTCGGGCGCCTGCGCTTCCCTCTCGACCGGGCCGACGCCGTGCTCAAGCGCGCGGGATGGAGCCTTGGCCGATCCGCGCCGCACAGGCCGCCGTCGCAGGCGCTCTGCTCAGGCACCACGGCAACCTGTTCGACCGTATGTTCATCGCCCAGGCGCAGGGGAAAGACCTCGTCCTCGTGAGCACCGATGCGGCCATCGCGGTCTACCCGGTGCGGCTCTTCGGACGGGACGCTGGATGGTGGTCGCAGCCTCGTCGTCTCCGCGCACCGCCGCTAGCGCTGCGCTCGGGTGCAGAGACCACCTCGCGTGACCGACACACCGCTTCCAGTCCGCTTCCCGCCGCGCCGGTTGGGGGTGAGCTGTCCGCCCGCCTGGCCGAGGCGATCGACGCGGCCAACGCCTATGCCCGCCGGGCGCTCGCCCTTAAGACGCTAGGGGCCTAACGCGCCGACCCCGCCGACTTCGAGGTCTGGTGCCTCTCCTGCCGCACCGCCGCCGTCCGGGTCACCCCGCCAGCATCGCCGCCTACCTCGGCCCTATCCACTCCCGCTCCGCCCTGGGTCGCCGCCTCGCCGCCATCGGCCATGCCCACGGTTGAGGGAGGCTCGACTGGACCCGGGGTCACCCGGCCGTCCGCACCACGCTGCAGGGCATGGCCCGCCTGCGCGGCTCCCGCGTCCGCTAGGCCGCGGCCCCCTCGAACAATCCCCTACTCGGTTGAGAGCGCTGCCGCGCCCACCTCCTCACGACCAGACGCGCCGCGCGGGCTGTCATGTCGCCCATTTCGCATCACACCGTTAGCATGCTAACACCACTGGCCAATGTCCGCTTCGCAGTCCGCCCTGAACGGAGACTTCGTCACGTCCCTCCGCAGGGTCTCCCTGAAATGGCGCACACGCTTCGATGCAGAGCTGAAGGGCAGTGGCCAGACGCTGGGCCGTGCCCGTGTGCTCATCCTCCTCTCGACCGAGCGGGATGGCGTGTTGCAGCGGGACCTCGCGACTCAGCTGATGATTGAACATCCGACCCTCGTCCGCCTCCTGGACGGGCTGGAGCACCAAGGGCTCATCCGACGGAACCCTGAGCCCGGCAAGCGCGCGAACCGGATCGTACTCACCGCCGAGGCTGAGCCGGTGGTGAGGGCCGTCAACGCGATCTTTGCTCGCCTGCGGGACCGTGTCCTTGGAGGGCTCTCCCCTGATGACCTCCGGACGGCACTCAGGGTACTGAACACCGTTGCCGACGGCCTCGACGTGGGCTCTGACGCCGCTGGGACGAAGGACCAGAGCGCGTGAGCGGAGCAGCGTCCACGGCCGAGGCGACGCCCGCGCCTGCCCCGGCGCCCCCTATCCCCTTCCACCGCGTCGTTCTCTACGCCCTGGCGTCCTGGACGATCGGCCTCACCCAGGGCCTGGGCACCAATCTCGTGGCCGCAAACATCCAGGCCGTGCAGGCCACGTTCGGCGCCACGGCGAACGAGGCGGCCTGGCTGACGGCCGCCTACGCGTCGACCAGCATCACGGCGAGCCTGCTTCTCTACAAGTTTCGCACGCAGTTCGGCCTGCGGCTCTTCGCGCAACTCGGCCTCATCCTCTTCGCGGTCGTGTCGGTGGCCCATTTCGCGGCAAATGACCTGCGCGCGGCCGTCATGGTTCGCGCCGTCGCAGGCTTTGCTGCGGCGCCGCTCGGTACGCTCGCCTTCCTCTACATGCTCGAGGTCCTGCCGCCGCAGCACAAGCTGACCATCGGCGTCGCCCTGGGGCTGATGGGCGCGCAGGCTGCCGTGCCGCTGGCGCGGCTGGTCTCGCCGCACCTGCTGGAACTGGGCCTGTGGCACGGGCTGAACCTGCTGGAACTGGGGCTGTCCCTGGTCTGCCTGGCGATCGTCTTCCTGCTGCCGCTGACCCCGCCGCCGCGGGCGAAGATCTTCGACCGGGTGGACGCTATCAGCCTGCCGCTGGTGATTGTCGGCCTCGGGCTGCTGAGCGTCGTGCTGAGCCTCGGGCGCCTCTACTGGTGGCTCGAGGCGCCCTGGCTCGGACTCTATCTGGCCGGCAGCATCGCCTGCCTGGGGCTGCTGGTCGCGATCGAACTCAACCGGGCGCAACCGCTGATCAACCTGCACTGGCTGTCCTCCGCGGACATGATCCTGTTCGGCGGGTCGAGCTTCTTCGCTCGCTTTATTCTTTCGGAGCAGACGACGGGCGCGATCGGCTTCTTCCAGAACCTCGGCCTGCTGAATGAGCATATGGCCGGGCTGTTCTGGGTCATCCTGGCCGCGACGATCGGGGCCTTCCTGCTCGTCGCCTTCGTGAACCGGCCGGAGAACGTGGCGGCGATCCACGCGACGGCGTTGCTGCTGATCGCCGTGGGCGCTTGGCTGGAGAGCCATGGCACGAGCCTGACGCGCCCGCAGGATGTTTATCTCTCGCAGGCGTTGGTGGCGTTCGGCGGCGCGGCCTTCCTTCCGGCGGCCCTGACCTGGAGCTTCGGTCACACGCTGCGGGCCGGGCCGCAGTACGTCACGAGCTTCTTCGCGGTGTTCCTCGCCTCCCAGAACCTCGGCGGCCTGCTAGGCTCTGCTGCCCTCGGATCGCTGGTGACGGTGCGCGAGAAGTTCCACTCCAGTCAGATCGTCGAGAACCTGACCCTGTCCGACCCGATTGTCGCACAGCGCATCGGGCAATACGGCGCCACCTACGCCCGCGTGCTCGGCGATGCCACGCGGCGCAATGCCGAAGGCGCCACCTTGCTTGGGCAAGTCGCGACGCGGGAAGCCTATGTCCTCGCCTATAATGACCTGTTCCTCGTGGTCTCGGTCGTCGCGGCCTTCTGCCTGGTCGGACTTCTGGTCCACGAATTCCTGAAGGCACTTCGCCGCCGCGCTGCCGCCCGCGCTCAGGCCGCCTGAACCACGACGCAGGATTGGATGCCCTTGGCCAAGCTCCCCGGCTCCCGCGCCACCGTCCCGGCCCTGCTCGTGGGCGTCGCGGGCGTTCTCCTGGTGCTCTACGCCTGGCGTCTACCGCCCTTCACCTCCTCGGTGCAGACCACCGACGATGCGTACGTCCGAGGACTGGTGACGGTCGTTAGCCCGCAGGTCGCGGGCTACCTCGTGGAAATCCCCGTTCAGGACTACGCCGACGTGAAGGCCGGCGACCTGCTGGCGCGGATCGACGACCGCATTTTCCAGCAACGCCTCGCTCAGGCGCGGTCCCAGCTCTCTGCCGCCGAGGCATCGCTGGCCAACCTGGAGGTGCAGCGCCGGACCCGTGAGGCGAATATCGCAGTGACCAGAGCGCAGTTGGAGAATGCCGAGGCGGGGTTGGCCAAGGCGCAGGCCGACCTGCGCCGCATCACGCCCTTGCTCGAGGCCAATATCCAGTCTCGGGCTCAGGGCGACACGGTGCGGGCCGCCGAACGTCAGGCAGAGGCGACGGTCGCACAGGCCCACGCTTCGGAATTGGTGGCCCAACAGACCCTGGCCGAGACGCTTGCGACCCGTGCCGGCCTGGAGGCCGCGGTGCGCAACGCCGAGGCCCTGGTGCAACTGGCGGAGATCGACGTGCAGAACACCCGCATCACCGCGCCGCGCGATGGTCGGCTGGGGGAGGTCGGGGCCCGGGTCGGGCAATACGTCACCGCCGGCACCCAGATCACCACCGTGGTCCCGGACAGTCGCTGGGTCGTCGCCAACTACAAGGAGACGCAACTGGTCGGTATGCGGGTCGGCCTGCCGGTGGTCTTTCGTGTCGATGCGCTGCAAGGGGCTTCGCTGACAGGCCGGGTGGAGCGCTTCTCGCCCGCAACCGGCTCTGAGTTCAGTGTCATTCGCGCCGACAACGCCACTGGTAACTTTACCAAGGTGGCCCAGCGTCTGCCGATCCGCATCACCATTGACCCGAACCAACCCCTGGCCGGTCAGCTAGCGCCCGGGATGTCCGTCGTCGTCAGCATCGATACGGGGAGGTGACCGAACCGGAGAACGACTTCCCGACGCTCTCTGCTGTTCGATCGTTCCTCCGCGCTGGAACGTCACCGGTTCGCCGTGATCCTCCAGACGGTGTTCGATAGGTCGTCGGCGACGATCAAGGCGCCGCGCGGGTCCACCGTGACCCCGACCGGTCGGCCGCGCGCGTTCCCCGCTTCGTTCAGGAAGCCGGAGACGAAGTCGACCGGGTCTCCGGCGGGCCGGCCGTCACGAAACGGCACGAAGACCACCCTGTAGCCGACGGGCTGGTTCCGGTTCCAGCTGCCATGCTGGCCGACGAATGCCCCATCGGCGAAGGCCGCGCCCATGGCGGGGGTGGAGAAGGAGACGCCGAGCGCTGCCACATGCGCGCCCAGGGCGTAGTCGGGGCGGATGGCGGCGGCGACGCGCTCGGGATTCTGCGGCTGCGCGCGAGTGTCGACGTTCTGGCCCCAGTAGCTGTACGGCCAGCCATAGAAGCCGCCCTCGCGCACCGATGTCAGGTAATCCGGGACCAGATTGGGGCCGATCTCGTCCCGCTCGTTCACCACCGCCCAGAGCTGGCCCGTTCCCGGCTGGATCGTGAGCGCCGTGGGGTTGCGCAGGCCGGTCGCGTAGGACCTGTGCGCCCCCGTCTGCGGGTCGATCTGCCATACCATGGCCCGGTCGACCTCTGCCTCCATGCCGCGCTCGGTGATGTTGCTGTTCGACCCGATGCCGATATAGAGGAACCGCCCATCGGGGCTTGCGGTCATCGACTTCGTCCAGTGGTGATTGATCGCCGAGGGCAGGTTCGTTACCAGCACCGGCGGCCCGCTCGCCTCGGTCTGCCCGTCCCGATAGTCGAAGCGCACCAGCGCATCCTGGTTGGCGACGTAAAGGACACCGTTGATCAGGGCGAGGCCATAGGGGCCGTTCAGGTTCTCCGCGAAGACCCGGCGCGTCTCGTAGGTGCCGTCGCCATCGGCGTCGCGCAGCAGGGTCAGCCGGTTGCCGCCCGGCACTGACGTCCTGCCCCAGCTCTTGATGACATTCGCGATGAAGGCCTTGGGGTTGAGCCGGGGTGCGCCCTGGCCGCCCGTACCTTCCGTGACCAGGATGTCGCCATTGGGAAGGACAAGCGTCTGTCGGGGGATCCTGAGATCCGTGGCGATGGCCTGGATCGTGTAGCCCTGCGGCACCGTCGGACGATCATTGCCCCAGGCGGCCGGCCGGGGAATCGTCATGTCCGGCAGCAGGCCGCGATGCGGCGCCGGAAGGTTCGGGTTGGCGCCGTGCTGCTGCGGGTTGGGCTCACCATCGCAGGCGGAGAGGGCAAGCGCGGCGGTACCGATCAGCAAGAGCGCGCGCATCACACCACCTCCTTGGAATGAAAACCGGAATAGCCCATCCAGGCCGCGACGAACGCGAGGACTGTCGCGATCGCCGACAGGACGAGCGCCTCCGGCATGATCGCGAAGGCGTCCTTCGAGTGGACAAGAGCGTTGACGAAGCCGACCACCCAGGCTCCGAGCAGCACGAGGAAGTAGATCGCCGCGCGCCCCCTCCGTGCCGGTCCGCTCCGGAACAGGTGGATCAGGGCCCAGAGCAGGGCAAATCCGCCGACGAACAGCCCACCGGCGATGAGCCAGGACGAGAAATTCGCCCACTGTACCTGAAAGCTTGACCTGTAAGCGTAGTCGCTGATCAGCGCACCCAGGAACAGCGGGAAGGGGAAAGCGAGCAGGATCGCGTGCAGGGGATGAAGCGGCCTGGCGAATCCTGGTGTGGAGATGGCAGCCACGATGGATCCTCTCGTGTCTCGGTCCGGCCTGGCGATACGTGAAAGCTGACCTGCATTCGTCGGGGACGCCGACATGGCAACGGCACGTCGAGGGGGGAGTTGCGGTGCAATAGGCCACGTTCCCACGGGGACGACCGCTGCCTTAGGCGGGGAGCAGCCCAGGAAGGCTAGGCCCGTAACGGCGGCATTCAGGAAGATTTCCCTCGGAAGGGAGCCTGCTGATCTGGGCTCGGCCCTGCCAGGGCCGCTCAATGCCCATCACTGCCGACTTCGCGAGGTGAGATGATGCTCTGACGTGGACGTCTCGCGATGAGAGCCGTTGTGTGCGGCACACCGAAGATCGGCCCGAGTGGCGCTTCGCTGAGCCTAGCCCGCTATTTGCGATGGGCGCCCGGTGACTGTGCTCGCGAGGACGAAGATGGCCGCCGACAGCGGGGCGAAGGACAGCCAGAGGATCGTGTCCCACCCATAGGCTGAGAGGAGGCCACCGGAGAGAAACGATCCGAAAGTCATGGTCCCGAACACGGCGAAGTCATTCAAGGACTGTACCCGGGTCCGCTCCTCCGGCCGGTGACACTCCAGTACAAGGGCTGAGGCGCCCACGAAGCCGAAATTCCAGCCAACGCCGAGCAGGATCAGGGTTCCCCAGAAGTGCGCGACATCCATGCCCGTCAGCCCGACCGCGGCCGAGGCGGCAGTCAGGGCCAGTCCGGCCATTACCACCCTGGGCGCACCGAAGCGGGTCATCAGCCGTCCGGTGAAGAAGCTCGGGGCGTACATGGCGATGACGTGCCATTGCAGGCCGAGGTTCGAGGACTCCTGCGACAGGCCACACATCCGCATCGCGAGGGGCGCGGCCGTCATGAGGAAGTTCATCAGAAGATAGGAGACCACCCCGCAGATCACGGCGGCGATGAAGCGTGGCTGGCGCGCGATGACCCCAAGCGGCCTGCCACCGGCGACCTCCGCCGCCGTGGGGCTCGGCAGCCGGACGCCGAGCAGGATGAGGGCAGAGAGCGCGGCCACAGCCGCCTGGGCGAGGAACGTCGCGGCGAAGAGATAGGGCAGCGAGAGGTACATGGTGTGGGTGACGAGCTGCGGGCCGATGACGCCGGCGAACACCCCGCCCGCCATCACGGCGGACAGCGCCCGCGGGCGACGCTCCTTCGGCGCGCACTCGGCGGCGGCGAAGCGGAAGGAGAGGACGACGGCGGCGTAGGCACCGCCGAAGAAGGTTGCTGCGCAGAACAGCCAGAAGGAGCCCAGCACAACCGCCTGGGCGGCGAGCAGACCGGCGAGCACGCCGCAGCCGGTTCCCGTCAGGAAGGCGGCGCGGCGGCCATGGCGCTGGGCGATCATGCCCGACGGTAGGGTGCAGGCGGCCATGCCCACCACGAAGATCGAGATCGGCAAGGTCGCCAGGGTGGGGCTGGGCGCGAGGGTGCTGCCGACCACCGCACCCGTGGCGTAGACCACCACCGAGTTGGCTCCGGCCAGTGCCTGCGCGATGGTCAGCCGCCAGATGTTGCTCCTCTCGTGTACGTAGGAGAAGGCGGGCGAGGTCCCGGCCAGGGGTGAGGCGTTCGCGTGCGACATGTCGACCTCAGGCGGCGAGCAGACCCTGCCACCGCGTGTCGCGCGGCGAGGGGCGGCGGTGCAGGCGGCGGTCCAGCAGCGCGCCGGCCTCACGCGCTTCCCCGCCCCGCATCAGGGCGAGGAGCAGCATGTCCTCCACGATCTCGCGCTGGGCACCGCTGCCGCCGATGCGCACCACCTCGGCCGCGATCGGCCCCAGGATGCGCGCGCAACCCGCGTAGTTCTCCTCGGCAAAGGCGAGAGCGGCGCGGCAGACCGCGGGCACGACCCGCCCTGCAGGCAGGGTTCCGGCCTCAATCATCTCCGCCAGGGCGGCGACACGCCGTTCGACGCCGGCCTTGTCGCCGGCCGCGGCGCCCAGGAGTGCCATATGGACATCGGCGAAGGGAAAACCCGCTTGCGGGAAAGCCGGTGCGGCATAGGTTGCCGCCGCCTGCCATAGCCCCTCCGGCACCTTGTGCCCATAAGCCTGCAGCCGCCACAGGAAGGACGCGCTGTCGCTGACGACATTCACGGCGTTGCCCGTCGAGACGCAGGGCTGGACGTGCTCGCCGTAGATCGCGAGGGCCCGCTCCGCGTCGCCGTGCTCCAGTGCTGCCAGGGCAGCATGCCAGGCGATGTGGCCGTGCAGGATGCCGGATCGGTCATAGCTCGGCAGCCAGGCGTGGATCAGCTTGTCCGCCTCGTCATTCGCGCCACTCTCGTACATGGCATGGGACAGGGCGTGTGCGGCGTTGGCGTTGTTCCGGCGCAGGTCGAAGCCGCGCTGGGCGAGGTCGCGGCCGTAGCCCACGTTGCCGTTCTCGGCGTGCGACCAGCCCCGGTAGGTCAGGAACCACCAGTCATCCGCGGCGAAGTGGCCGGCGTGGCGCTCGCAAAGATCCACACGCGCCTGGTCATGGTCCGCCCGCCCGGAGAAGGCGAAGAGGCCGAAGGCACCCAGCGGAAGTCCGAGGACCATGATGTCGCGCGGCCACGCGTCGGCATGTGCCAGCGCCCGCTCCAGCGCCTGGGCCGATCGGCCGTGGATCGCGAGGGAGAGGACCCCCACGTGGCTCCGCTCGCGATCGGTGCCGCGCCGGGCGACGATCTCCGCCGCCGTGGCGATCCGGACCTTGGCCTGCGCGGCCTCGGAGCGCATCGCGTGCAGGCGGGCGCGCGCGGCATGGGCGAGCGCGAAGTCGGGATCGGTCGCGATGGTCTCCTCCAGCACCTCGGCCGCGCCCGGCCATGTGGAGAGTAGGAGGTCAACGCCCTCCCGATAGCGCTCGGCGGCCCGGTCGGAGGTGGTCGAGAGTGGCAGGCCGCGGCAGTCGAGGCGGGCCATGTTCGTTCCTCATCCTGGGATGCGGCCGGCGAGGTGAATGGGCAGAGGTCCATTCACTGCGGCCAGAAGGCGGCTCAGTCCGCCGTCCCGAGTAGGAATAATAGATCGCGTCCTGTCTGTATTTCGCTTACTCGACAATCTATGTAGAATATCCGACAACCAGAGTGGTGACCGCATGCACTGGGAGACCATCGCGGCTCCCCACGACGTCGCGGCTCCGAGGCCGATGACGGTGCGGGCGCAGTCCATCCCGGCGCGCCACCACTTTCCCGACCACACGCATGGTTGGGGTCAGTTGGTCCACGCGATCTCTGGGGTGTTGACGGTGGGGGTCGAGGGGCGCTCCTTCGTCATCTCGCCGGAGCAGGCCGTGTGGCTGCCGACCGGCCTGCGGCACAGGGTCGGATCGCTGCTCGGGGCGGAGTTCCGCAGCCTCTGGATCGCCGATAATGCAGGGGCTGGCCTACCGGAGAGCCCGACGGTCTTTGCGGTCTCGCCGTTGCTGCAGGCGCTGATCGTCGAGGCCGCCGCACTGGACGGACAGGACGATCCCGATGGCTACGCGGGTCGCGTCACCGGCCTGATCCTCGACCAACTCCGGCGCGCCAAGCCCCTCTCGGGCGCGCTCCCCTGGCCACGTGGCGAACCTCTGAGCACGATCTGTGAGGCTCTCTACTCGGACCCAGCTGATCCGCGTGGACCCGAGGAGTGGGGGCTAGACCTCGCCATGTCCGGGCGGACATTGGCCCGACGCTTCGAGGCGGAGCTGGGCATGAGCCTCCGCTCCTGGCGGCGGCGCCTGCGGCTGTTCAAGGCCATCGAGATGCTGGGCGGTGGTTTGGGTGTGACCCAGACGGCGATGGAGCTCGGGTACAGCTCCACCTCCGCCTTCGTCTATGCCTTCCGGACTCAGATGGGGGTCGGACCACACACCTACGCGCTCGGGTCGAGGGCAGGGCGGCGACCCAGGGCACCTTCTTCTGGAGCCGTCCTTTCTTCGGCCTGCCACCTACGGTGAATCTGCTGATCCGGTGCTCCTGAAGCAGAGCCTTGAGCCCGCATTCACCCGTCCCTTCCTGCGGGCAGGCCACAGATCATAAGAGTCTACTTCGTCGAGGATCTCGTTGGCTGTTCGCGCCAATGCCCAGCGCCTCTCGGCCTTCCATCGATGTCGCAACGAAATGTTGTTGCGCGAACGGGCATTGCTGATCATGTTGAAACAGCATAGATTTTTTGAGGATGAAAGACCCTTTGCTGGACTGCGGTTTTTAGAACGGTGATTCTGCGCATGCACGGAGGCAGAATGGCTAGCGAATCGTCTGGTACATTGCCGAATCACGACGTAGCTGTTGGTCTCGGCACGGAATCGCCGTTGTTCGTCGATTTTGGATGCGGCAGCGGCCGGTCGTTGAGTTTTGCCGAGGAGGTCATGGGTGGGCCAGGGATTGGGATTGACCGGTCGCCTGACGCTATAGCCACTTGCGCCGCAAAAGGTTACGCGGTCCGAACGGAAAACCTCCTAGATTTTCAGGAGAGAAGTGTAGCAAACGCTAGTTTTGCTATGGATGTCCTGCCGGAGCTGGGCGGAGGCGGAGCCTTCGAACAGGGTTGGATCAACATCGTCCGCGCAGCGCGGGATTTCACCCTGATCCAGCATCTCTGCTTCGATACGGACGACGCACTCTGGTCTCGTGGACTGTATTCACCAACTTTTCAGAACAAGGCGATCCAATTCAAGCCTCGTATTTCAGATTACCTTCAGTTAGTAGATAAACACGCGAGGGCACTGAACATCGTGGGTGTAGCCATGTTCGGAATTGGCGCGGCGACGATTGAGCCGTTCCGAAATGTCTCGCTTGACATTCCGCAGACAGGCGACCGACTTGACCTGCCCACCTACAGGTCGGTGCGCGTCTTGGTCGCCCGAAAAAAGCTCTCACGTTTTGAACACGCAGTCAAACGATTGGCAGTGGGCGAATCGATCATCGTTTGGAAACAATCTGGTCAGTGATAGCGTCCTCCTCGGTTGCAAACTAGCTCGGTATGAGCATGTGCTCGTCGATTCTGCTGGAAGCTGATGGGAAATATGGATGAGGCGCATGCCTGGTGCTGCCGTGCATACGCCGGCGCCAAGGACGACTTCGACCACTTGACAATTTTTATGCGGCCAATGGATGGGCAGTCAGCCGAAATTCGGACACCGGAGATGCGGGATCTCAGGCCGAGCTACGTTCGGACAACTTCTTCAGAGGCGACCTGGCCGTCTTATTGAGGCTGCGACGATGACGACTGATCAAACTCTTCCAGATCTGTGAGAGTTGGTAACTGGTCGCGGCCACTGTCGCGCGTCGAAATCTCCAAAGGCACAGACATTATCCAGGTTGGTCTTGTCGCGGGTAGGATGACAATGGTCATTTAGTTAATCCTGCTCGTACGCGCGTGAGGTCGTAAGCGCTGCGCTCGCCACCAATCTCGATCCCTCACTTCTCTACGACTAGCTGTGTGCCATTCCCTTCGGGGGTGATTCTCGACGAGAGCAGGTGGTCGAAGTACGCGATGGTGCGGGTGAGGCCTTCGCGGAGGGGGACGCGGGGTTCCCAGTTCAGGGCGGTGCGGGCCTGGGTGATGTCGGGGCAGCGCTGCATGGGGTCGTCGGCGGGGAGGGGGCGGCGGATCAGCTCGGACCGGCTGCCGGTGATGTCGAGGATGTGGCGGGCGAGTTCGGCGACGGTGATCTCGTGGGGGTTGCCGAGGTTGACCGGGCCGGTGACGGCATCGGGGGCGTCCATCAGGCGCACGAAGCCCTCGATGAGGTCGTCGACGTAGCAGAAGGAGCGGGTCTGGCCGCCGTCGCCGTAGATGGTGATGGGCTGGCCGGTCAGGGCCTGGACGATGAAGTTGGACACCACGCGGCCGTCGTTGGGCAGCATGCGGGGCCCGTAGGTGTTGAAGATGCGGGCGACCTTGATCCGCACGCGGTGCTGGCGGTGGTAGTCGAAGAAGAGCGTCTCGGCCGCGCGCTTGCCCTCGTCGTAGCAGGCGCGGGGGCCGATCGGGTTGACGCTGCCGCGGTAGGTCTCGACCTGCGGGTGGGTCTCGGGGTCGCCATAGACCTCGGAGGTGGAGGCCTGGAAGATCTTGGCCTTCGTGCGCTTGGCCAGGCCGAGCGTGTTCACCGCGCCGATGACGCTCGTCTTGATTGTCTGCACGGGGTCGAACTGGTAGTGCACGGGGGAGGCGGGGCAGGCGAGGTTGTAGATCTCGTCCACCTCCACGTAGAGCGGGAAGGTGACGTCGTGGCGCATCGCCTCGAAGCGGGGATGGCCGAGCAGCGGCGCGATGTTGGACCGGCGCCCCGTGAAGTAGTTGTCCGCGCAGAGCACCTCGGCGCCCCCGGCCAGCAGGCGTTCGCACAGGTGCGAGCCAAGAAATCCAGCGCCGCCCGTCACCAGGACGCGCTTGCGGGCCGGAAGGACGCTCAATGTCATGATTGTTCCTGACTCATGGATCCCAAGGCACCGCGACAGCATGCAAGACTATATGCCAGACCACTTCTCGGCCGATCCCACACAAAAATCCTCAGGGGTGTACAGGCTAGTTCTCGATCTTTTCTATCGCGCCCGCTCCTTAACTTGGGGCCTCCCGATTGGTCGCTCCCGCAATCACCAACACCTTCAAAAATTATGCGGTGAATTGCCATCAGCGCATCGCACGCCCAAATTCGTGCCCAATACGTCGGCGGGCCTTTCGTAAATTGCCATGTCGAAGCATCGCCGTTAGCTGCCCATGGCACCGAGCGTCTTTAAAACCTGAGATAACTCCGCAAGATCAATTTCGATATCAGAGTTGCAGCGATTACCTTTGCGGTCCAGAACAACTTCTTTTCCGAAAAGCTGTGTGTATTGCAAGCCGAAAAGGTCTGAAAGGCTGCGATAGGAGGTTACCCCCTGATCATACCCTTCCGGCACGATTTCAATAACCTGTGTCTCCGGATCGCTGAATACGATATTGGAAAGCCCGGCTCCGTGCGCTCCCACGACAATCGAAGCGTCCCGAAACGCTCTTACCTGTGAGGAAACAGGATTTTCCGCATTGTCAAAGATCAGAAAGCCATGGCGTTTCATGAGCGCTTCGACCTCAGCAGAGTTCGTGATTGAGCGCATCTCTACATTGCGGCGTGGGATGTAGATCTTCTTCTTTGGTTGGCGCCACAATCCCGTGACTCTGGGGTGGCTGCGGAGTGTTTGGGTCATTAGGGGAGAAAGTTCATACCGCCCTAACGCTATCGGCGACACCAAGACCAATCTTTCGAAGATCGTTGGCCTTGTTAAGAAGTGAACGTCATCCTCCCGCACTCCAAAAAATTCTAACGTCTCCGGAATATATCGCTTCTTCCGCTCGGGAACAATGAGGCGCAAGGGCTGTTCCATTGCTTGATAAAGCGCAATGCGTGAAGCATACCGGAGCATCCAGTTGTAGTAATTCTCGAACATTCCAAAGCCGAGATGGAAACTTTTGCCAGGAATGCGGCGCGTCGGCGATGAGAGATTCGTCTCAACTCGGTTGGCCGGTGAAGACATCAGCGCGCGGGAATGCTCGGGAGATATACCGGGAAAGATCGAACGAAGTTGGTCGCCGTTACGAACAGTATCTTTCAAAATGGTGTTGCCGGCCGCAACAATACCGAAACCCGGAAACACTGTGGCTTCTGGAATTTCAGTGATCCAGAAGCGGGAGACCCGCGCGGTGGTGCGGTAATTTTCGTCGTACGCGCGCCATCGGTCTGCCAAACTTGCGTCGTTGATATGAGCGCCAATCAGAGGTTCCAACAAGCGACGGTTATCAACAGAAGAGAAGACCTTCTGTCCACCGAAGAATCGTCGATGGTCCTCAATAATCGCTTTCGAGATCCGACTTGATGCGGCCGAGAGTCCGTCTATTGAACTGACCGGCGCCACCGAATACGAAGACACCATTCATTCCTTTCCGTGTGGCCATAACCTAAATTGTTCGACCTGCTTCATCACACATAAGGATTAGTCGGTGACCGGCTACTTGACGCCCTGTGGTCTAACAGAATTGGTAGCGGGATCCATGTGACGGATCGTGATCGCTCGAAGTCGGAAAGAGGAGCGAAGAACTGGTAACACTTACACTGCGAGTCTGGCATTCGTCGACTGGGCCGGCGCTGAATAAACAGGACGTCGATGCGCGTGCGGTACGAGCGTGTTGCTCAGCGGCCACCTGTCGTCCGGGCAGCAGCATGAGGAAGGGGTGCAGTTTCTGGTCTGATTAGCTCGAACGACTGACCAACCTTCGCGCCGGCGTCTGGGCACATGTATGGTGACGGATCACGGCTTCGTATTCTGAACGGGGATGCAGGGCAGAAATCCGGGGCGGCAAGGGGGGAGTGTCAAAATTGCCATGACCTTGGTGAACCGGCTGCTCTCTTGTTGCAACTACTTCGGCCACGTTACCTGGTCCGGCTCTCCCATCTCGGTACTCGCTCCGCCAGAAGTTGTTGTAAGTTACCCCGATGACCAGCTCCGTGCACACTACCCCAATCGCCGCCTTACACTAAGCCAGCCACAGCTCAAATTGAAGCAGCCCCGCTGCAATTTCGTGAGGCTTCTGCCTCTTAATTCCAGCGCCATGAGTCCTTCACTGGTCTCACGTTACCCAGGTACCCATGCTGCGGGGGAAGTTCACGCGTTGTATTTGCCGGCCATGCCCGCGGCAGTTCCACATACGAGAGCATCTTTGCGAGGCGCGAGTAGGACCTAACCGCCCAACATGGCATCCCGATTCACGCCTAAGACCGCAGGCCCCTCTTCCCTGACCCAGAGGTTCGGTATAATTCGCTCCCCCTCTACTCAGCCTTCAGCGACATGTCTGCCGCGCTCTCCGAAGAGGGCCAACTGCAGCCCACCTCAACTACCCTTGAAAACGAGCCCCAAGGCTGTCCGCAGAAGCCGGGAAATTCCAACGCCCATTCGGCCGCCGTTGCTTCTACTATCGCGCTGCAATCCCCCGCAGTGACGCAGTACGCAACGCCGCCGCGCGTGGCCGTACATCTCTGCGCCGAACCTGCTCTCGACGATCTCCGCAAAAAACCTCTGATCCTCGGTGATCGGAGAAGGTCATAAAACACTCGGACCAAGAACCAGTGTCGCTTCTTCGGCCACTGCAGTCAAGGCTAGAGGCGGCCCGCAAGCCGATCGCCAAACTTCCTGACCGATACCCAGGCAAAGTCAAACTGCCGCGCCCGGTCACCTAATCTGTTTATATGCTTCCAACGAGAAGGACTCCTTGAAGAAACCCGATCGGCATAGTAGATACCATTTCAATCTGCAGTGCCAGATGTCGGCTGATCACCAGTGTACATGTCTTGGAGCCAACTCTCCCCCAGCCTGCTCCCTGCCACAACCTTCACCATGGGTGAAATATTCGGTAAGACGGAACCGAACGGCAAAAGTTGAAATCTCGAATCGGTAGATGATTGATCTCGCAACTGGCTCACGAGATCGCTGGACCAGTGATCATGAATCTGTAAAATACACAGAAATGGACTTATAGTGTATCGTAGGATACCAAAGACCGTATCCAGCAAACCATCTTCGCGCCCGTCGTTCGGAACAACCACAATCAAGGTAAACGGAAGCGAAAGATCTGCCAAGCGTTCACTCTGGGGTGCTCGGAACGAGAGTGCGTCGGATCTGCTGACGACAGGCAGCGATGATGCAAGCGTGCTCATTTCGAAACCCTCTTCGCCTGCAACTTTCGTAGATAAGCGCAGCACCGGACGCGGAATGTTTACCAAGGCAACAAGGTTTGTCGAAAGCACCAGTTCCAGCGAAAGATTTTCGTGACTGAGTTGCTTAACCTCTTCGTCAAGCAATCGAACATCAAATCGTGACCGTCCCCCGTAGAAGCGGTCCGCCGGTCATGTGACCCGGCGGGTGTTCTGAGGAGGCGGGGAATGGGTCGGAAGAGGACGCACACGCCGGAGGAGATGGTAGCGAAGCTGCGGCAGGTTGAGGTGCTGACAGCCCAGGGCAAGACGGTTTCCGAGGCGGTCCGGACGATCGGGGTGACGGACCAGACCTACTATCGCTGGCGCGCGGAGTTCGGCGGCCTGAAGCTGGACCAGGTGAGGCGGCTCAAGGAGCTGGAGCGGGAGAATGCGCGGCTCCGGAAGGCGGTGTCGGACCTGACCTTGGACAAGGTGATCCTGAAAGAAGCGGCATCGGGAAAATACTGAGCCCCGCCCGTCGTCGCGCGGCAGTGGGGCATGTGATGCAGCAGCTCGGCGTGTCCGAGCGGAGAGCCTGTGCGGTGCTGGGGCAGCACCGCTCGACCCAGCGCAAGGTGTCGCGCGCAGCAGATGACGAGGCGGCGCTGACGGCGAGCATCACTGGCCTGGCGCGGCAGTACGGGCGCTACGGGTATCGACGGATCACGGCCCTGCTGCGGGCCGAGGGTTGGGGCTGCAACCACAAGAGGGTGGAGCGGATCTGGCGCCGTGAGGGGCTGAAGGTCCCAGCCCGGCAGCCCAAGCGCGGGCGCTTGTGGCTGAATGACGGCTCCTGCATCCGGCTGCGCCCCGAGAGGCCGAACCAGGTCTGGGCTTATGACTTCGTCGAGGACCGCACCCGGGATGGGCGAAAGTTCCGCATGCTGAACGTGGTGGATGAGTTCACCCGCGAGTGCCTGGCGATCCGGGTCGGGCGTCAGCTTAGGGCTGCCGACGTCATCGACGTGCTGTCCGACCTGTTCATCCTGCGCGGCACGCCGGGCCATGTTCGTTCAGACAATGGGCCCGAGTTCGCCGCCACCGCGGTGAGGAGCTGGATCAACGGTGTCGGCGCGAAGACGGCATTCATCGAGCCCGGCAGCCCGTGGGAGAACGGGTATGTCGAGAGCTTCAACGGCAAGCTGCGAGACGAGCTGCTCAACAGGGAGATGTTCAATACGCTGGCCGAGGCCAAGGTTCTGATCGAGCAATGGCGCTGCCACTACAACACCGTCCGCCCACACTCCTCGCTGCGCTACCAACCGCCGGCGCCAGAGGTCGTCCTGCTGCACCACCTGACCCTACCACCCGGCCACAGCCTCTCCAGCTCCAGCAGGGTCCTGCCCATGCGCCACTAACATCCCGCCCGGAGCACCTCGTGGGGGCTTGTCATCATGTTGGTGGCACCGATGGTCGGACCCCGGAGCAGTCCTGTCGTAATAATCCAATCGATCCCTGCTCCCTCTATGGAGCAGCGACTGGTCTGTTCCCGTCGCCCCAGCATGTCGCGCTTTCGGGAGATCGCCGTGAAGGTCAAACTTCCACGCTGCATCAGCGCACGTGTCCCTTTTCCCCTGCCTGCGCCAGCCCCTTGTTGAACACGTCCGCCATCATCTGCGCTTCCTGGCGCGTCAGATGCGTGCCGACCCAGCCCAACCCCTGGTGAAAGACGCCGAGCAGGAAGTCGCCGGAACCATCGCCCTCGGGTTCCAGGCGCGTGACCATGGCATGGTGGGTAACAACACTCTCCAGCCCCTCTGGATCGTCGGACCGGCGCGGCGGGTTCATCGAGGCACGGCCGATGATGAGGGCGCGAACAAGCGCGTCGATCTCGGCCGGGCCTAGGTCGAAGGGTGTGATGCTGCGCGGCGTGACGGTGACACGCGTCCGGTCGGCGCTCATCGCGAAGTTCAGCGGCGGCGCGGTGGTCTCGGGCACGGGGATCTCCGGTGGGTTAGGCGGCGAATGTGACGGCGCGGAAGCAAGGGGGCAACCGGGTCCGGCCTGACCACCGGGCCGCACAGATGTGATCTGGACATCGGATAAAGTTCCTAGAACATAAAAAGAACATGCGTGCCGATTCGGACCCCCCTGACGAGCCGGCCCTCGCCCTCCCACGCCCCGACGCGGCGGGAGGCGATTCATGAGGCGCCGCTGCTGCCGCCCCCCGCGACTGCTCCCTTCACGGGAGCCGTCGGGTACGGCACCGCCCATACCGCAGCTCGAACGAGAGGTCGCAGGGCGGCGCTACCTTGCCCTGCACCTGACCCGCCTGGCCACGGAGGTGATCCGCGCGCCGGGTCCGTTGCTGACCTGGCACGCAGAGGGCAACCGGCGGGTGGTCGCCGCCGCCGATCCGGGGGCGGAGGCACGGGGCGTGCGGGCTGGCCAAGCGCTGGCTGACGCGCAGGCCCTGGCGCCCGGCGTTGCCTCGCATCCGGACGATCCCACCGCGGCGGCCGCGCGGCTGGCGGCCCTGGGGCTCTGGGCACTGCGCATCACCCCATTGGTGGCGCTGGAGGAGCCGGACGGTCTGCTGCTGGACATCACCGGCGTCTCAGACCTGTTCGGTGGGGAGGCGGCGGTCCTGCGCCGCGCGGTGGAAAGCCTGCGTCGTCTGGGCCACGCCTCGGCCGGGGTGGTGGCGGGCTCGGCCCCGGGCGCGATGGCGCTGGCCCGCTGCGGCGTTCTGGGGATCGTCCCGCCGGGCGGCGAGTCGGCCGCGGTGGCGCGTCTGCCACTTCTCCCGCTGCGGCTCGATCCCGCGGTGACCGTCGGGCTGCGGCGGCTGGGTCTGCACTATGTCGGCGACGTGCTGGCGCAGCCCCGCGCGCCGCTGGTGCGGCGCTTCGGGGCCGGGTTGGCGCTCGTGCTGGATGAGGCGACGGGCGCGGCGTCCCGGCCCTTCCGCAGCATCCGGCCGGTGCCGGACTGGCACGCGACGATGGAGTTCGAGGAGCCGATCGTCACCCGCGGCGCCATCGACGCCGTGGTGGCGCGGCTGCTGGCGCAGCTCTGCGCGATGCTGGCGGCGGCGGGGAGGGGACTGCGGCGGCTGGTGCTCCGCGCGCACCGCGCCGATGGCGGCGTCCAGGAGGTGGTGATCGGCACCGGCCTGCCCCTGCGCGATCCGCGCCATCTCGGCCGGCTCCTGGAGACGCGGCTGGAGAACCTGGCGCCCGGCTTCGGCTTCGACCGCATCGCCCTGCTGGCCGAGCGGACGGAACCGCTTTCCGCATCGCAGGCCGGACTGGCCTCCGATGCAGAGGAGGCGCGGTCCGCGCTGACGGCGCTCCTGGACCGGCTGGTGCAACGCCTGTCCGTCTGGCGGCTGCGGCCGCGCGCCTCCCACTGGCCGGAGCGGGCCGCGGAGCGCGTCGGCCCGCTGGAACGCGTGCCGCCGCCCCCGGGCTGGGCGGCGCGCCCGCGTCCCGTCCGCCTGCTGCGCCGGCCGGAGCGGCTGGAGGCGATCGCGGAACTCCCGGACGCACCGCCCGTCCGCCTGCGCTGGCGCGGCACCCTGCTGCCGGTGCGCGCCTCCGAGGGACCGGAGCGCTTCGAGCCGGAGTGGTGGCGCGACCGGCCGGACCGGCCCGTGCGGGACTACTACCGCGTGGAGATGGCGGATGGGCGGCGGCTCTGGGTATGCCGCGCCGGCGGGCCGGGATCGTCGGAGTGGTTCCTGCATGGCGTGCTGGCGTGACGGGCGTCCTGCGCCTGTCGGCGGCGCGCGACCGGTCGCCGCGCGAGCCCGACGCCGCACCCGCCTTCGCCGAGCTGGGCGCGATGTCGAACTTCACCTTCCTGGAAGGTGGCTCCCACCCGCACGAGCTGGTGGCGACCGCGAAGGCGCTGGGACATGCCGCGGTGGGAATCGCCGACCGCAACTCCCTCGCCGGGCTGGTGCGGGGATGGGCGGCCAGCCGGCATGTCGATGAGAAGGCGGGCGAGGACTGGCGTATCCGCTTCGTGCCGGGCTGCCGCGTGCGGCTGGAGGATGGGCAGGAGTATCTTGTCTGGCCTTCGGACCGGGCGGCCTATGGGCGGCTGGCACGAATGCTGTCGGCCGCGCGGATGCGGGACGAGAAGGGAGTCTGCAACATCCCGCGGGACGCGCTGATCGCCGCCGCCGAGGGGCAGGTGATGGCGATGGTGCCGCCCGAGGCGCCGGACGCGGCCTTCGCGCTCCGGCTGCGGCAGGACGCGGACGCGATGCGGCGGGGGCTGGCGCTTCCGATGTTCCTGGCGGCGGATCACCGCTTCGGGGGCGATGACCGGCACCGGCTGGACCGGCTGGCCGCCATGGCCGCGCGGGCACGGGCCTCCCTGATCGCCGCGGGTGGCGCGCGGATGCACGCGGCACGGCGCCGGCGCCTGGCGGATGTGGTGACGGCGATCCGGCTGGGCGTGACGGTGGACGCGCTGGGCTTCCACGCCGCGCAGAACGCGGAGGCGCATCTGAAGCCGGCCGCGGAGATGCTGCGCCTCTTCGCCGGGCATGAGGAGGCGGTGGCCGCGACGCTAAGGGTGGTGGAGGCGTGCCGCTTCTCGCTGAGGGACCTGTCCTACGAGTATCCCGAGGAGATCCTGGAACCCGGCCTGACGGCGCAGCAGACGCTGGAGCGGCGCGTGGCAGAGGCGGTGCGGGAGAAGTGGCCGGGCGGCACGCCGGACAAGGTGGCGCGGCAGATCGCGGAGGAGATGGCGCTGATCGCGCGGCTGGACTACGCCGCCTACTTCCTGACGGTGCACGAGATCGTCCGCTTCGCACGGTCGCAAGGCATCCTCTGCCAGGGGCGCGGATCGGCCGCGAACTCGGCGATCTGCTACGTGCTCGGCATCACCTCGGTGGACCCGGACAAGCATCGGCTGCTCTTCGCGCGCTTCCTGTCCGATGCGCGGGGGGAGCCGCCGGACATCGACATCGACTTCGAGCATGAACGGCGCGAGGAGGTCATCCAGCACATCTACGCGCGCTACGGCCGCGACCGCGCGGCCCTGACGGCGACCCTCATCCGCTATCGCACCCGCAGCGCGGTGCGGGAGGTGGGCAAGGCCATGGGCCTGTCCGAGGACGTGACAGGACGGCTGGCCAAGTCGTCCTGGCACGACGGCCCTGACCTGCGGGACATGGCGAGGCGCGAGGGCTTCGATACGGATGGGAATGCCCGGCTGGGCATGGCCATGGACCTGGCGGAGGAGCTGCATGATTTCCCCCGTCACCTGGCGACGCATGTCGGCGGCTTCGTCATCACGCGCACCCCGCTGACGGAGCTGGCGGTGGTGACGCGAGCGGCGATGGAGGACCGCCACACCGTCGAGTGGGACAAGGACGACATCGCCGTTCTCGGCATGCTGAAGGTGGATGTGCTGGGGCTGGGGATGCTGTCCTGCCTGAAGCGCGGCTTCGGGTTGCTGGAGCGGCATGTGGGGGAGCGGTACACGCTTCAATCCGTGCCGCAGGACGACGAGGCGACCTACGAGATGCTGTCGCGCGCTGACTCGCTCGGCGTGTTCCAGGTGGAGAGCCGGGCGCAGATGAGCATGTTGCCGCGAATGCGACCGACCAGATACTACGATCTGGTGATCGAGGTGGCGATCGTGCGGCCGGGACCGATTCAGGGGGACATGGTGAACCCCTATCTGCGGCGCCGAGAGGAGGGTTGGGCGACCTACCCGAGCGAGGAGTTGCGGGCCGTGCTGGAGAAGACGCTCGGTGTGCCGCTGTTCCAGGAGCAGGCGATGGAGATCGCCATCGTCGGGGCCGGCTTCAGCGCGGCGCGGGCGGATGAACTGCGGCGGTCCATGGCGAGCTTCAAGCACGACGGGAAGCTGCTCCGCTTCAAGGAGGAATTCATCGGCGGCATGATCGCCCGCGGCTACGAGCCCGATTTCGCGGCGCGCTGCTGGTCGCAGATCGAGGGCTTCGGCGGCTATGGCTTCCCGGAGAGCCACGCGGCGTCCTTCGCGCAGCTCGTCTACATCTCCGCCTGGATCAAGTGCCATCACCCCGCTGTCTTCGCGGCGGCCCTGCTGAACAGCCAGCCCATGGGCTTCTACGCCCCGGCGCAGATCGTCCGGGATGCGCGGGAGCACGGCGTGCGCGTGCGACCGGTGGACGTGACGGCCAGCGACTGGGACTGCACGCTGGAGCGCGATCCGGACAGTACGGGCGGACTGGCGCTGCGGCTCGGGCTGCGGATGGTCAGCGGGTTGTCGGAGAGGGACGGAGAGGCCGTGGTGGCGCTGCGACAGGCGGCCTCCCCTGCGGCGCTGGCGCGGGCCGGGCTGGACCGGCGGGCGATCGATGCGCTGGCCCAGGCGGACGCCTTCCGCGGCCTGGGACTGGATCGCCGCCGCGCGCTGTGGGAGGCGGCGGCGGTGGAGCGCGCGGCGCCGCCGCCCCTGCCGCTCTTCGCCGCGGCAGAGGCGCGCCCGCGCCTGCCGTCCGAGACGGGCGGCGAGGAGACGGTGCTGGACTACGGCGCCACCGGCCTGACGCTGCGCGCGCACCCGCTGGCACTGTTGCGCGATGCCCTGTCCGGCCTGCGCTGCGTCGACAGCCGGGCAGTCACGGCGGGGCGGCAGGGCCAGCGGCTGCGCGTGGCGGGGATGGTGCTGGTGCGGCAGCGGCCGGGCACCGCCAAGGGCGTCGTCTTCTTCACGCTGGAGGACGAGTTCGGCGTGGTGAACCTCGTGCTCCACAAGCACACGGTGGAGGCGCACCGCGCGCCTGTCGTGGCGGCACGGCTGCTGCTCGTGGAGGGGCGGGTGGAGCGCTACGACAAGGGCGCCGTGCCGATCGTGCACCTCCTCGCGCAGAGGCTGGAGGACCGGTCCGACCTGCTGGACGGGCTGCACCGCCTGGGTCCCGTGCCGATCCCGCTGGCGCGGGCGGACGAGGTCTCCCGAGGGACGGACCACCGGCCCGACCCGCGACAGCCCCGCCCGTCGGGCTTTCCGGGCAGCCGGGACTGGCACTGAGGCCAGCCCCGCACCGGTCAGGTCGGGTTCACGACAAGGCTCTCCGCCGCCAGCGTCACCGTGCCCGGCCCGCTCATCACCACGGAGCTGTTCAAGGGTGAGACGACAAGCGGGTTGCCGCCGGTCGCCGCGTCGTAGAGGCCGACATGGCTGATCGTGCCGGCGGCGGCGGAGAAGACGAAGCGGATCGCCTCCGCGTTGCGCTGCACGCCGGTGCCGGTGAAGGTTACGCGCTGCCGGGCATAGCCGTTGCCGGCGGGCTCTCCGCTCAGGCCGCTCGCCACCGTGGCGCCGGTGCCCAGCGCGGCGTAGACGGCGCCCGGCAGGGCCGGGGCGCGGCCGCAGAGCGCGCGCGCCAGGAGGTTGCGGGCGTAGTCGGTCAGGTCGGACATGATCTGTCTCCAGTCAGATGGGTTCGAGCAGGGCCTGAGCGGCGGCGTCCGTCAGGCGAGGAGCTGGGAATCCGGGCGGTGCGGAAGTCGGTGGCCGGGACATCCCGGGCCACATCGGCTCCGCGGACCGGGCGCTTACGTCCCCACGGAGAGGGATTGCAGTGCCGCATCGCTGACAGCCCCGGGGCGGATCATCAGAGGCCCGATCTCTCCGAACATCGGGGAGCTGCCCAAGCCGAGATTGCCGACCCGCAGCGTGGTCAGCGTCACGGTCGGAACCGCTGTCGTGCGGATGACCGGCGCGGCGCCGTTCAGCGAAGCGGCCATCCGCCCCGACGACACCGCGAGGGAGAAGCCGAACGCGTTCGCATCGGTGGCGCCGATGGTGCTGTTGCCGGTAAAGCTTCCGGCGGCGGTCGGGGAATGGTTCAGGATGCTGGTCCCGCCCGGCCAGCCGAGCGCCGCGCGGTTGTTATTGGTCCCATCATCCGCCGAGAGAAGATACATCCCGCCCGGGATGCCGGACGGGACGATCGCCCTGCCCCAGATGGTGAAATCTCCGGCGATGCCCAGCGCCGGGAGGGACGCGGCAAGGAAATCAGTCGCCCGGGTCGAGGCAGCGACCGTGCCGGCCGACGGCAGCACCGGGGTGGAGGCGAAGCCAGCCTGTTCGAGCTGCGGCGCCGCGATGCGGAGCACAAACGTCCCGGAGAAGCCGGCCGCGGTGATCTTCAGGCTGGGCCAGACATTCGTCGCGGAGCCCGACGACGCCACGCGCACTTCGGGGCGCGACGCCGCCGCGCCCGGCGAGAAAGCCTGCGACGCCAGGTCGCCGACATTGCTCCCGAGCAGCTGCGTCAGACCGGGGGCTGTCCCGGACACTGCCTGATACATGGCGGACCAGGTATAGGCGCCGGCCGCGATGGGGAGCCCGACCTCGAAATTGATCAGGCTGATCGCGGCGGCGCTGGCGCAGGTGAACTCCACGTCCCACGCGGGAAGGCCGTTCAGCGTGGCCGCCCCCACCACCCTGTAGGTGATGCCTCCGAAGCCATTCGCATTGCCGCCCAGCATCTGGGCGTTGGTCGGCGGCGTCCCCGGGGTCCCGCCGACAACTCCTTGGGCGCGCGGGTTCCGGACGAGGTTCGTCCGCGCGCCCTCCACCAGCAAGCGTCGCGCGCCGCCCTGGAAGCGGGGCTGGTCATTGGTCATCTCCGCCCAGCTGACGTCATCCGTGCCGCGCACCCAGGCCTTGGAGGCCCGGGTCAGCGTGACCCCGGACAGGAGGGTGCCGGAGCCGATGAGGGGCGGCGCGCTCCGGCTGAGGGTGAGGGAAGCCGGGATGATGCCGATCATCAAGGCGCTCCTGCCCCGGCCAGGTGGCAGATCCGCGTGGTGCCCCCGTCCGGCGTGAAGGCGATGAGGCTGGCGATGCCGCCCGCCTTGATCCGGGTGTAGCCGTCCGCGTTGGCGATGCCGGCGGTGAAGTTCGCCAGCGTCACCGCCAGGTCTGCGCCGGTGCGGTTCACCACCATGCAGGAGAAGCCGTTGCCCGTCGCGTTCCAGTCCAGCGACAGGGTCGTGCCTGCATTGGCGATCACCATGCGCGCGTTGTGCGAGGCCTGCGTCAGGGCGGTCGCGGTGGTGGTGGTCAGCGTCGGCACGCGACGGTCGGTGAACTGGTTGTCCACGTAGTTGCGCGTCGCCGCCTGCATCGCCGCCGCCGGGTCCGCAGGCAGGGTGAGCGGCCCCGTCAACGTCACCGCGCCCGTGGCCGCGACGCGCAGCCGCTCTCCGAGAGAACCGGAGACGAGCGTTTCCAGCACCACATCGGTGCCAACGACGCCGAACGTCGCGGCCGCGACGTCCGAGGCGTTGTTGAACCGGAGCTGCGCGCCGGTGGTGCTGCTCCGCCGGTGCACGTTCACGGTGCCGTCCGATCGGGCGGAGAGGCGCGTCTCGATCACCCCGGCGGAGGAGAAGGCCGCGAGCTCCGACTGCCCGCCCGTCACGCGGGCGATCCCGGCCCCGCTGGGCAGGCGGTTGCCGGTGGCGATCATCTTCTGCAGCGCGGCGGCGCTCTGGCCGGAGAAGTTCGCGCTCTTCATGTCGCAGCCCACGATCTGCAGGCTGTCGGCCCCGTCGGCCATGTAGACGCCGCCGTAGATGTCGCAGCCCACCAGGATGAGCGCGCCGTCCAGCACCTCGACCGATCGCCCGTTGCCGGCCGGCAGCATGACGCCGGCGATCGTGTTGTGGTCCACCACGTTCACGTTCACAGACAGGGCGGTGCCCTTGTTCGACCAGAAGCCGCCATACCACTTGTTGCGGTTGGCCGTGCCGGTGATCCGCACGCCGTAGGAGAAGGGGTCGAAGCCGCTGCCGTCCACGCCGCAGTTCACGAAGCAGGCGGCGTGGCAGCCATCGTCCAGGTGCCATCCCGTCTCGTGCCCGAACTCGAAGCAGTTGGTGAAGTTCGGCATGTCGGCGTCGAAGACATGGAAGCCCTTGCCGCGGCGGTAGTTCATGCCCGGATCCACCGTGCCGCCGCCGCTGTAGGTGCCCGCGAAAGCCGTGCCCGCCAGATCGAGCGTGGTGCTGGTCGGCGCGGCGGCCACGGTGAAGCGGCCATTGGCGGCCGCGACGCCGCCCACCGCGCGCACGATCACCACGTCCCCCGCCTGCAGCTCGTGGGCCGCGGACAAGGTGATCCGGACGAGGCCGGAGCCGTTGTTGGCGGCGCCGGTGACCGTGTAGATCGTCGTGGAGTAGGACCGGGCGGTGGTCGCGAGCGGGTGCCAGTTGATCCGCTCGTTCTGCGAGATATCGAAGGTCCGGCCGAGGTAGAGGCCGTTCGTGCAGTCGCCGAGGATGTCGAAGATGCGGCTGCGGCTGGCGCCATCCGAGCGGATGCCCCATTCGAAGCCGATGATGAGCAGATCGCGCGCGGTGGCATCCGCCGCATTCGTCGCGCTGCTGCCGGTGGTGCCGTCGCCGACGCTGACCGCGGTGCCGGCGAAGGCCGAGACGGCGTCGAGCGCGCTGCGGATGGAGGAGGGCGGCGCGAAGCCCTTCCGCACGATGGCCAGGTTGGCGACCGTCGCGTTGCGGCGCAGGCGGACCGTGCGCGCGGGATTGAGCACCAGGCAATAGGCCAGGGCCGTGAAGTCGTTGTTCACCCGGAAGCCGCCCGGGTCCATCTGCCCCTTCAGCATGCACCCGGCCGGGATGACCAACTCCGCCGAGTCGATGAGGTAGCGGCGCGGCCCGAGCAGCACGACGCCGCCGCCGGCCGCCGAGGCCGCGTTCAGCGCGGCCTGGATCGCCGCCGTGTCGTCGGTCGTGCCGTTGCCGACCGCGCCGTAGTCGCGCACGTGCAACGGCCGGTCGGCGTGCACGGCCAGGCGCATCTGGCCGAAGGTGGCGCGACGGGTCTCGGCGCTGGCGCCGGTTCCCTGGACCACCGGCGCGATGTCGGTGTCCAGCAGGCCGGTCGCGGGGGGAAGCTCACTGATCTTGGTGTCGGGCATGGGGGCGGCTCCGGTCGGACGTCAGGGGCGGGGCAGGGGGCTCAGAGGATGATCCGGCTGCCGTTCTCCACGAGCAGGCCCAGGCCGCTCTCGATCAGCAGCGCGAAGGCGGCGGTGACGACGAAGGAGGGGGAGATCTGCGCCACGAGCGGCTCCGCGGCGTCCACGGCACGCAGGCGGTAGCCGGTGCCCGGGGAGGGCGCGGCGAAGGTGGCGCTGGCCGTGCCGGCGGAGACCGTGGCGGTGGTCGGCCCGACCACCTCGGCGCTGGCCGCGTTGAGGATGGCGAAGCGCACCGTGCTGACGGGGCCGGTCACGTTCGCCTGCACGGTGAAGCTATCCCCGACCGTGAGCCCGCTCGGCACGGGGCCGAGGGAGAGGCAGCGCGCGACGGCGCTGGCGGCCAGGTCCGCCTCGATGTCGAGGCTGCCGCCGGCGGTGAGGCTGATCGGGGCGGAGGTCGCATCCACGACCAGCCCGTTCCCGACCGCGGCGCCGCTGCGCACGGGCAGGAAGGCCATCGCGTCGTTCGCCTGAAGGATGACCAGGTGCCCGGGCAGCAACTGGTTCGCCGCCGTGGAGAAGTAGCCGGCCGCGAGCACCGCGGCCCGCGTGTCCGCCGTCCGATAATGCCACAGGGTGAATCCCCCCGCGGCGACGAGCGGGACGAGGGTGGAGGCGCTGTAGGGCATGTGGGGGCTCCTGGCGGCGCGCGGACGCGCGTCGCCCCGCGCCGGCGGGCCGGGCGGGGCGTGGGTCGGGTCTATGGGGAGCGGCGGGCGCAGTTGTCCCGCTGGCCAGCGGGCTGTTATAGGAATACATTCTGAAAGTCAAGGAAGGAATGCCAAGTGCCACCTGCAACGCCGCGCTGCCGTGGTTGCACCGCGCGCGCGTCCGCCTAGGCTGCGGCGCATCTCCGAATCATCCGGGACACGGCATGAACCTTCTCCGCGCCCTGCTCCTTCTCCCGCTGCTGGTGCTTTCCGCGGCCGCCCAGACGCCGCCGACCGGGGAGCGGGTGGTCAATGTCTACAACTGGACCGACTACATCGACCCGGAGGCCATCCAGCGCTTCCAGCGGGAGACGGGCATCCGCGTCCGCTACGACGTCTTCGACAGCCTGGAGACGCTGGAAGGAAAGCTCTCCGCCGGGCGGTCGGGCTACGACGTCATCGTGCCGACCAGCGAGCCGAGCTTCGCGCGGCTCGCGCGCGCCGGCGCCCTGCTTCCGCTGGACCGGACGCGGATCCCGAACTGGGGCAACCAGGATCCGGCGCTGCTGGCGCAGGTGGCGGGGAGCGACCCCGGTAACCGGCACGGCGCGATCTACCTTTGGGGCACGATCGGGATGGGCATCCGGGCGGACCGCATCCGCGCCCTGGCCCCGGACGCGCCGCTGGACAGCCTGGACCTGATCCTGCGGCCGGAGAATGCGCGGCGCATCGCGCGCTGCGGCATCGCGATCATGGACAGCGGGATCGACGTCATCCCCTCGGTCCTGCGCTGGCTCGGCAAGGACCCGAATTCTGCCGACGCCGCCGACCAGCAGGCGGCGGAGCGCGCACTGCTGGCGATCCGGCCGCATGTGCGGGCGATCATCTCCTCCGCCGCCATCACGGACGCGCTGGCGCAGGGAGAATACTGCGCCGTGCTCACCTATTCCGGCGACGTGGTGCAGGCGCAGACCCGCGCGCGGGAGGCCGGGCGCGAGGCGGGCCTCACCTATGTCCAGCCACGCGCCGGCGCGCAGCTCTGGTTCGACATGCTGGCCATCCCGGCCGACGCGCCGAATCCGGACGCGGCCCACGCCTTCATCGACTTCATGCTGCGGCCCGAGGTGATGGCGGGCGTGACCAACCAGGTGCGCTATCCCAACGCCGTGCCGGCATCCCGCCAGCACATCCGGCCGGAGGTGGCGGCGGACCCGAACGTCTATCCGCCGGCCGAGGCGATCGCGCGCTCCTTCATCGTCTCCGCGCCGGGACCGGCGGCCGAGCGGGCGCGCGGGCGGGTCTGGTCGCGGTTCAAGGCGGGGCGTTGACGCGCCCCTTGGAACCGAGGCTCTCGCTCCGCGGTGTCGTCCGGCGCTTCGGCTCCGTCACGGCGCTGGACGGGGTGGATCTGGACGTGGCGGCGGGCGCCTTCCTCGCTCTGTTGGGTGGCTCGGGCTCCGGCAAATCCACGCTGCTCCGCGTCGTCGCGGGATTCGAGCGCGCGGAGGCCGGGCAGGTGCTGCTGGACGGTGCCGACCTGTCCGCCGTGCCGCCGCACCGGCGCCCCGTGAACATGATGTTCCAGTCCTACGCGCTGTTCCCGCACATGAGCGTGCGCGACAACATCGCCTATGGCCTGCGGCGCGAAGGGTTGCCGCGCACCGAGATCGCGGGGCGCGTGGCGCAGGCCGTCGCGATGCTGCGGCTGGAGGGGATGGAGAACCGGCGTCCGGACGCGCTTTCCGGCGGGCAGCGGCAGCGCGTGGCGCTGGCCCGCGCCCTGGTGAAGCGCCCGCGCCTGCTGCTGCTGGACGAGCCGCTCGGCGCGCTCGATGCCGGGCTGCGGGAGCGCACCGGCTTCGAGCTGCGCGCCATCCAGCGCGAGACGGGCGCCACCTTCGTCATGGTCACCCACGACCAGTCCGAGGCCCTCGCCCTGGCCGACCGCGTTGCCGTGCTCGACCAGGGACGCGTGGTGCAGGAGGGCACGCCGCGCGACGTCTATGATCGCCCCGCCACCCGCTTCGTGGCCGGCTTTCTCGGCACGGCGAACGTGCTCGAGGGCCGCCCGACCGGCGACGGCGCGCTGGACTGCGACGCTGCCGACTGCCGGCTGCGCCCCGCCGCGCCGCTGCTCGGCGACGCCGTCGCGCTGCGCCCCGAGCGTATCCGCTTGAACTCCGCGGCCACCGGCGACAACACCATCGCCGGTACGGTGGAGGAGGCGGCCTTCCGCGGCGACAGCACGATGCTGCTCGTCCGCCTGCAAGGCGGCGCCACCCTCCGCGTCGCCCATGCGGAAGAGGAAGGCGCCCCGCCCGCCCGCGGCGCCGCCGTGCGCCTGGCCTGGGATGCGGCCGACGTGGTGCCCCTGGCCGGATGAGCGCCCTCCTCCGCCTGCCCTCGGCCCTGTGGCTGCTCTTGCTGGTGGCGGCGCCGCTGGTGCTGGTCGGCGCCATCGCCCTGTCCTGGCAGGCCGAGGGCGTGCCGCCCTACGCGCCGCCCTGGGCCGGGCAGGGGATCAACACGGACAACCTCCGCCTGATCCTGGAGGACCCGCATTACCGCTCCGCCCTCGGCCAGTCGCTGCTTGCGGCGGGGGCGACGGCGGCGCTCTGCCTGCTGCTGGCGATCCCCATGGGTTTCGGCATCGCCCGTGCCGGCCGCTGGCGCAACGCGCTGCTGGCGGCGGTGCTGCTGCCCTTCTGGACCGGCTTCCTCATCCGCATCGGCGCCTGGATCGGGCTGCTTCGCGACGAGGGCTGGATCAACGGCGTGCTCCGCGCCGCAGGACTGATCGAGGACCCGATCCCGCTCCTTTACACCTACGGCGCCATGCTGGTGGGGATGGTTCACGCCTACCTGCCCTTCGCCGTGCTGCCGGTCTTCGCCGCCGCCACCCGCCTGGACCCGGCGCTGGAGGAGGCGGCCGCCGATCTCGGCGCCACCCCGGCCCGGGCCTTCCTGACCGTGACGCTGCCGCAGGTCGTGCCGGGCTTGGCGGCGGCCTTCCTGCTCGTCTTCATCCCGGCGGCGGGGGAGTACGTGATCCCCGAACTGCTCGGCCCGCCGGAGGCGACGCTGGTCGGGCGGGTACTGTTCCAGGAGTTCTTCCAGAACCGCGACTGGCCGGTGGCCTCGGCCCTGGCGGTGGCGCTGCTGGTGCTGCTGATCGGGCCGATCCTCCTCTTCCAGCGGCTGGGGCGGGCAGCGTGACGCCGCCCCCTCTCACGCCGAGATGGGTGCGCTGGGGGTTGTGGCTGGGGCTGGGCTTCCTTTGGCTGCCCGTGATCCTGCTGGTGGCCTACGCCTTCTCCGCGGACCGTCAGCCCTTCCGCTGGGGCGGCTTCTCCCTTCGCTGGTTCGCGGCGCTTTCAGCGAATGACCGGCTGGTGGAGGCGGCCCTCCTCTCCCTGCGGGTCGCGGCCGGGGCGGCGACACTGGCGGTGCTGCTGGGCGGGGCGGTCGGCTGGGTGCTGGCGCGGCAGGGTCCCTTCGCCGGCCGGGCGGCCTTCGGTGCCCTGGCCGGCGCCCCCCTGGTGCTGCCGGAGGTGGTCACGGGCCTCTCCCTCCTGCTCCTCTTCGTGGCGCTGGAATCCTGGACCGGCTGGCCGGCCGGACGCGGCGCGATGACCGTCCTGCTGGCCCACGCCACCCTCGGCGCCGCCTATGTGGCGGTGGTGGTCCAGGCCCGGCTGGCCGCCTCCGACCGGGAACTCGAGGACGCAGCGCGTGACCTCGGCGCCGCCCCGCTGACGGCCTTCGCCACCGTCACCCTGCCCCTGATCTCCCCGGCCCTGGCGGCCGGCTGGCTCCTGGCCTTCACCCTGTCGCTGGACGACGTGGTCCTGGCCTCCTTCGTCTCCGGGCCCTCCGGGACCACCCTGCCAGTTGCCCTCTTTTCCATGCTCCGGCTGGGCATGACGCCGGAGGTGAACGCCCTGGCCGTGGTGCTGCTGGGGGCAGCGGGGCTCACCCTCGGGGCAGTGGGCTGGCTGTTGCGCGGGCGGGGCTGATTTGCGTCCCGCGGCGGTTCCGTCCGGGGGAGAAGGGGTCTAGGGTCCGCGCCGTCGCGAACCTGTCAGAATTGGACCGATGTCTCTCATTGCCGAGCGCCTGAACAAGATCTCGCCCTCCCAGACGATCGCCATCTCCACCAAGGCGCGGGAGATGCAGGCGGCGGGGCGGGACGTGATCTCCCTCTCGGCCGGTGAGCCCGATTTCGAGACCCCGCGCAACGTGAAGGACGCCGCGATCCGCGCGGTGGAGGCCGGCGAGACCCGCTACACCGACGTCGCCGGGACGAAGGCGATGCGCCAGGCGGCCGCCGCGAAGTTCAAGCGCGACCACGGCATCGACTACAAGCCGGAGGAGATCATCGTCTCCACCGGCGGCAAGCAGGTGATCTTCAACGCGATGGTCGCCACCCTGAACAAGGGGGACGAGGTGATCATCCCTGCGCCGTGCTGGGTCTCCTACCCCGACATCGTCGCGCTGGCGGACGGCACGCCCGTCACCATCCCCGCCGGCCCGAACCAGGGCTTCAAGATTACCGCGGAGCAGCTGGAGGCCGCGATCACCCCGAAGACGAAGTGGGTGATGCTGAACAACCCCTGCAACCCCACGGGCGCCGCGTATAGCGCGGAGGAGCTGAAGGCCCTGACGGACGTGCTGGTGCGCCACCCTAACGTCTGGATCTTCACCGACGACATCTACGAGAAGCTCGTCTATGGCGGCTTCAAGTTCGCGACCGTCGTCGAAGTGGAGCCGCGCCTGAAGGACCGCACGGTCACGATGAACGGCGTGTCCAAGGCCTATGCCATGACGGGCTGGCGCCTGGGCTATGCCGGCGCCCCGCAGGCGCTGACAAAGGCGATGGACAAGCTGCAGAGCCAGTCCACCTCCAACACCTCCTCCATCACCCAGGCCGCGGCGGTCGAGGCGCTGAACGGCCCGCAGGACACGGTGGAGTCCATGCGCCAGGCCTTCGAGCGCCGTCGGGACCTCGTGGTGGCCGCGCTGAACAAGGCCCCGGGCATCCACTGTAACACGCCGGAAGGCGCCTTCTACGTCTTCCCCTCCGTCCAGGGCTGCCTCGGCAAGACCACGGCCGGCGGCAAGAAGCTGGAGACGGACGAGGATTTCGTCCTCGCCCTGCTCGAAGAGGGCGGCGTGGCGACGGTGCACGGCTCCGCCTTCCTCTTCCCGGGCTACATGCGCATCTCCTACGCGGCGTCGGACGCGCAGCTCACCGAGGCCTGTGCCCGCATCCAGAAGTTCTGCGCCGGCCTTTCGTGATGGGGCTTCACTGACCCGCCCATGACGGGGGAAGGTGTCGCCTGGTTGATCTCGGCCGTGGCCTTCGCCTTCTCCATGACCGCCACGCCGGGGCCGAACAACACGATGCTGACCGCCTCCGGCGCGACCTTCGGCTTCATGCCGACCGTTCCGCACATGCTCGGCATCTCCTTCGGCTTCCCGGCGATGCTCCTGGCCATGGCGCTCGGTGCGGGGGAGGTGCTGCGCGCCGCCCCCTGGCTGTACGGCGTGCTGCGTTGGGCCGGCGCGGCCTATCTGCTGTGGCTGGCCTGGCGGATCGCGACCGCGCGCCCGCAGGATGACCAAGGGCAGGCGACGGGACGGCCGCTGAGCTTCCTGCAGGCGGCGCTGTTCCAGTGGGTGAACCCGAAGGCCTGGGTCATCGTGCTCGGTGCCGCCGTCACCTACACCACCGGGCGCGGCGCGGCGCCCTGGGTGCAGGCGGTGGTGCTGGCCGTGATCTTCGTCCTCGTCACCCTGCCGGTGACGGCTTTCTGGACCGCGGTGGGCGTCGGTGTGGCGCGCGTGCTGCGGACGGCACGGGCGCGGCGGCTGTTCAACATCGCCCTCGCCGGGCTGCTCGTCGCCTCGCTGGTGCCGGTGCTGGTGGGAGATTAGGCGCGTGACGTCCTTTGCCTTCACCCCGGCGACGGAGGCCGATTTCGAGCGGCTGCTCGACCTGTCGGTCCGCGTCATGCGGGAGCATCTGGAACGCGTGGGGCGCTGGGACCCCGAGCGCCGGCGGGCCCGGATGCGTGCGGCCTTCGACCCCGCGCTGTACCGCCTGATCCAGGTGCCGGGCGGCTGGGCGGGCTGCGTCGCCGTGGTGGAACACCCGGACCACCGCGAGATCCACTCCTTCTACCTGGAGCCCGGGCTGCAAGGGCGGGGGCTCGGCCGCGCCGTGCTGGACGCCATCCTGGCCGAGCAGCCCGATCGTCCCGTGCGGATCGAGGTGCTGAAAGAGAGCCCCGCCGCGCGCTTTTACGAACGGGCCGGGTTCCGCCTGACCGGGGAGGCTCCCTTCGATCTCCTCTACGAGCATCGTGGCGCCGCGCGCCGGGGCTAGCAGCCGCCCGCGTCACCCCATGGTGACGCCATATTCCCCGCAGATCGCCACGATCTCCCGCGGCGTCAACCCGCCGGGGGCGGCGCGGCCGGCCCGGTCGAAGTGGCGGAACATCTCCAGGCCCTGTAGCCCCGGCCGCGCCATGACGAGGAAGCGCACCGCCGACGAGGTGTCGTTGCGGAAGCCGTGGCGCGACCCTGCCGGCAGCCGCGCCGTGGCGCCCGGCCCGATGCGGCGTTCGCCCGCGGCGCCGGACACGGTCAACTCGCCCTCCAGCACGAAGAAGACCTCGTCATCCTCCGCGTGGATGTGAGGTGGCACGAAGTAGCCGGGCGGGATCACGTGCTCGCCCAGGAACAGCCCGTCCGTCGCCGGGTCCGCCTTCACGATCATGGCGGCGCCGAACACGTTCAGCACCTCGCCCATACCGGGCTCCACCACGGTCACATCCTTCTCCATCACGTCCGACATTCGATCCTCCTCGGGGTTCGCCGATGGCCCGGACCTTGTCGCGTCCTGCCACGTCCGGGGAGCCGCCCGTTCTGGACACGTCGTTCGCCCGGGCGAACACTGGGCCATGCGCGCCTTCCAGGGGCTCGAAGTCTTCGTCCGCGTGGTGGAGACCGGCAGCATCACCGCCGCCGCCGAGCGATTGGGCACAGCCAAGTCCTCCGTCAGCGAGACGGTGCGCGCGCTGGAGGAACGCCTGGGCCTGCGCCTGCTGGAGCGCGGCGCCCGTAACGTCCGCCCCACGGAGGCCGGCGCCGTCCTCTATCGGCGCGCCCGCCATCTGCTGGACGAGGAGGAGGCCGCGCGCCGGGAAGTCCAGGCCCTGGGCTCCGCGCCCGCCGGGCGTCTGCGCGTCGCGGCGCCCGAGAGCTTCGTGGCCGGCCACCTCATCCCCGGCCTGCCGCGCTTCCTGGACGACCACCCCGCGGTCGAGGTGGACTTCGTCGAGGCCGCCGGCGTCGTTCGCCTGGTGGAGGACGGCTTCGACCTCGCCATCCGGGTGGCGGAGGCGCCGGCGCCGGGGCTGGTGGTGCGCCGCCTCGCCACGTCGCGCGTGGTGATCGTGGCCGCGCCCGCCTATCTCGACCGGCACGGCGCGCCATCGGTGCCGGGGGAGGTGGCGGGGCATCGCTGCATCGGCTTCAGCCCGCTGCCCTGGCGCGACACCTGGCGGCTGGGGGCGGACACCGTGCCAGTGCGCCCGGTGCTGCTGACCGACAATGCCGGCACCCTCCGCGCCGCCGCCATCGCCGGAATCGGGCTGGCCGCCATCCCCGACTGGGCCGTGGCCGAAGACCTGGCGGCCGGCCGGCTCCGCCGCGTGCTGCCGGATGTCGAGACCCCGGCGAGCGGCATCTTCGCCGTCTATCCCACCCACCGCCTGCAGGTGCCGAAGGTACGCGCCTTCGTGGACCACGTGGCCGCCCATCTCCGCGCCCAGGGCCTGACGCGCTGAACGCCGCGGGGTTGGCGCGGCCGCGCCCGAAGCCTAGTTTCGCCCGCTTTCACGTCACCACCTGAGGTTTCCGTTCATGCCCGCCCTCGCCAAGAGGCTGGAGGTCGTCACCCTCTCCGGCTCCTCCCGCATGTCCATCCGCGCGCGGGAGCTGCGGGAGGCCGGGCACAAGGTCATCAGCCTGACCGTCGGTGAGCCCGACTTCGCCACCCCGCCCCACGCGATCGAGGCCGCGCACGAGGCCGCCCTCGCCGGCAAGACGAAATATCCGCCGAACGACGGCTGGCCCGAGCTGAAGGCCGCCGTGCAGCGCAAGTTCCGCCGCGAGAACGGCCTGGATTACGCGCTCAACGAGATCATCGTCGGCAATGGCGGCAAGCAGGTCATCCTGGACGCGCTGCTCGCCACCGTGGACCCGGGCGACGAGGTGATCGTCCCCACCCCCGCCTGGTCCGCCTATGCCGATATCGGCAAGCTGGCGGGCGGCACGCCGGTCTTCGTGCCCTGCCCGCAGAACAACGGCTTCAAGCTGCGGCCGGAGGACCTGGACGCCGCCATCACGCCGCGCACGAAGTGGGTGACGCTGAACTTCCCGAACAACCCCTCCGGCGCGGCGCTCACGCGGGAGGAGGTGGCGGCGCTGACCGACGTGCTGCTGCGCCACCCGCACGTGTGGATCCTGTCCGATGAGATGTACGAGCACATCAGCTACGTCGACACGGGCTTTCACTCCGTCGCCGCGGTGGAGCCGCGGCTGAAGGACCGCACGCTGACCGTCAGCGGCGCGTCCAAGACCTACGCCATGACGGGCTGGCGCGTCGGCTTCGCCGGCGGCCCCGCGCCGCTGATCAAGGCGATGACGAACATGCAGAGCCAGACGACGAACGGCATCGCCACGGTTGCTCAGGCCGCGACCATCGCCGCGCTGGACGGCCCGCAGGATTCCGTGGCGGAGCGCCAGGCCATCTATCGCCAGCGCCGCGACCTCGTCGTGGACATGCTGAACGACGCACCGGGCCTGCAATGCCACCGGCCCGAGGGGGCCTTCTACGTCTACCCCGGCGTCGCCGGCCTGCTCGGCCGTACCAGCGCCGGCGGCAGGCGCCTCGAGACCGACGAGGACGTGGCCATGGCCCTGTTGGAGGAGAACCACGTCGCCACCGTCGCCGGCAGCGCCTATGGCATGAGCCCCTACATCCGCCTCTCCTATGCCACGGACACGGAGGCACTCCGCGAGGCCTGCGCCCGCATCCAGGATTTCTGCCGGGGCGTGGTGTGAGGACGCCGGACCAGCAGGGCATCCCGATGCCGCAGCCGGCCGGGGTGACGATCCGCCCGGGCACCGATGCGGACACCGACGCCTATATCCGCCTGATCGGCGATGCCTGGTCCGAATACCCGAACTGCATCCTCGACGTGGACGGGGAGTTGCCGGAACTCCGCGCCCTGGCCACCCACTTCCAGAAGGCCAACGGCGCCCTCTGGGTCGCCGAGGACGCGGGCGGCCCGCTCGGCATGGTCGCCACCCGCCCCCTGAACGACGACGAGGCCTGGGAGATCGGGCGGATGTACGTCGCGAAGGCCGCGCGCGGGACCGGCCTCGCCCATACCCTGCTGGACGGCGCCGAGCGCCACGCGGTCGCCCATGGAGCCCGCCGCATGGTGCTCTGGACCGACACGCGCTTCGAGGCGGCGCACCGCTTCTACGAGAAGCGCGGCTATGTCCGCGCTGGCTCCATCCGCATCCTCGACGACATCTCGAAGTCGCTCGAATTCCGTTACGCGAAGCCGGCGACGGGCCTCGCCGTGGATATGCTGGACGCCGCGGCGGCCGCCAGCGCGGAGCGGCGCCTGTCCGACATCCTCGTCGCCTGTGTGGCGTCAGGCGGCTCCGTCTCCTACCTCCGCCCCCTCTCCATGGAGGTGGCGCGGGCCTTCTGGCGCGGCGTCTCGGCCGATGTCGCGACGGGGACGAAGGTGCTGCTGGGCGCCTGGTGCGACGGGCAGCTCGCGGGCACGGTGCAACTCGTCCTCGCGCAGCAGCCCAACGCCCCGCACCGGGCCGAGGTGGCGAAGCTGCTGGTGGACCCGGCCTTCCGACGCCGCGGCATCGCCCGCGCGCTGATGCAGCGCGTGGAGCAGGTCGCCCGCACCATCGGCCGCCGCCTGCTGGTGCTGGATACGGCCTCGGACGGCGCGGACCGCCTGTATCGCGACCTCGGTTGGCAGGAGGTCGGGTCCATCCCCGGCTACGCGCTGAATCCGGACGGCAGGCCCGAGGCCACGACGGTCTTCTGGAAGGCTACGGCATGATCACGCCCGACTGGTGCCGGATGATGGCGGCCTACAACACCGAGATGAACCGACGCACCTATGGCGCCGCTGCCCGGCTGTCCGATGCGGAGCGCAAATCCGACCGCGGCGCCTTCTTCGGCAGCCTGCACGGCACGCTGAGCCACCTCGTCTGGGCCGACACCATCTGGATGTCCCGCTTCGATGGCGGTCCGGGGCCGGGCGTCGGGATCAAGGAAAGCCCGACAATGGAGCCGGACTTCGACGCGCTGTGGGGACTTCGCCAGGCCCTCGATGTCCGCATCGCCGCCTGGGCCGAGGGGCTCTCGCCCGACTGGCTGGCGAAGGACCTGACCTATTTCAGCGGCGCCGTCGGGCGGGAGCTGACGCGCCGGACGGCGGTGCTGGTGACGCACCTTTTCAACCACCAGACCCATCACCGCGGACAGGCCCACGCGCTGCTGACCGCGATGGGACAGGACACCGGCGCGACGGACCTGCCCTTCATCCTATCCGACGTCTGACGCGTTGCCGGGAGGCGCTGCCTCCCGGACCCTCCGCCGGGGGCCGAACGCGGCCCCCGGACCCCGCGATCCCTGGGATGCGGGTCCGGGGCGCGTATGCGCCGTGGTGGATGGGGTCTCGGGCGTTGGTAGCACAGCTTCCAACAAGCCTTCCCCAAAGAGCTGCCGGATCAGACCGCCGTCCGCTCCAGCAACTCGATCAGCACGTTCTCCGGCCCGACGATGAAGGCGATCCGCACGCCGGGGCGCACGTCGAGCGGCCCGTTCTGGATCGTCACGCCCTGGGCCCGCATCGCCTCCACCGCCGCGTCGATGCCCTGCACGGTGAAGGCCAGGTGCTCCAGGCCCAGGAAGGGCGCGGGCGGCGTCCCGGCCGTCTCCGCCGGCACGCGATCGATGAAGATGTTCAGTCCGCCCACCGCGACCGTGACCCGGCCGCTCTTCGGATCCGTCGGGGCGGTGCGACGCGCCTCCAGCACCGTCTCGTACCAGCGCCCCGTGGCCTCGGGATCGGGTGAGCGCAGGTGGACGTGATCCAGGGTGAGCTTCGGCATGACGCTTCCTTGCAGATGGTCGGGGCAGATGATCGGGACCGAACCGGCCCGGATGGGTCAGCGGAGCGTGTTGATCCCGCCGGACCCGCCGACATAGGGGCCGCGCTGTCCCTCGCGCTCTCCGCAGGCGGACAGCGCGAGGACAGACAGGAGGGCGAGCGTGATCCGCGTCACGCCGGCAGCCCGGCGCGCCCGGGCTCGTCGTTCAGGTGGCAGCGGCTCCGGTGGCCGGGGGCCACCTCCTTCAGCGCCGGGATCTCCACCTTGCAGCGGTCGAAGGCGTGCGGGCAGCGCGGGTGGAAATGGCAGCCGGACGGCGGCGCGAGCGGGGAGGGGATCTCCCCCCGCACCACCGCGAAGGCCTTCTTCCGCGCCTCGATCTTCGGGACGGAGGCGAGAAGCGAGCGGGTATAGGGATGGTTCGGCCGGCCGAAGACCGTCTCGGTCGGCGCCTCTTCCACCACGCGGCCCAGATACATGATGACCACGCGGTCGCTCAGATGCTCCACCACGCCCAGGTCGTGGGAGATGAAGAGGTAGGTGAGGTCCAGCTCTTTCCGCAGCCGCATGAAGAGATTCAGGATCTGCGCCTGGATCGAGACGTCGAGCGCCGCCACCGACTCGTCGCAGACCAGGAATTCCGGCTGGACGGCCAGCGCGCGCGCGATGCCGATGCGCTGCCGCTGCCCGCCAGAGAACTGGTGGGGGTAACGGGCCTTCAGCGTGGGGTCGAGCCCGGCCCGGCGGAGCTGGTCATCCACATAAGTCGCGAACTGGCCGCGGTTTGTCAGCCCGTGGAAGAGCGGGGCCTCCCCGACGATCTCCGCCACCTTCAGCCGCGGGTTGAGGGAGGACATGGGGTCCTGGAAGATCATCTGCGCCTGCAGCATCGCGGCGCGCGCCTCTTTCCCCGACAGCCCCTGCCGGTCGCGACCCTTCCACAGGATGGTCCCGTCCGAAGGCGGCAGGATGCCCGCGATCATCCGGCCCAGCGTGGACTTGCCGCAGCCGGATTCCCCGACCAACCCGACCACCTCGCCCTTCCGGATGGTCAGGTCCACCTTGTCCACCGCGTGGACCACCTCGTCCCGAAGCGGCGCTCCGAGCTTCGCCAGCAGCTTGCCCGCGAAGTCCAGCCGCTTCGCGAAGCGCCGGGACACGCCCTGCACCTCGATCATCGGCGCGGCGGTGGACGCGGGCGGCGCCTCCGGCGCCTTGTCCAAGGAGATGCTCATGCCGCCGCCTCCGCGGTCTCGAGATGCGGGCGGAAGCAGCGCGCCTCATGGGCGGGCAGGATTTCGGCCATGGGCGGGTCCTGGCGGCAGACCTCGGCCGCGCGGGGGCAGCGGGTCTGGAAGGGGCAGCCGGGCGGCAGGTTGAGAAGGGAAGGGGTCATCCCGGGGATCTGCCGCAGCGGCTCCCCCCGCCGGTTGCGGGACGGAACGGACCCCAGCAGGCCGACGGTATAGGGATGCAGCGGGTGGTCCAGCACGTCCACCACGGCCCCGTGCTCCACGATCCGGCCGGCGTACATGACCGCGATGTCGTCGGCCAAGCCCGCCACCACGGACAGGTCATGGGTGATCCAGATCAGCGACGTGCCGGTGGTCGCCGCCAGCTTCTGCACCTCGGCCAGGATCTGCCCCTGGATCGTCACGTCCAGCGCCGTGGTCGGCTCGTCCGCCACGATCAGCTCGGGCCGGTGCAGCAGCGCGATCGCGATCGCCACGCGCTGCCGCATCCCGCCGGAGAACTGGTGGGGATAGGACATCAGCCGCTCATCCGGGGAGGGGATGCCGACCATCCCCAGCGTGTCCCGCGCGCGCTGGCGCGCATCCTCACGGCTGATCTTCGTGTGGGCCTGCATCGTCTCGATCATCTGCGTGTCGATGCGCAGGACCGGATTCAGCGTCATCATCGGGTCCTGGAAGATCATGGCGATCCGGTTGCCCCGGAGCTGCCGCATCTCCTCCTCGGACGCCTTCGTCAGGTCGCGGCCGTCGAAGAGGATCTCCCCGCCCACGATCCGGCCGGGCGGATCGACCAGCCGCATCACGGAGAAGCCGGTCACGGTCTTGCCGGACCCGGACTCCCCCACCAGCCCCAGCACCTGCCCGCGGCCGACGCTGAAGGACACGTCGTTGACCGCGGGGATCGCGCCGGCGCGGGTGAAGAAGGTGGTCCGGAGATTCCGAACCTGGAGGGTCGGCGTCGCCGCCGTGGCCGGCACGGAGGGGGCAGGAACGGTGGTGCTCACTTCTTCAACCGCGGGTTCAGGACGTCGCGCAGATGGTCGCCGACCAGGTTGATGGAGACGATGGTGACCAGCAGGGCGATGCCCGGATAGAAGGAGATCCAGTACTTGCCCGAGAGCATGTACTCGTACCCGTTGGCGATCAGCAGGCCGAGCGAGGGCTCGGTGATCGGCACGCCGAGGCCGAGGAAGGAGAGCGTCGCCTCCAACGCGATGGCCCGGGCGATCTGGATGGTCCCCACCACGATCAGCGGCGGCATGCAGTTCGGCAGCAGGTGCCGAAAGATGATCCGCCGGGTCGGCAGCGCCAGGCACTGCGCCGCCTCGATATATTCCCGCCGTCGTTCGACCAGCGCCACGCCGCGGACGGTGCGGGCGTAATAGGCCCATTCCACCACGATCAGGGCGATCACGACGTTCATGATTCCCTTGCCGAGGAAGGCGAGAATCATCAGCGCTGACAGGATGGTCGGGAAGGAGAGCTGGAGGTCCACCAGCCGCATGATCAGGGTGTCGGTCCGCCCGCCGGCATAGGCCGCGAGCATGCCGAGGGAGGCACCGACCAGCGCCGCGGCGATCGCCGACCCGGCGCCGACCACAAGGCTGATCCGCAGCCCGTACATGATGCCGGACAGCATGTCCCGCCCCTGGTCATCGGTGCCGAGCCAGTAGGTCATGCTCCCGTCGCCGCTCTGGGACCCCGGCTCCAGCCGCCCGTCCATGATGTCGAGCTGGGCGAGGTCGTAGGGATTCTGCGGCGAGATCAGCGGCGCGAAGATCGCGATCAGGACGATGAGGGTGAAGATTACCAGCGCCCCCGTCGCGATCTTGCTCTCGAAGAACTCGGAGACGAAGCGGCGGAAGGGCGTCTCCACCCGCGGCGGCGCGGGCGGGGAGGCGGTCGTCGGGGTCTGCCCTGTCCCCGTGGGGAGAGCGGTCGCGCTCATGCCTTGCTCTCCAGCCGGACGCGGGGATCGAGGACGGAGTAGAGCAGGTCCACGACCAGGTTGATGATGATGAACATCAGCACGATGCTCATGAGGTAGGCGACGATCACCGGCCGGTCGAGCACGTTGATGCTGTCGATGATCAGCTTGCCCATGCCCGGCCAGGCGAAGACGCTCTCCGTCACGACCGAGAAGGCGATGGTCGAGCCGAGCTCCAGCCCTGTTACGGTCACCACGGGGATCAGGATATTCTTGAACACGTGCACCCCGATCACGCGGGAGGACGACAGCCCTTTCGCCCGGGCGAACTTCACGAAGTCCATCAGCATCGTCTCCCGCACGCCCGCGCGGGTCAGGCGGATGACGAGGCTGATCTTGAACAGCGCGAGGTTGAGCGCCGGCATGGCCATGTGCGCCAGCCCATCCCACGTCAGGAAGGACCATCGAAGCCCGAGGATCTCCGCCGTCTCTCCCCGCCCGGTGGAGGGCAGCCAGCCGAGCTGCACCGCGAAGACCATGATCAGCATCAGCCCCACCCAGAAGGTGGGCAGGGAGAAGCCGAGGATCGAGCCCGCCATGATCGCCTTCGCGCCCACCGAGTTCGGCCGCAGCCCGGCATAGAGGCCGAGCGGCAGGCCGATCAGGATGGCCAGGAACATCGCCGCGAAGGCGAGCTCCAGCGTGGCCGGGGCGCGCTGCCCGATCAGCTTCAGCGCCGGTTCGTTGAACACGAAGGACCGGCCGAGGTCGCCCTGCACGGCATTCGTCAGGAAGGTCAGGTATTGCTGCCAGAGCGGCTTATCCAGCCCGAGCGCCGCGATGGCCCGCGCCCGCTCCGCCTGGTCCGCGTCCGGCGAGATCAGGATCTCCACAGGGTCGCCGATGGCATAGACCCCGATGAAGACGATGATGGACATGATCAGCATGACCAGCGCCGCCTGGATCAGCCGGCGCAGGAGATAGACGGTCATCGTGTGGTCTCCGTCACGGCCGCGGCGCCGGGCGCACGTCCTGGCCCCGGGTCAGCTCGTCGGCCCGGGCCTCGTGCACCAGTCCGCGGCGCGTGGCCCAGATATTCGTCTGGATGTGGATGGGGATCACCGCCACGTCCTCGGCGGCGATGCGCTGGGCGCGGATCACCAACTCCTCCCGCTTCGCCTCGTCCAGCTCCGTCAGGGACTGCTCCAGCAGCCGGTCCACCTCGGGGTTGGAGTAGCGGCCGCGGTTGGAGGCGCCCCAGCCCCGCTCGGCGCTCACGGTGGCCAGGATGTTCCGTAGCGGGTGGGACCCGTCCGGGTTTGACCCCCAGCCATTCAGCTGCGCCGAGTACTCGGCCCGGGCGGAACGGCCGATGAAGACGGCCCAGGTCTGCCCTTCCACCGCCGTGCGCACGCCGACCCGGGTCCACATCTGCCCGATCGTCTGGATGATGCGGCCGTCATTGATGTAGCGGTCGTTCGGCCCGTTCAGCTGGATGCGGAAGCCGTTGGGGTAGCCGGCCTCGGTCAGCAGGCGCCGTGCCCCGTCCGGATCGAAGGCCGTGGGCGCCAGGTCGGGGATGTGGCCATAGGTGCCGGGCGGCAGGAACTGGCCGGCCGGGGTGGCCGCGCCCTCCATCAGCCGCTGCGTGATCGCCTGCCGGTCGATCGCCATGGACAGCGCCCGCCGGACCCGCACGTCCCGCAGCGGGTTGCGGCCCAGCGGCCGCCCGTCATTGTCCGTGACGAAGGGCGAGTTCTCGTTCGCCCCGCGCAGATGGTCCAGCCCAAGATAGATCAGCCGCAGTCCCACGATCTCGCTCAGGGACACGCGCTGATCGTTCCGCAATCGTGCCACGTCGGTGGTCGGCACCTGGTCGATCGCCTCCACGTCGCCGGCCAGCAGGGCTGCGGTGCGCGTGGCGTCGTTGGTGATCATCCGGTAGTTCACGCGCTGGAAGGCCGGCCGGTCACCCCAGTAGGCATCGTTCCGCTCGAACTCGATCCGGTCCCCGTTGCGGTGGGAGATCACGCGGAACGGCCCGGTTCCGATCGCCATGCGGCCGGAGTTGAACTCCTCCGTCGTCGCATTCCGGTGCGTCGCCTGGTTGAGGATGCGGACATTCGTCATGTCCAGCGGCAGCAGCGGATAGGGCTCATGGGTGTGGAAGCGGATGGTGAGCGGGTCCACCACCTCGATCCGCGCGATGGGCCGCGCATAGACGGCGTAGGAGGCCGGCGAGTTCGGCACGTTCGGCAGCCGCCCGATGGTGAAGGCCACGTCCTCCGCCGTGAAGGGGTTGTCGTTGTGGAAGCGCACGTTCGGCCGCAGCTTGAACTCCCACACGGTCGGGGAGATCGCCCGCCACTCCGTCGCCAGGCCCGGGATGTTGCGGGCACGGGCATCGGTGTTCACCAACTTGTCGAAGATCATGTCCGACACGGCGTTGTTCGGAGAGAGCTGGTGATAATGCGGATCGAGCGAGGTCACGGGCGACCCGACCCCCATCGTCAGCGTCTGGGCCATCGCTCCCGAGGCGGAGAGCACCGCGACCGTCGCCGCCAGGACCAGCTTTCTCATCCGCGTCTCCCCCTGTCCGTCTCTCAGCGCGCCGCCGGGCGCACGTCCTGCGCCCGCGTCAGCTCGTCCGCCCGCGCGTCGTGCACCAGGCCGCGGCGCATCCCCCAGATGTTCTTCTGCGTGTGGATCGGAATGATCCCGACATCATCCATCGCGATCTGCGTCGCCTCCCGCAGCAGCGCCTCGCGCCGCCCGTCATCCAGCGTCCGCAGCGCCTCCTCCATCCGCGCGTCCATCTCCGGGTTGGAGTAGCGGCCGCGGTTGGACCCGCCGAAGCCCCGTCCCGGATTGGCGGTCGCCAGCAGGGAGCGGAGCGGGTTCGACGCCTCGCCGGAGGACGTCCCCCAGCCCACGAGGAAGGCCGAGAGCTCCTGCCGGCCCGCGCGGGCGACGAAGGCGGCCCAGGGCTGCCCCTCGACCTGCGTGCGCACCCCGATCCGCGTCCACATCTGCCCGACCGCCTGGATGATCCGCGCGTCGTTCATGTAGCGGTCGTTCGGCCCGTGCAGCGTCAGGCGGAAGCCGTTGGGGTAGCCGGCCTCGGTCAGCAGGCGCCGGGCGCCATCGGGATCGGGGCGGCCCGCGACCAACCCGGGAATCGCCCCGAACCCGGTCGGCGGCAAGAGCTGCATTGACGGGGTGGAGGCCCCCTCCATCACCCGGTCCGTGATGGCCTGGCGGTCGATCGCCATGGACAGCGCCCGCCGGACGCGGACGTCCCGCAGCGGGTTGCGGGGCAGGGGACGCCCATCCTCCCCCAGCGCGAAGGGCGTGGCGCCGTCCCGGGAATGATCGAGCGCGAGGTAGATCAGCCGCAGCCCGTCGATCTCGCTCAGCGCCACGCGCCCATCGGCCCGCAGCTTCGCGATGTCGCTCGTCGGCACCTGGTCGATGAAGTCCACGTCCCCCGACAGCAGCGCCGCCGTCCGCGCCGCGTCGTTCGTGATCATCCGGTAGTTGACCCGCGCCCAGTGCGGCCGATCCCCGAAATAGGCGTCGTTGCGCGCGTACTCGATCCGCTCCCCGTTGCGGTGCGACAGGATGCGGAAGGGGCCGGTGCCCATCGCCAGCCGGGTGGAGTTGAACTCCTCCGTCGTCGCATTCGCGTGGTGCTCGGAATCGAGCATCTCCACTTGCGCGAGGTCCACGGGCAGGAGCGGGTAGGGACCGTTGGTGTGGAAGCGCACGGTCAGCGGATCCACGACCTCCACCCGCTGGATCGCCCGCGTGTAGATCCCGTAGGAGGACGGCGAGTTCGGCACCGTCGGCACGCGGGCGATGGTGAAGGCCACGTCCTCCGCGGTGAAGGCGTTGCCGTTGTGGAACCGCACATTCGGGCGGAGCCGGAACTCCCACACGCTCTCCTCGACCGGCCGCCAGCTCTCCGCCAGCCGCGCCACCACGCGCGCATTCGCATCGAAGGCCGTCAGGCTGTCGAAGATATGCTCGGCCGCCGCGTAGTTCGGCGACAGCGCGTGGTAGTGCGGATCGAGGGAGGTGACCGGCGCACCCACCGCGACATTCAGGGTCTGCGCGACGGCAGCGTCCCCAAACGCCGGCAAGGCGGCCGCGACGGCCGCCAGAGCGAGCTTCCTCATACGGTCTCCCCGAAGTTTCGGTGGCGCCTTCCCCGGGCAATCCTAGCAGCCGGCCCCTCCCGCCGCTAGTTTCCGCGGCTCTGCATGAAAAAAGGGAGAGCTTCCGCGTGACCCACCAGACCACCCGGCGCCGCCTGCTGGCGGTGCCCGCCGCCCTCGGCGCCGCTACCCTGGGCGGACCGGGATTCGCGCAGACCCCGCCGGCGGACCGAACCCTGACCATCGGCATCGGCGGCTCGGTCACCTCGCTCGACCCGCATTTCTACAACGCCTCGCCCAACAACTCCCTGTCGATGCACATCTTCGACTTCCTGGTGCAGCGCGACGCCGCCGCCCGGCCCCAGCCCGGCCTCGCCGAGAGCTGGCGCCCCGTCGGCGACACGGTCTGGGAGTTCAAGCTGCGCTCCGGCGTGAAGTGGCATGATGGCCGGGATTTCACCGCGGACGACGTCGCCTTTACCGTGGAGCGTGCGCCGAACGTCCCCAACTCCCCTGGCGGCTTCGGCGGCTTCGTCCGCGCCATCACCCGGACCGAGGTGGTCGACCCCCTCACCATCCGGTTCCACACCGCCGCGCCCCACCCGCTGCTGCCAACCGAGCTCGCCTCCGTCGCCGTCATCTCCCGCCACGCCGGCCAGGGCGCCAGCACGGAGGACTACAACTCCGGCAAGGCGGCGATCGGCACCGGCCCCTACCGCCTCGTCTCCTACCGTCCCGGCGACCGGACGGAACTCGTCCGCAACGACGCCTACTGGGGCGGGGCGGAACCCTGGGCCCGCGTCTCCTACCGCTTCATCGCCAATGACAGCGCCCGTACCGCCGCGCTCCTCGCCGGGGACGTGGACCTGATCGACCAGGTGCCCAGCAGCGACCTGGAGCGGCTGCGGCGCGACAACCGGGCCGTGCTGCACGAGATCCAGGGCCTGCGGCTGATCTATCTCGTTATGGACTTCTCGCGGGACGGCAGCGTCCCCTTCGTCACGGACCATGCCGGCCAGCCCCTGCCGCGGAACCCGTTCCGCGACATCCGCGTGCGTCAGGCCCTCTCCATGGCGATCAATCGGGAAGCCCTGACCCGCCAGGTGATGGAGGGCACGGCACAGCCAACCGGCCAGTGGCTGCCGCCCGGCTCCTACTCCTACAACCCCGAGGTCCGGCCGACCGCCTTCAACGCCGACCGCGCCCGCCAACTCCTGGCCGAGGCGGGCTATCCCCAGGGCTTCCGCCTGACCCTGCACGGACCGAACGACCGCTACCCGAACGACGCCCGCACCATTCAGGCCGTGGCCCAGATGTGGACTCGCATCGGGGTGCAGACGCAGGTGGACGCGCAGCCCTGGGCCGCCTTCTCCCCGCGAAACGCGCGCCAGGAATACGCCATCCGGCTCGTCGGCTGGGGCAGCGTGACGGGGGAGGCCTCCTACCTCCTCGTCAACATCCTCGGCACCTTCGACCAGGCGAAGCGGACGGGCGCCAGCAACAACGGCCGCTACTCCAACCCGGAGCTGGACGCGCTGACGGCGCGGGCCGTGGCCACGCTGGACGACGGCCAGCGCGAGCGGCTGCTGCAGGACGCCGTGAAGATGGCGATGAACGACCAGGGCATCATCCCGCTCTTCCAGCTCGTGAACATCTGGGCCACCCGTCGCGGCCTGACCTATGACGCGCGGGCCGACGAGCGGACCCTCGCCATGAGCGTGCGTCCCGCGACGATGCGCTGAGCCGGGAAGGGGCGGCCCGGTCCGGCCGCCCCTTCACCTCGGACGATACGCCCCGGGGCGCTACTCCTCGTCCGCCTCCGCCACCGGCAGGATCATCGTCTCCTTCGCCGAGGACAGGGCGACCACGATCTCCGTCCGCTCCACCCCGGACTGGGACCGCACCTCGCCCGCCACGAACCCCTCCAGCGCCGCGAGGTCGGGCAGCCGGAGCTTCAGCATGTAATCCCAGGGGCCGCTGACGGCGTGACACTCCAGCACCGGCGCGGCCCGGCGCATCGCCTTCTTGAAGCCGCCATCGTCCCGGCCCGGCCGCATGCCCACCATGACAAAGGCCAGCAGCGGGCAGCCCACCGCCGCCGGGTCCAGCGCCGCGTGCCAGGACCGGATCGTCCCCCGCTCCTCCAGCCGCTTCACGCGCTCGGCGGTGGCGGAGACGGAGAGGCCCGCCACCTTGGACAGGTCCGCAAGCCCGGCCGCGCCGTCCTGCTGAACCGCGATCAGGATGTTGCGGTCGATCTCGTCCATTCGGGAAGACTAGCCGCCGCCCGGCGGCTTGTCTCGCATGGGACCGGAAAATTTACGGCGGGGGAGGGGCTCAGCCGGCCGCGGCGACCGCCCTGCGGCGGCGCCGGAGGTAACGGCGGCCGAGGAAGAACGCCACGATCAGCAGGGCCCCACCGGCGATCGCATGGAACAGGTTCTCCGCGCCGATCCAGGCGCCGAGGTACCAGCCGGCCGCCACGAAGCTCGCGGCCCAGACGCCGGCCGCGATGAAGTTCAGGATCGAGAAGCGGAGCCGGTCCATCCCGGCCAGCCCGCAAGCCGCGGCGGCCACGTTCCGCACCCCGTAGATGAAGCGGAAGGACAGGACGAAGAGCGTGCCGTACTGCACCAGCATGGCCGTCGCACCCGCCACCTTGGCCTCGGCGTTCGGGAAACGGCGGAGGGCGGTCGGGCCGTAGCGCCGGCCCAGCAGGAACCAGGTCTGGTCCCCCAGGAAGGAGCCGATCCACACCGAGAACATCAGGATCCAGGGGTCGACGGCGCCGGTCACCGCCCCGACGGCGGAGGCGGCCAGGACGAAGGTCTCGCCTTCAAAGAAGGCCCAGAGCGCGGCGAGCAGATACGCGCAGTAGCCCCAGTCGTTCCAGAACTCGGCCAAGCCCGGCTCCCCTGTTCGTGAGCGACCATTGCCGATTGTCCATTCGAAAAGAAAGGAAAATCGACCGCTGCGACGCACCATTAGACAGAATGCGCGTTATTCAACGCCAAGTGGTGAAAGCCGCAAGGGGCACCCGTCACGTCGGGATCGTTGCCCGAAAAGAAAAGGGGAGGCTCGCGCCTCCCCCTTCCGTCAGATGTAGTGCTCGGCCAGTGGCGCGAAGCCGTTGAAGCCCTGGCTGGCATAGGTGGTGACGTAGGCCCCCGTCGCCAGCAGCTCCACCCGGTCGCCGGCCCGCAGGGCCTCGGGCAGGCGGTAGTTGGACTTCTCGTACAGCGTGTCCGTGCTGTCGCAGGTCGGGCCCGCGATCGTCACCGGACCTTCCGGCCCGCCGTCATGCGGCGTGCGGAAGGCGTACTTGATGGCCTCGCCCTCCGTCTCCGCCAGGCCACCGAAACGCCCGATGTCCAGGTAGACCCAGCGCACCGGATCGTCCTTCGCCTTGCGGGACACCAGCACCACCTCGGCCGACAGCACCGCCGCATCGCCCGCGATGAAGCGGCCGGGCTCGATCACCATGTCCGGGATGGCGTTGCCGAAGTGCTCGGCCATCGCGCCCATGATGGCGTCGCCGAAGGCGTCGATCTCCGGCACCTCGGCGCGGTAGCGCACGGGGTAACCGCCGCCAAGGTTCACCATGCGCACCTTCACGCCCGCCTCCTTGAGGTCGGTGAAGAGCATGGCGACCTTCGCGATCGCCGCCTCATAAGCCGCGGTGTTCGTCTGCTGGGAGCCGACGTGGAAGGAGAGACCGAAGGGGTCGAGCCCCATCTCACCCGCCTTCACCATCAACTCCCGGGCCATCTCGACCTCGCAGCCGAACTTGCGCGACAGCGGCCACTCCGCCCCGTCATTGCCGACGAGGATGCGGCAGTAGACGCGCGACCCCGGCGCCGAGCGGGCGAGCTTCTCCAGCTCCCCCTCGGAGTCGAAGGCGAACATCCGCACACCGCGGTCGTAAGCGGCCTTGATGGCGCGCTCCTTCTTCACGGTGTTGCCGTACGACACCGCCTCCGGCCGCGCGCCGGCATCGAGCACCGCCGAGACCTCCTCGTAGGAGGCCGCGTCGAAGCAGGAGCCGAGCCCGACCAGCCGCTCCAGGATCGGGGCGGCAGGGTTGGCCTTCACGGCGTAGTAGATGCGGGCCAGCGGCAGCGCGGCCTGGAGCCGCCGGTAGTTCTGCTCGATCTTGTCCACGTCCGTGACAAGGCACGGCGTCGCCGGCTGAACATCCGCGAGATAGCGAGCGATCTTCGGGGTCATCGCACCACCTCCCCATGGAGAAGGTGCAAGGCGCGCCATTCCGCGACGCGGCCCTGCACGGTTGACGAACGGTCGAACGAACCAGCGACCAAGTGAGAGCCCCGCCGCATCTGTCCAGTGACGAACAGGGCGCCGGGGGGTTGCCAGAACGCTTGACGTCGTTGCGTAACCTTGCGGGCCAGAGGCACGTGCGTACTGCGTCTGAGGCGGCAGATAATCCCGCCGCTTCCGGGGCGCAAGGGCCTTCGCGCATGGCCGCCCCGATTTTTCCGCAGGTTTGTCAGAACGGCCGGAAACCTCCCTGAAACCCTCTCGGAGGTCAGGCGAATCGCCGGTCAGGGTTACCGGCGGCCGGGACCTTTACGGCCCAGGGTTGGCCTCCGCCGCGCTGGTCGGCCCGAAAGCCCGCAGGAACACTGCCACCGCCGCCTCCGCCGCGGCGGCGATGGCGGCCTCGTCCGGCACCGGGCCGCCCAGGAAGGTTCGGAAATACAGGTCGCCGCGCAGCAGCGCCCCGAAGTGTCCCGCGGCCTCGTCCGGGTCCACGTCGGTGCGCAGGTGACCGTGCCGCTGCTCCGCCGCGATCCAACCCGTCAGGAGAGCCCGGCCGCGCGCCGGCCCGGCGGCGTAGAAGCGCCGCACGATTTCCGGGAAGCGCCCACCCTCCGCGATCACCACCCGGTGGATCGCCATGGTCGAGGGCTGCAGCAGGAACCCCATCCACAGCAGCGCGAGCTTCCGCAGCGCGCCCTCGGGGGAAGGAGCATGGACTGCCAGAGCTTCCGCCTCCGCGGCGATGGCCTCGCAGCGCGCCTCCACGATCGCGCCGAACAGCGCCTCCTTCCCCGTGAAGTGGGCATAAAGCGTGGCCTTGGACACGCCGGCCTCGCGCGCCACCGCGTCCATGGACACGGCCGCAAACCCTTCTCCCATGAAAAGGCGGGAAGCGGCGGCGAGGATGGCGGCCCGCTTGGGCGAGACCTCGAGGGCGGTGACAGACATGACAGGGCGGTCCTTCCGGTCCGCCACATGTGATACTGAACGGTTCAGTTTACCATCGACAAATTCGCCATTCCGTCCTATCTGGCAACTGAACTGAACGGTTCAGTCAGGCCATGAACGCCCAGAGCAGCCTCATCATCGACCCCGACATCAAAGCCAGCCTCCCGCCACCGCGCCGGTCCCTGTTCCGGCGCCTGCTGCCCTTCGCCGCCCTGCTGGTCGTGTCCGGCGCAGCCCTGGGCGGCACCTGGTACTGGCAGGTCGGCCGCTTCCTCGTCTCCACCGACAACGCCTATGTGGGCGGTGACATCGCCGTGCTCGCCTCCCGGATTGAGGGCGACGTCGCCCGCATCCTTGTGGGCGACAACCAGCGCGTGACGGCCGGCCAGCCGCTCATCGCCCTGGAGGACCAGGACTGGCGCGCCCGCCGTGACCAGGCCGCCGCCACTCTGGCAGAGGCCGAGGCCAGCCTTGGAACCCTCGCGGCCCAGCAGCTTCAGCAACGCGCCCAGATCGCCCAGGCCGAGGCCAACGTCGCCCAAGCCGAGGCCGAGCGCGTCCGCGCCATCGCCGCCGGCGGCCGCGCCGGCACCCTGGCGGCCGAAGGCTTCGGCACGCGCGAGACGGTGGAGCGCACCACCGCCGACCGCCGCAAGGCCGAGGCTTCCGTCCAGGCCGCCCAGGCGGCCGTTGAGGCCGCCCGCGGCGCCTTGCCGGTGCTGGAGGCCCAGGCCCGCGCCGCCCTGGCCCGCCGCGACGGCGCCCGCGCCGCACTCGCGCTCGCCGAGAGCAACCTCGCCGACACGATCATCCGCGCGCCCTTCGACGGCATCGCCGGGAACCGCGCCGCCCAGCCCGGCCAGCACGTCCGCGCCGGCACGAACCTGATCGCCGTGGCGCCGAACACGGAGCGCCTCTTCGTCACCGCGAACTTCAAGGAGACGCAGATCGGCCGGATGCACCCTGGCCAGCCGGTGGAGCTCTCGGTGGATGCGGGCGGCACTCTGCACGGCACGGTGGACAGCCTCGCCCCCGCCACCGGCGCGCAGTTCTCCCTCCTGCCGCCGGAGAACGCCACGGGCAACTTCACGAAGATCGTCCAGCGCGTTCCCGTCCGCATCGCCATCGCCCCGGGCCAGGACACCGCCGGCCTCCGCGCCGGCCTGTCGGTCGAGGCCGAGGTGGACACGCGCGACGACCCGCACGCCCCGCGCTCGATGTTCGGCGCCGCGGCCGCCCTGCTGCACCGAAACTAGGCCCCGCCATGTCCGCCACCACCATGGGCGCCGCGGCCCCGCCGGCCGGGCGCTCGATCCCGACCCGGCAGTTCGTCGGCTTCATGACGATGGTGCTGGGCATGTTCATGGCGATCCTGGACATCCAGATCGTCTCCGCCAGCATCTCGGAGATCCAGGCCGGCCTCTCCGCCAGCCCGGACGAGGCCTCCTGGGTGCAGACCTCCTACCTGATCGCGGAGATCGTCATGATCCCGCTCTCGGGCTTCCTCTCGCGCCTGCTCTCCACGCGCGTCCTCTTCACCATCTCGGCGTCCGGCTTCACGATCTTCTCGCTCGTCTGCGCCATGGCGACGAACCTGCCGATGATGATCGCGGCGCGGGCCATGCAGGGCTTCCTCGGCGGTGCGATGATCCCGACGGTCTTCGCTACCGCCTTCCTGCTCTTCACCGGCGCACAGCGCACCCGCACCAGCGTGCTGATCGGCCTGACCGCCACCCTCGCGCCCACCATCGGCCCGACCCTCGGCGGCCTGCTGACCGAGAGCTTCTCCTGGCACTGGCTGTTCCTCATCAACGTGCCGATCGGCGCGATCATCGCCGTCGTCGTGTGGAACACGCTGGACATCGACCGCGGCGACCGCCGCCTGCTCTCCCGCTTCGACTGGTGGGGCCTGCTCGCCATGGCCGCCTTCCTCGGCTGCCTGGAATACGTGATGGAGGAAGGCCCGCGCTGGGACTGGCTGGATGACCCGACCATCGCCGCCTGCGCCGCCGTCGGCGCCGTCGCAGCCGTCGTCTTCTTCTGGCGCGCCTTCACCCGACAGGACCCGATCGTGGAGCTGCGCGCCTATGGCAACGCGAACTTCGCCATCGGCAGCCTCTACGCCTTCCTCGTCGGCATCGGCCTCTACGGCGCGGTCTACCTCATCCCGCTCTTCCTCGGGCGCATCCGCGGCTACAACTCGCTCCAGATCGGCGAGACGATGTTCATCACCGGGCTGGCGATGTTCATCGCGGCGCCCCTTGTCGGCCGCCTGTCCCGCTCGCTCGACCCGCGCATCCTCCTCGCCTTCGGCATGGGAACCACGGCGGTGGCGATGTGGCTCACCTCCCGCCTGACGGCGCAATCCTCCTTCTCGGAGCTCTGGCTGCCGCTCTCGCTGCGTGGGTTCGGGACGATGTTCGCGATGGTGCCGGTGAACGGGATCGCCCTCGGCACCCTGCCGCCCGCGATGATCAAGAACGCCTCCGGGCTCTACAACCTCATGCGCAACCTCGGCGGCGCGGTGGGGCTGGCGATGATCAACACGCTCGTCATCAGCCAGTCCGCCGCCCACCGCCAGCATCTGTCGGAGGCCGTGACCTGGGCCCGCCCCGGCGTGACCGAGACGATCGAGGGCATGTCCGCTGCCCTCTCCGCCCGGCTCGGCGAGGCATCGGACCTCGCCGCCCTGCGGCAGGTCGCCGGCATGGTGACGCGGGAGGCGCTGATCCTCGCCTACAACGACGTGCTGGTGGTCATCGCGCTGCTCTTCGCGCTCGCGGTGCCGCTCGCCTTCTTCGTGAAGCCGCCCCGTCCCGGCGCGGGCGGCGGGGCACACTGACGGCGCCTTGACCCCCTCCGGCGCGCCTCCTCAGATGCGCGCCGGAGACCCCAGATGACGCCACGCCGCCCCCTGATCCTGACCGGCCTCGCCGCGCTCGCCGGCGCGGGACGGCCTGCCGCGGCGCAATCCACGGCGGTGCGGATCGTGGTCGGCGGCCCCGCAGGCGGCCCCACCGATCTCCTGGCCCGCGCCATCGGCGAGCCCATGTCCGCCACCCTGTCCCGCCCCGTGGTGGTCGAGAACCGCACCGGCGCCAGCGGCGTCATCGGCACGGAGGGGGTGGCCCGCGCGGCCCCGGATGGCACGACCCTCGTTCTCGGCCAGAACGCCACCCACGCGGCCCTGCAATGGCTCGCGCCGCGCCTGCCCTACCACGTCGTCGATTCCTTCGCGCCGGTGTCGCTGCTGGCCAGCGTTCCGCATGTGCTGGTCGTGCCCGCCGCCGCGCCGCACCGCAGCCTCGCGGACCTCCTTGCCAAGGGCCGGCAGGGCGGGCTGACCTACGCCTCCTCCTCGCCCGGCAGCGCCAGCCACATCATCTCGGAGTCGCTGTGCCGCCGGAACGGCATCACCGGCACCAACGTCTCCTATCGCGGCGCCGCACCGGCCGCGACCGACACGGTCGCCGGCCTCGTGGACTTCTACGTGTCCACCCTTCCCGGCGTGTCCGGCCTGATGCGGGAGGGCCAGCTCCGCGCCCTCGCCATCGGCGCCCCCGCCCGCCTCGCCGACTTCCCCGACCTGCCCACCGCCACCGAGGCCGGCCAGGGCGAGGCCTTCGTGGACGCCTGGTTCGGCCTCTTCGCCCCCCGCGCCACGCCCGCGCCCGTGGTGGAGCGCCTCGCCGCCGCCTCCCTCGGCGCGCTGGAGGTGCCGGCCGTCCGCGCCCGCCTGGAAGGCGCGGGCTTCGCCATCACCCCCATGGACCCGGCCCGCTTCGCCGCTTTCCAGCGCGCCGAAGTGGACCGCTGGAAAGCCATCGTGGAACTGACCGGCGTGCGGCTGGAGGACTGAGCCCATGGACGCCCGCCTCCGCGACCTCCTCCCCGAGCTCGTCGCCATCCGCCACGACCTGCACGCCCACCCCGAGATCGGGCGGGAGGAGTTCCGCACCGCCGCCCTCGTCGCCGAGCGCCTGCGCGGCTGGGGCCTGGAGGTGACGGAGCGTGTGGGCGGCCTCGGTGTCGTCGCCACCCTGCGTGGCGCCCGCCCGGGCCAGCGCGCCATCGGCCTGCGCGCCGACATGGACGCCCTCTACATCGAGGAGGCGACGGGCCTCCCCTACGCCTCCGCGAATGCGGGCCTGATGCACGCCTGCGGCCATGACGGCCACACGACGATGCTGCTCGGCGCCGCACGCCTGCTGGCGGAGCGCCCGGATTTCGGCGGCACCGTCCACTTCATCTTCCAGCCCGCCGAGGAGGGCCGCGGCGGCGCCCGCGCCATGCTGGATGACGGCCTCTTCGAGCGCTTCCCGGTGGATGCCGTCTACGGCATGCACAACATGCCCGACCTGCCGCTCGGGCGCTTCGCCATCCGCCCCGGTCCCTTCATGGCGGCCGGCGACCGCTGGACCGTCACCTTCCGCGGCAGCGGCGGCCATGGCGGCGCCGCGCCGCACCTGTCCACCGACGTCACCGTCCTACTGGCGCAATACATCCTGGCGCTGCAGACGATCGTCAGCCGCCACGTCGCCCCCGTGGACACGGCGGTGGTGAGCGTCGGCGCGCTCCAGGGCGGCTCGCTCGGTGCCACCAACGTCATGCCGGCGGAAGTGACGCTCGGCGGCACCAACCGCACCTATCGCCCGGAGGTGCGCGATCTCATCGAGAACCGGATGCGCGAGCTGGCCGCCGGCCTCGCCGCCCTCGCCGGCGCCACCGCCGAGGTGAGGTACGACCGCCGCGGCCCGCCCCTGGTCAACCACGCCGAGCCCACCGCCAGCGCCGTCGCCGCCGCCACGGCCGTGGTCGGCGCCGAAGCCGTGGACCCCGATGCCCCGCCCGTCACGGCCGGCGAGGACTTCGCCCACATGCTGACCGCCCGCCCCGGCGCCTTCATCTTCCTGGGCAACGCCGCGGGGCGCGCGACCTCCTCCGGCCTGCACACCCCGACCTACGACTTCAACGACGACGCCATCCCCTATGGCGTGGGCTACTGGCTCGCCCTCGTCGCGAAGGAGATGGGCGGCGGCTGATCCCTAGCGGATCAGCCCGCTCATCGGGCTGGACGCGTCCGCCGCGTAGTTCCGGGGCATCCGCCCGGCCAGGAAGGCGTGCCGCCCTGCCTCCACGCCGGCCTTCATGGCGCGGGCCATCCGCACGGGATCGCGCGCATGGGCGATGGCGGAGTTCAGCAGCACCGCCGTGCAGCCCAGTTCCATCGCTTGGGCCGCCTCGCTGGCCGTGCCGATCCCGGCATCCACCAGCACCGGCACCGAGGCGTTCTCGATGATGGAGCGCAGCATGAAGGGGTTGCTCAACCCCAGCCCCGAGCCGATCGGCGCGCCGAGCGGCATGACGGCCACGCACCCCATCTCCTCCAGGCGCCTCGCGGCCAGGGGGTCGTCGGCGCAGTAGACCATCACCTGGAACCCGTCCTTGATGAGGGCCTCCGCCGCCTCAAACGTCGCTGGCATGTCGGGGTAGAGGAAGGGCGGCGGCCCCAGCACCTCCAGCTTGACCAAGTTCCAGCCCCCGGCCTCCCGCGCCAGGCGCAGGGTTCGCACCGCCTCCTTCGCCGTGTGGCAGCCGGCGGTGTTGGGCAGGTAGGTGTAGCGGTCCGGCGGCACGAAATCCTGCAGCATCGGCGCGCCCGGGTCGGACAGGTTCACCCGCCGCACCGCGACCGTGACCATCTCGGCGCCGGAGGCTTCGATGGCCGCCGCCGTCTCCTCCAGGCTCTTGTACCGACCGGTCCCGACCACGAGGCGGGAGTGGAACCGATGTCCCGCGACCTCCCAGGCATCTTCCGTCAGCAGGGTCCCGTCCATCTCAGCCACCCCCGATGAAGTGCACGATCTCCAGCGCGTCGCCCGGGCCGAGCATCGTCTCGGCATAGAGCGAGCGCGGCACGATCTCCTCGTTCCGCTCCACCGCCACCTTGCGGACGTCCAGACCCGCCTCCGCCAGGAAGGCCGAAAGGGGGAGGGGACCCGGCAGGGTCCGCGCCTCGCCGTTCACGGTGATGGGAATGGGACCGGTCATGGCAGGCGGGATGTGGCACGGACGCCGGCCGGCTTGAAGGGGCCAACGGGCCGCCCGACTTGCCCCGCCGCCCCCACCCTGCTAGCCCCCGCCACCGCCCCGCAACCCGGAACATCCCGTGTCGCCCCCGCTGATCGCCGTCCTCAACGGTCCGAACCTCAACCTGCTCGGCACGCGGGAGCCGGAGAAGTACGGTTCCGCGACCCTCGACGACGTGGAGGCGCTCTGCGCCGAGGCGGCGGAGGAACTGGGCCTGGCGATCGACTTCCGGCAGTCCAACCTGGAGGGCGAGCTGATCTCCTGGGTGCAGGAATGCCGGGGCCGCTGCGCCGGCATCGTCATCAACCCCGCCGGCTACTCGCATACGTCCGTCGCGCTGATGGACGCGCTGCTGGCGGTGGACCTTCCGGTCGTGGAGGTCCACATCACCAACATCCACCGGCGGGAAAGCTTCCGGCACCTCTCCTACGTCTCCCGCGCCGCGGTCGGCGTGATCTGCGGGTTGGGGGTGGGCGGCTATGCCCTGGCGCTGCGCGCCATCGCCGGCATCATCGGACAGGACGACACGGCATGACCGGCCTTTCCTTCGACCCGGACGCGATCCGGGCGCTGGCCAAGATCCTCCGCGAGACGGACCTGACCGAGATTGAGCTCGTCGAGAACGACAGCCGCATCCGCGTCGCCCGCACCGCCCCGGCGCAGCAGGTGGTCCAGGCGGTCACCGCCCCGGCCCCGGTCGCCGCCCCGACGGCCCCTGCCGTCGCGCCCCCCACCGCCACGGCCGGCCCGGAGCCCGTTGGCGCCAACGCTGTCACCTCCCCCATGGTCGGTGTCGCCTACCTCATGCCGGAGCCCGGCGCCGCCCCCTTCGTGACCGAGGGCGCCCGGGTCGCCCAGGGCCAGACGCTCCTCCTCATCGAGGCGATGAAGACCTTCAACCAGATCAAGGCGCCGCGCGCCGGCACCGTGACCCGAATCCTCATCGAGAGCGGCACGCCGGTCGAATACGGCGAGCCCCTGATGGTGATCGAGTAGCCGCGTGCCGGCCTTCCGAAAGATCCTCATCGCCAACCGCGGCGAGATCGCGCTCCGCATTCACCGTGCCTGCCAGGAGATGGGCATCCGCACGGTGGCCGTGCACTCCACGGCCGACGCCACCGCGATGCATGTCCGCTTCGCCGATGAGAGCGTCTGCATCGGCCCCCCGCCCGCGCGGGAGAGCTACCTCAACGCCGCCGCCCTCCTCTCCGCCGCGACCATCACCGGCGCGGAGGCGATCCACCCCGGCTACGGCTTCCTGTCCGAGAACGCCCGCTTCGCCGAGATGGTGGAGGCGCACGGCCTCGCCTTCATCGGCCCGACCGCCGACCACATCCGCGTCATGGGCGACAAGATCGCCGCCAAGGACACGATGCGCCGCCTCGGCGTGCCGCTCGTCCCCGGCTCCGATGGCGCCCTCTCCAGCCTGGAGGAGGCGCAGGAGGTCGCGGGACGCGTTGGCTACCCCGTGCTGATCAAGGCGGCCGCGGGCGGCGGCGGCCGCGGCATGAAGGTCGCCCGCTCCGAGGACGAGCTGGAGGAGGCCTGGCGCGTCGCCCGCACCGAGGCGAAGGCCGCCTTCGGCGATGACGCCGTCTACATGGAGAAGTATCTCGACCGCCCCCGGCACATCGAGATGCAGATCCTGGCCGACACCCACGGCAACGTCGTGCATTTCGGGGAACGTGACTGCTCCCTTCAGCGCCGCCACCAGAAGCTGGTGGAGGAGGCCGGCAGCCCCGCCCTCACGGCCGCCGAGCGCGACGCCCTCGGCGAGACCGTTACCTCGGCCCTGCGCGGGCTCGGCTACCGCGGCGCCGGCACGCTGGAGTTCCTCTACCAGGACAACCAGTTCGCCTTCATCGAGATGAACACGCGCCTCCAGGTCGAGCACCCCGTGACCGAGATGGTCTGCGGCGTGGACCTCGTCCGGGAGCAGATCCGCGTCGCCGCCGGTGAGCCCCTCGGCTACACCCAGGCCGACGTGTCCTTCCGCGGCCACGCCATCGAGTGCCGCATCACGGCCGAGGACCCGGTGACCTTCGCCCCGTCCCCGGGCCGCGTCACTGCCTACCACGCGCCCGGTGGCCTCGGCGTGCGCGTCGACAGCGCCCTCTACGCCGGCTACGCGGTGCCGCCCTATTACGACAACCTCGTCGCGAAGCTCATCGTGCACGGGACCACCCGCGCCCACGCCATCGCCCGCGCACGGCGCGCGCTGCAGGAGATGGTGGTGGACGGCATCAGCACGACCCTGCCCCTGCACCAGGCCATCATGGAGGACCCCGAATTCGCCGCCGGGGACTACACGATCCACTGGCTGGAGCGCTTCGTGTCCCAGCACGGCGGGGCGGGGTAGGCTTCTCCGCGGTGGCGTCCCGGACCGTGGATGCTATGGTCCGGGGATGCGCTTCGACCGCGTCCGCGGATTCCTGACGGCTCGCCGGGGCCGCACGCTCGCATGAGCCGCCGCAACCTCGGCATCACCCCCGACCTTGTCCTGCGGGCCTACCGCGCCGGCCTCTTCCCCATGGCGGATGGCCGGGACTCCCCGCGCCTCTACTGGCTGGACCCGCAGAAGCGCGGCGTGCTGCCGCTGGACGGCTTCCACCTGCCGCGCCGCCTGCGGCGCACCGTCCTCTCCGGCCGCTTCGACGTCTCGGCCGACACCGACTTCCCCGGCGTGCTGGCCGGCTGCGCCGCCCCCGCCCCGGGCCGGGAGGATTCCTGGATCAACCCGGAGATCGAGCGCCTCTTCAACGCCCTGCACCGGCAGGGCAATGCCCACTCCATCGAGGTGCGGCAGGACGGCGCCCTCGTCGGCGGCCTCTATGGCATCCGCCTCGGCGCCGCCTTCTTCGGGGAGAGCATGTTCTCCCGCGCGACCGACGCCTCGAAGGTGGCGCTGGTCCACCTCGTGGCCCGGATGCGGCGCGGCGGCTTCACCCTGCTGGACACGCAGTTCCTGACGGACCACCTCGCCCGCTTCGGGGCAGAGGAGATCCCCCAGGCCGACTACCGCGCCCGGCTCGCCCTGGCGGTGGACAGGTCCGCCACCTGGGTGCCCGCCTTGTCCGCCGGGGAGTTGGCGGAAGAGGTGGCGACGCTCCGGGACGAGAGCCGCGCCTGATACATCGAGAGCGCCGCCGCGCGTGACGGCGGATGCGCCTCAGCCGGGTCGTCGTTTCCCTCCAGCAACCGCAGGAAGTCTCCCGACCAGGATTTGACCGTGTTCTCCCGCAGCCGGCGGAAGATCGCGCCGTGCCGCTCGCGGCGCTCGGCCAGCGGCATCGAGAGGGCCGCCGCCAACGCCTCCGCCGTGCCCTGAGCGTCCAGCGGGTTCACGAGCAGCGCCTCTGGCATCCCCTCCGCGGCGCCGGCGAAGCGGGACAGCACCAGCACGCCCGGATCGTCCGGATCCTGCGCCGCCACGTACTCCTTCGCGACGAGGTTCATCCCGTCCCGCAACGGCGTCACCAGCCCCACCGGCGCCATGCGGTAGTAGCCGGCCAGCGTGTCGCGCGCGACGGCACGGCCGACATAGCGCACCGGCGTCCAGTCCACGTCGCCGTACTCCGCATTGATCGTGCCGGCCAGCCGCTCGATGTCCCGCTTCAGGTCCTTGTAGCTCTCCACATCCTCCCGCGACCGCGCCGCGACCTGCAGATAGGTCACGGCGTTGCGGTATTCCGGCCAGCCCTCCATCAGGGCGCCGAAGGCGCGCAGCCGCTCAGGCAGACCCTTCGTGTAGTCCAGCCGCTCCGCCCCGATGATCAGCTTGCGGCCGACGAGGCTCGTCCGCAGACGCTCCGCTTCCGGCGACTGCACGGAGGTCCGGGCGGCCTCCGCGAAGCCGTCGGTGTCGATCCCGATCGGGAAGGCCCGCAGCACGGTGCGGCGTGACCGGAGGCGCACCTCGCCGCCCGGCCGAACCTTCATCCCCGTGCCCTGCGACATGCAGTCGCAGAGCCCGGCCTGATCCCGGTGCGTCTGCACGCCGACCAGGTCATAGGCCAGCAGGTCGCGAATCAGATCCTCCGCTCCCGGCATCGCGGAGAACACGGCCCAGGGCGGGAAGGGGATGTGATGGAAATACCCGATCCGGTGCCGCGATCCCATCTCCCGCAGCGCGGCGCCGAGCGGGATGAGTTGGTAGTCGTGCACCCAGATCGTGTCGTCGCGCCGCAGCATCGGCAGCAGCTTCTCGGCATAGTGCCGGTTCACCGCGCGATAGGTCTCGGCCTGGCCGCGATCATAGCTCAGCAGCCCCAGCCGGAAGTGGAACAGGGGCCAGAGCGCGGAATTCGCGTAACCCGCATAGAAGCCCTGATACGCCGCGTCGGATAGATCCACGACGGCGTAGTCCACGCGCCCGCGCCGGGCGTGCCGCACCATGTCGGGCGGGTTCGGCGCCACGCTGCCGCTCCAGCCGAACCAGAGCCCGCCGCGGCTGTCGAACGCCTCCTTCAGCGCGACGGCGAGACCACCCGCCGCCGGCGGCTCTCCGCGACGCGGCACCGCAACACGATTCGAGACGACGACAAGACGACCCACTACTCCCCCTCTCCGCGCATCCCCTGGTCCCAGGAGCGCGACAGCCGGTTCGCGGACAGGATCAGCCCCACATGCGAGTAGGCCTGCGGGAAATTGCCCCAGAGCTGCCCGCTGCGCGGATCAAGGTCCTCCGACAGGAGACCGAGATGGTTCCGGCGCGACAGGATCCGCTCGAACATCTCGCGCGCCTCCCTGACCCGTCCGGCCGCGGCCAGCGCGTCCGCATACCAGAAACTGCATACCAGAAACGCGGTTTCGGGTCGCCCGAAATCGTCGGGCCCCTCGTAGCGCAGCAGAAAGCCATCGCGCATCAAGCGCTTGCCGATCAGGTCCAAGGTGCCGAGGAAGCGCGCGTCATCCGCCGGGATGAACCCGACCGCCTGCAGCAGAAGCAGTGACGCATCCATCGCGTCGCTGCCGAGGGATTCGGTGAAGGCATTCAGATCGGGCCGGAAGAAGCGTGTCATGATCTGGTCACGCAGCCGCGCGGCGCTCACGCACCACCGGCGCGAATCCGCTTCAAGCCCGAGATGCTGCGCGACGGCGCCGAGACGTTGTAGTCCGGCCCAGCACATGACGGCCGAGAAGGTGCGCACGCGCGGCGGGCCGCGGAACTCCCAGATGCCGGCATCCGGCTCCAGCGCGACCCGCTCCGCATGAATGCCGAGCTGCTCCATCAGCCGGAACTCCGCCTCGCCGGCCGGCTGCCGCAGGCGCCGGTCGAAGAACATGCGGCTCGTCGCCATCAGCACGGCGCCCGAGGAGTCGTTCTGCACCTGATCGGCCGCGCCATTGCCGACGCGCACCGGCCCCATCCCGAGAAAGCCGGCCAGCGCCGGCTCGCTGTGCTCGGGGATGCTGCCGTTCGGCACCAGCGTGTAGACGGGCTTCAGCTCGGCGCCCGCCTCGCCGTCCTCCGCCAGCCGCACCACGGTCGTGATGTAGCGGATGAAGCGCTCCATCGTGTGCGTCGTGCCGAGGATGTTCATCGCCGCCACGGTGAAGGCCGCGTCGCGCGGCCAGCAGAAGCGGTAGTCCCAGGTCCGCTCCGTGTTCGGCGCCTCCGGGATGGAGGTCGTCGGCGCCGCGACCACGCCGCCCGTCTCCTCGAAGGCGCAGAGCTTCAGCGTGATCGCCGAACGGATAACGGCGTCCTGCCACTCGAAGGGAATGTTGAGGCCGCGGGACCAGTCCAGCCAGTCCTCCTCCGTCTCGTGCAGCAGGCGGTCGGCGATGAGGCCCGGGGCCTCGGCCAGCGTCTCGTCGCTGCCGATGATGATCGTCACCGGCCGGTCCAGCAGGAATGGCGTCTCCTGCGCGACATGGCCGACCGGCGCGTCCGTCGTGACGCGCAGCGCCTGCCCCGACCCGGTGAAGCGCAGCGTGTTGCCGCCCAGGTGCCGCTCAGGCTCCTCTGCGCCCCAGTCGAAGCGCGGGCGGACGCGCAGGGTGACCAGCGGCTGTCCTGCCAGCGGCTCCAGCCGCCGCACCAGCATCGGCGGGCAGATCGGGCTGCCGGGCCGCCGGGCGCGGGGCGCGAAGTCGATGATCCGGAACCGCCCGCCCTCCCGGTCCTCCAGCTCCGTCTCCAGGATGGCGGTGTTGCGGCGGTAGCGCTGGGTGCCGCCACTCAGCCCGACCGGCAGCGCGTCGAGGAACCCGTGCGCGGGGTCCTCGCCGTCCAGGAGGGCGCAGAAGACCGGATCGCCGTCGATGCGCGGCCAGCACATCCAGCCGATCCGCCCCGCCCGGTCCACCAGCGCCGAGAGGGTGCAATTGCCCACGACCCCGAGATCGAGCGGCTGCGCGCCCGGGAAAGCCGCCCTGACGGAAGGGTTCATGCGGGAGCCGCCGCTTCTCCCACCCCGATCCGTGGCTCAACCCCTTGGGCCGCGACCCGCGCCAGCCAAGCCCTCACGAGCGCCGGACGCCCGGCGAAGTCGTCGGCCACGCGCAGTCCGTGGCCGCCATAGGCCGCGCAGGCGGCCATGCCGTCCTCGTCCGTGATGTCGTCACCGATGAACACCGGCCGGCGGCCGCGAAACGGCTCCACCGCCATCAGCCGGTGCACCGCGCCGCCCTTGTCCGCGCCCACCGGCCGCAGCTCGGCCGCCGCATGGGCGGGCACGATGTGAAACCCCTTCGAATCGTCCCGGATCAGCCCCTCCAGCAGGGCTAGAGCTTCCGCCTCGGCCTCCGGGCGGAGCCGGAAATGCACCACCAGGCCGTGCGTCTTGTGCTCGGTCAGGGTGCCGGGCCGGGCCGCCGCGAACTCGTCCGCCGCACGGCGCCACTCCGGCGGCGGAACGGGCAGGGGAGGCGCCCCCGGCAGCGGTGGGTCCAGCACCGCCCCGTGCTCCGCCCCGATCGGCAACTCCGGTACGCCCGCATAGCCCCGCGCCACCGCCAGCGGCCGCCCGGTCACCACCGCGACCGCCCCACCGCAGCGCCGCCGCAACGCGACCAGCAAGTCGGGCAGCTCCTTCGGCACCACGACCTCGTCCGGCCGCGGCGCGATCTCCAGCAGCGTCCCGTCCAGGTCGAGGAAGAAGGCGGCGTCCTCCCCCGGCAGGGCGGGGCCGGGCTGGGTCGCCACGGGCGGTGAGGAAACCGGAGGGAAGGGATCGGACATCGGGCCTCGTTCGACGGCTACGGTCCATGTCGCGCCCGCCGGGCGCTTCGCAAGACACGAAGCGGTCAAGGCCTGGATCGGGAAAAGGTTGCCCGCCCGGCCGGGCCGCGGCGCCGTTCAGCTGGCGACAGGGATCCCGTCGGGGCTCAGCGGCACTCCAGGATCCGGAGGTCGTAGACCGGGTGCTCCAGCATGTTCGCGGCCGGGGCATTCGCCAGCAGCCACCCCCGGAAGGCCGGCGGCGCGCTGGCCGGGGCGAGGCTGTCCCGCACCTCGAGGAAGGCCGCGGCATCCGGCACCTCGTCCGGCGGCCGGGCGTTGCAGGCGCGCACGGTGATGGTCAGGGATCCGAAGCGCACGGGCTGGTTCAGGGGCGCGTCCAGAACGGTGATCCGCGCCGTCACCTTGTCCAGCGCCTGAAGCTGGGCCGTCCGCTTCTCCACCCATTCCTGCGCCTGGGCGGGCCGCGCCAGCCCCAGAAGAAGAGGAACCGCGGCGAGAGGAGCCAGAGCGCGGATCATGCCGCCCGCTTCGGACTGGGCAGCGCCGCCACGAGGTCCGTCAGCACGCGCCGCATCGCCGCCTCGTCCACTCCCATCAGCACCGCATCCTCGAAGGCGTCGCGGAGGACCTGCGCGGCCTCCACGTGGTTCTCGGCCAGCATCTTCAGCTTCTCCCGGCAGGAGACGGGTTGGCCATCCGCCCCGGGCCAGACCGCCGGCGGCGCGAGCGCGTCCGTCATGGCGCCGGCGCCGTGGGCCGAGGGGCCGGCGTCGCCCGGGGCGCCGCTCCCGGCCCGGCCGGCGTGCCGCCGCTACCGCCCGCGCCTTCCCCCTGCCGGTTCCCCGCCAGCTCGGTCACGGAGAAGATGAAGCGCCCGAGCAGGCTCTCCAGGCTCACCGCCGACTGGGTGATCCGGATCTCCCCGCCGCTGGTCAGGATCCGCTCGCTGCCACCGGGCACGAGAGCCACGTACTTCCCGCCCAGAAGTCCCTCCGAGGTGATCTCGGCCGAGCTGTCGTCCGGCAGCTGCAGCCGCCCGTCCACGTTGAGCGTCAGCACGGCGAGGAAGGTGCGGGGATCGATCCCCTGGTTCGTCACGCTGCCCACCTTCACGCCCGCGATCCGCACATCGGCCCCGGCGGCCAGCCCGTCGATCCGGTCGAAGCGCGCGTGCAGCGTCAGCCCCCCGGACCCGCTCATGCGCCCGGAATTCGCCAGCGCGTAGCCGAGGAAGGCCGCCGCCACCGCGATCACGACGATGCCGGCCAGGACCTCCGCCAGGCTGCGCCCGCGCATGACTACGATCCCGGCGTCCAGGCCTCGTAGTCGCCGGCCGTGGGTGCGCGCTGGCCGCCGACGAGGTCATGGCCCTTGGGACGGTAGGCGTGCGGCGTCCCCGTCAGGTTCGGCCGGTGCTCCTTGATCCAGGGCAGGCGCGGCCGCTCGAGCGGCGCCGCGGTGGTGTGGTGCAGCCAGCCATGCCACTCCGGCGGCACGACCGTCGCCTCGGCCGGGCCGGCATAGATGACCCAGCGGCGCTTGCGGCCGTAGCCCCGGTAATCCCGGCGGCTCTCGAAATAGACGTTGCCGGCGCTGTCCGTGCCGACCTGTCGGCCGGAGAAGCCGGAGAGCCAGCGCTGCAAGGCGGACATGGAATCTCCTGCCGAAGCGGGCGGGTGGAAGGCGGTGCATATGGCATGCCGCGCCGCACTGCGAAAGGCGGGCCTCCGCACACCCGATGTGGGGGGTAACGCGGTCGTCAGCCACAAGATGCCGCCTTCTCCCCCCGGCCCAGGGGGCCTATGGTCCCCTCATGACGCGCAGCGCAGGCACGACCCGGGACACGGTGTGGGAGGGGTTGCCCATCCGGCGCACCCGCGCCGCCGCCGACCCGGATTCCGCCCCCCGATCGATCGCCCTGCCGGCGGGCTGGGACGACTCGGCCGCGGAGGCGCTGGCCGCCCTCGCGCCCGGCGAGGGGCCCGTCGCCCTTCCGCGCCTGGCCGAGGCCTGGATCCGCCGCACCGCCGCCCGCGGCCGCCGCCTCGGCATCCTGCCGAGCGCCGAGGCGGCGGAGGAGCTGGCCACCGGCCTGCGTGACCTCCTCCTCTTCCGTCGCGGCGCGCCGGGCGCCGCGACGTGGCGGAACGACGCGAAGACCGAGTCCCGCTTCGTCCTCAACCTTCCCGCCTTCCTCGACGCCGAGGGGTTCGACGCCGAGGCCTATGAAGCCGCCGTGCGGCTGGGCGTGACGACGCTCGAGATCCTCGGCAGCGGCAAGGCGACGCGGCTGCGGATCGGATTCGCCGACCTCGCCGGCCTCCTCGCCGCGCAGGGGCTGGATTACGAGAGCCCGGAGGCGCGTGACGCCGGCGCGGCCCTCGCCGCCCTGACCCGCGGCGCGGCCGAGGCCGCGTCCGGCGACCTCGCGGAACGCCTCGGCGCGCGGGAGCCAGTCTGCCTGTCCTGGCCGGAGCCGCCCGAGACCACCGCGATTCCCGGCCTCGCCGACGCCGCCCGCGCCGCGCTGGACACTGCCGCCGGCGCGCCCGGCCTGCGCCACGCCGCCCTCTTCGCGCTCTCCTCGCCCGATGCGGTGGAGGCCCTGCTCGGCGCCGAGACGGGTGGCCTCGCCCCCGCCGCCGCGCCGACGCGCCTGGTCGAGGACGGGGAGGGCGGGGTCCGGGAGGTCCCGACCCGCGCTGCCCTGCGGGCCGGAGACTCGGCCGCCCGCCTGCTCGCTCCGCGCGGCCCCGCCGCCCGGGACGCGATGGAGGCGGCGATCCGCCCCTATCTCCACGCCCCCGCGCCCGCCGCGGTCGCCCAGGCCCGGCCGCCGCGTCCCGCCCCGAAGCCGACGCCCCGCCGCAGCCCGCACGGCCGCGGGGCGGTGTGGAAGGTCACCATCGGCGGCCACCGCGTCACCCTGCGCACGGTGGAGGGCGCGGAGGGCCTGTCCGAGGTCTCGCTCACCCTCGCGAAGGACGGCGCCGCCTTCCGCGGCATGGTGGACGCGCTCTGCCAGGCGGTGACGCTGGGGTTGGCATCGGGCGTCAAGCTCGACGATTACGTCCAGTCCTTCGCCTACACCCGCTTCGGCCCGGCCGGCGCGGTGGAGGGCGACCCTGCCATCGCTCGCGCCTCCTCCGTCCTGGACTGGGCCTTCCGGCGGCTGGCGCTGGACCACCTTGGCGGCCGCGTCCTGCCGGACCCGAGCGAGGAGGAGTGCGGCCCCGACGCCATCGGCTCCCCGACGCAGCAGCTTCCGCTGCTGCCGGACCTCCCCGCGACGAAGGCGCCCGCCGCGCGCCGCCGCGCCCTCAAGCTGGTTGGTTGAGACATGGCCCAGACCTCCCGCATCGACGCCCGCCTGGAAGAACTCGGCGTGACCCTGCCCGAGCCCGCGAAGCCCATCGCGAACTACGTCCCCACCGTGCAGGCGGGGAACCTGCTCTTCGTCTCGGGCCAGGTGCCGATGCGGGACGGCAAGATCGCCTACACCGGCAAGCTCGGCGCCGGCGTCCCGATCGAGATGGGCCAGCAGGCCGCGCAGCTCTGCTTCATCAACGTGCTCGCCCAGGCCCGCGCCGCGCTGGGCAGCCTGGACCGGGTGGTGCGCGTGGTCAGGCTGGGCGGCTTCATCGCCGCCGGGCCGGAGTTCACGCAGCATGCTCAGGTGATGAACGGCGCCTCCGACATGGCCGTCGCCGTCTTCGACGATGCCGGTCGCCACGCCCGCACCACGATCGGCGTCCCCTCCCTGCCCGGCGATGCGGCGGTGGAGGTGGAGGCGGTCTTCGAGGTCGCGTGACCCCGCCAGGGGACGATGACGAGGCGCTGATCCGCCGCTGGATGGGCAGCGGCGACCATGCCTTGCTGGCCGAGGACGTCTCCTGGCGCGTCTCCCCCGGCTATCCCGTGCCCCGCACCGAATGGCGCGGCCGCGCCGAGGTGGCGGAGCGCTTCTTCCCCGCCCTGCGCGCCCATTTCCCGGGCTGGCGCATCGTCGTGGACGGCTTCACGCCGCTCGCCGATGGCCGCCTCCTTGCGGGGGGTGCCTATGACGCGCGCGACGCCGCGGGCCGCGCCGGCCGCGTCCCCTTCCTGCACATCTGGACCGTGCGGGACGGCGCGATCGCCGGCGTGGACGCGGTGGCCGATTTCGGCGCCTTCGCGCCGCTGGCCTGACGCTTGCCCCGGGCGCGCGACGCCGCACATGCGAAGCCATGCCCGTTGAGCTGACCCTTTCCCTGCACGCCAACATCGCCGACATCCCCGCCGCCGAGTGGGATGCCTGCGGGGACGGCCATCCCTTCACCTCCCACGCCTTCCTCCTCTCGCTGGAGGAGAGCGGCTGCACCGGAGCGCGCACGGGCTGGGCACCGCAGCACCTCGTGCTGCGCGATCCGGCCGGCGAGATCCTCGCCGTGGTCCCCGCCTACGCGAAGGCGCACTCCTACGGCGAGTACGTCTTCGATCACGGCTGGGCCCGCGCCTTCGAGGCCGCGGGCGGCGACTACTACCCGAAGTTCCAGGTGGCCGTGCCCTTCTCCCCCGTCCCCGGCGCCCGCCTCCTGGTCCGGGAGGGAACGGACCTCCCGCTCGCCGCGCTCGGCGATGCGCTGGCCCAGGCGACGGAAGCGCTGAAACTCTCCTCCTGCCACGTCACCTTCTGCACGCGCCCGGAGTGGGATGCGCTGGGCGAATCCGGCTGGCTCCAGCGCCTGGGCACCCAGTTCCACTGGACCAATGAGAACTACGCCGGCTTCGACGACTTCCTCGCGGCTCTCTCATCCCGCAAGCGCAAGGCGATCCGGCGGGAACGTCGCGACGCCGCCTCCACCGGCCTGACCTTCCGCGCCTTGCGCGGGAGGGAGATCACGCCCGCCCACTGGCGCCTCTTCCACAAGTTCTATCGCAGCACGACCGACCGGAAGTGGGGCAGCGCCTATCTCACCGCCCGCTTCTGGCCGCTGATGGGAGAGCGCTTAGGCGACCGCGTCGTGCTCATGGTGGCGGAACGGAACGGCCAGCCCGTCGCCGGCGCGCTGAACCTGATGGGCCGCGACGCCCTCTACGGCCGCAACTGGGGCACGCTGGAGGAGGCGCCCTTCCTCCACTTCGAGCTCTGCTACTACCAGGCCCTGGACTTCGCGATCGCGCACGGCCTGAAGCGTGTCGAGGCCGGCGCGCAGGGCGAGCACAAGATCCAGCGCGGCTACCTGCCCGTGCCCACCTATTCCGCGCATCTCATCGCCCATCCCGGGCTGCGCCGCGCCGTGGCGGACGCGCTCGTCCGGGAACGCCGCGCGGTGGAGACGGAGATGGAGGAACTCGCCGCCCTCTCCCCCTTCCGCCACGACACGGCCGAGGCATAGCCCCGCGCCCGTGCTCACCGCCTACGCCCAGCTCGCCGCCTCCATGGTGCTGGTCGGCATCAACGTCCCCGTCGCGAAGCTGCTCAGCGAATCCCTGCCGATCGCCATGGTGGCCGGGCTGCGCTGCCTGCTCGCCTTCGCCGTGCTCCTGCCCCTCGCGCTGCATCAGGACGGCGTGCGGCGGCCCGGCCGACCGGTGCTTTGGAACCTGTTCTGGCAGGCCGCGCTGGGCACCGTGCTCTACAATGCCGGCCTGCTGGCGGGGCTGCGCCTGACCACGGCGCTGGAAGGCGGCCTCGTCCTCGCCACCCTGCCCGCGGTGGTGGCGATCGGCGCCGCCGTCTTTCTCCGCGAACGCCTGACCTCCCGCTCCTGGCTGTCCGTGGCGCTGGCGGCCTCCGGCATGGCGGCCGTCGTCGTCGCGCGCACGGCGGCGGAGGCCGGGGGCAGCGCGCTCGGCAACGCGCTCGTCTTCCTCGGCGTCTGCGGGGAGGCGTCCTACGTGCTGCTCGCCCGCCGCGCCGCAGGCGCACTGCCGGTGATCACCGCCAGCCTCTGGATGCAGGCCTTCTCCGCCGGGCTGCTGCTGCCGGCCTGGCTGCCGGACGCCGCGCAGGCCGCGCGCCTGGCCGATCCCTGGCTGCTCTCCCTGCTGGTCTTCCACAGCCTGACGAGCAGCGTCCTCTGCCTCCTGCTCTGGTATGCCGGGCTGCGCCGCGCCCCGGCCGGCATCGCGGGCGTCTTCACCGCCCTGCTGCCCGCCAGCGCCGCCGTGACGGCGATCGCCTTCCTGGGAGAGCGGATGACAGCGGCGCACACCATTGGCTTCGCGCTGCTGTTGGGCAGCGTGCTGCTGGCCACCTGGCCATCGAGGAAGACGCCCTGAGACCCTGGCTGACCCTCTCCGTCCCGGAACTCCTGGCCGCGGCGCCGGAGGAGCTCGCCGCACGCCTCGCCTACGCGCAGGCCAGCCGGCACGCGACGCTGGAACTGACCCAGCGCGCCGCCTGGGTGTCCACCGCCCGGCTGCTGCTGGACGCCCTCTCCGCGCCGGAAGCCGCGGGCTGGACCGTCATGCTGGAATACGACCTTCTCCGCCTGGAGAAGCGCGCGGACTGCGTCATCCTGACGGACCGTGCCGTCCTGGTGCTGGAGATCAAGGACGGCGCGGCCGCGCACACCCTGGCCGACTTGCGGCAGGTCGAGGATTACGCGCTGGACCTGCGGGATTTCCACGCCGGCTGCCGCAGCGTGCCGATCTTGCCCGTGCTGGTCGCGACGCATGCGCTGGCCGTGCCGTTCGACCCGCCCCTGATCTGGCACGGCCTGCCGCCCTGTCCGTTCCGCGCGAATGCCCGCACGCTCGGGGGCGTCGTCCGGAACATCCACGCCGCGATCGGCCCGACCACCACCCCGCTCGACCACGCTGCCTGGCTCGCCGCGCCGTACCGCCCGGTGCCGAATGTCCTGGAGGCGGCGACGATGCTGTTCGACCGCCACCGCAGCGCCGAGATGGTCTCCGCCCGCGCCGACGCCGCGAACCTCACGCGCACGACGGAGGCCGTGCGCCGCGCCATCGCCGGCGCGCGCGAGGCGGGGGAGCACCGCGTCGTGTTCGTCACCGGCATCCCCGGCGCCGGGAAGACCCTCTGCGGCCTGAACATCGTCTTCGGCACGCTGCGCACGGACGGCGCCGCCTTCCTGACGGGCAACGCGCCCCTCGTCGCCGTGCTGCGGGAAAGCCTGGCCCGCCAAGCCGCGGAGGACCGGGGCCGGACGCAGGCGCGCCGCGACGCCGTGACGGCGCTGCAGAATGTCCACCGATTCCTCGAACACTACGTCCAGAACCCGGGCGAGACCCCGGAAGCGCGCGTCATCGTCTTCGACGAGGCGCAGCGTGCCTGGGACAGGGCGCAGGCCACCAAGCCCTCCCAGCGCCGCGGGGCGAGCAAGCTGACGGACAGCGAGCCCGCGCACACGCTGGAGATCATGGCCCGCCACGCCGGCTGGTCCGTCATCGTCGCGCTCATCGGCGGCGGTCAGGAGATCAACACCGGCGAGGCCGGGCTGGCCGAATGGGGCCGCGTCATCGCCGCGGCGCCGTCCTGGTGCGCCGTCGCGCCGGGCCGCACCCTCTCGTCGCCGGCGGCGCAGCGCCTGGCCGATGCTCCGCAGCCCTGGCTGACGATCGATGACGAGCTGGACCTGACGATTCCGATGCGCTCCGTCCGCGACCCGCAGGGCGCGCCCTGGGTGGATGCCGTCCTGGCGAACGATGCCGCCGCCGCGTCGCGGATCGCGCGCGAAGCCGGCGGCGTGCCCTTCTTCGTCACCCGTGATCTCGGCGCGATGCGCGGGGCCCTGCGCGACCTCTCCCGCGGCCTGCGCCGCGCCGGTCTCGTCGCCTCCTCCGGCGCCCGCCGCCTGCGCGCCGAGGGCCTGGGCGTGCAGGCCGCCGATGTCCCGCACTGGTTCCTCGACCGCTGGCCCGACATCCGCGCCTCGGACGCGCTGGAGACCTACGCCACCGAGTACGACTGCCAGGGCCTGGAGCTGGATCAGGTCGGCCTCGCCTGGGGTGGCGATCTGCTCCGCGGCCCTGGTGGATGGCGCATGCGCAGCCTCTCCGGCGCCCGCTGGAACATCGTGCGCGGAGAGGCCGACCGCGCCTTCATCCTGAACACCTACCGCGTGCTGCTCACCCGCGCCCGCTACGAGACGGTGGTCTGGATTCCCTGCGGCAGCCGCACGGAGGAGGGCCGCTGGCACGACCCCACCCGCGACGCCGCGGAGATGGACGCCGTCGCCGCCTATCTCCTCGCCTGTGGCGCCCGCCCGCTGGAAGACGGGCCCGCAGCCATCCCTGCGACGGTCGCCGCACCCGCCCTCTTCTGACCGGCCTCAGCGCGCGTCAGGCTCCGGCCGGCCGCCCCAGCGACTCTGCCAGCGCGCGGAAGTGCCCGGCCGGAACCGCCGCCTCCACGAAGGAGGCATTCCCGTTGATCCGGATCCGCAGCCCGGTGCCCGCCTCCACCGCCCGGCGCACGCCGTCTTCCGGCAGGGCCAGCAACAGGGTCTCCACATACAGGCAACCGCCGGCGCCGCCGCAGTCGGTCCGCCGCTCCAGCACCTGCACCGGGATCACGTCGTCCTGCCGGGTCGCCGCGCGGGCAAAGCCGCCGTATCCCCGGGCATTGGACACGGTGACGAGCAGGCTCGGGCGGGAGGCCCTCGTGGCCTCCACCCGTTCGGCGCCGAGGCTCGAGACGATCATCGGCAAGCTCGTCGGCGATCCGGTCTGGAGGCGTGGGGACACGGTGTGCAGCGTCGCGCCCCGGTCCGGCACCGCCTGGACCTGCACGCGCGCCGGCCGGTCCGCCGCGCCGCCCCGGCCCAGCCCCCGCGCGTCGAGGCTGGTGTCGGCCGGCATGGCGCGGATCGCCTCCCGGTCCGGCGCCGCCTGACACCCCACGAGGAAGAGCAGCAGGGCGGCCCCCAACGGCGAACGGCTCGCCGCCGCGCCGCGGAGAGGGAGAAGGGCATGCATCAGGCCGGTGACTCCTCGATTCCCGCGGGGCGCATGGTGTCCCGCACGGCATGCCCGAGGTAAACGCCGCCCCGGCTTTTCTTTTCGGCGGACCCCCGGCACATCCGGCCGATGCTCCTCCGCGCGATCCTGGCCCTTCTTCTCCTCGCCGCCCCGGCAGCGGCCGCGGAGCTGAAGCTCGCCACCTGGAACATCGCCTGGCTCACCACGCGCCCGCCCGGCGACCCGGACCTGCCGCGCGACCTCCCCACGCGCTCCCCCGACGGCCTCGCCCGGCTGCGGGACTACGCCCGCCGCCTCGCCGCCGATGTCATCGCCTTGCAGGAGGTGGACGGCCCGGAATCCGCCGCCCTGGTGCTGGACCGCGCGGAGTGGCAGCTCTTTTTCCCGGATGAGCGGGACGTGCAGCGCGCCGGCATCGCCGTCCGCCGCGGCCTGGCTGCCCGCCAGAACCCCGACCTCGCGGCCCTCGACCTCCGCGCGGGAGCCCGGCGTTCTCTCCGCCGCGGCGTGGACGTGACGGTGGGGCAGGGGGCCGCGACGCTCCGCATCCTCTCCGTGCACCTGAATGCCGGCTGCCGGGAACCGGATGATCAGGGCCGGGAATGCGAGAGCCTGACGCAGCAGGCCGGCATCCTCGCCGACTGGATCGCCGCGCGCCGCGCGGCCGGAGAGGCCTTCGCCATCGCCGGTGACTTCAACCGCCGCTTCGACCGGGACGGCGCCATCCTCCCGCGACTGGAGGCCGCGGCGCCGCTGACCCGCACCACCGCCGGCCGGTCCAACCCCTGCTGGGGCGGCCGCCCCTTCATCGACCACATCCTCGTCGGTGGCCCGGCCCGCGACTGGGTGGTGGAGAACAGCCTCCGCATCCTGGTCTACACCGAGCGCGGCTCCGAGTGGCGCAACCGCCTCTCCGACCATTGCCCCGTCAGCGTGCAGCTCCGCACGCCATGACGCCTCCGCCGGGCGGGACCTTCCTCCGCATCACCCTGCCCCTCGCGGGACTGAACTTCATCAACCAGGCCAGCCGCGGCATCCTCGCGCTGCTCGCGCCGCTGCTGGCCGTCGAGTTCGGGCTGACGGCCAGCGCCCTCGGCCTGCTCGCCGCGATCCTCTTCGCCGCCTACGCCCTCGCGCAGCTTCCTGTCGGGCTCGCCCTGGACCTCTACGGGGCCCGGCGGGTCCAGCTCGTTCTCGGCAGCGTGGCCGCCACCGGCTTCGCCCTCTCCGCCCTCGCGGAGGAGCCCCTCCTCTTCGCCCTTGGCCGCGTCCTGACGGGACTCGGCGTCTCCGCCGGGCTGATGGCGATGATGAAGGCGAACGTGCAGTGGTTCCCGCCGCAGCGCGTGGCGGGCGCCACCGGCACCGGCCTGTTCATCGCCGGCGCCGGCGGGGCCGTGGCCACCTGGCCCGTGCAGCTCCTGCTGCCACATGTCGGCTGGCGCGGGGCCTTCTGGCTGCTCATGGCCCTGACCCTCGCGATCGTCGCCTGGATCGCGGCCTCCGTGCCGCGCGGCGCGCCCGGCCCCGCCGCCCCGCGCCGCGGACTGCTGGCGGAAGCGGCGGAGTTCGGCCGCATCTTCGCCCATCCCCGCTTCCTGCGGATGGTGCCGATGATCGCGATGCTCTCCGCGCTGTCCTTCACCTACCAGGGCCTCTGGGCCGGCCCCTGGCTGCGCGACGTCGGCGGGCAGGCCGAGGCCGCGCGGGCGACCCTTCTCCTGATCTACGCCTTTGGCCTGATGAGCGGGAACCTTCTCGCCGGCCAGCTCGCCTCCCGCGCCCAGGCGCGGGGCGTCGGGCCGATTCTCGTGCCCGTGCTCGGCACGGCCGGGCTGATGGCCACGCAGATCTGGCTCATCGCCGTGCCGTCGGGGATGCTGGGGCAGGGGATCGCCTGGTTCCTCTTCGCCTTCTTCGCGGCCGGCGGTCCCTCCGGCTACGCCGCGGTGGGGCAGGGCTTCCCGCCCGCCCTCGCCGGCCGCGTCGCGACGGCGGTGAATTTCTCCATGCTGGTGATCGTCTTCCTGCTGCAGAACGGCATCGGCTGGGTGCTGGACCTGTGGCCCCGGGCCGCGCATGGCGGCTGGGACTCCCGCGGCTATGGCTGGGCGCTCGCCGTGACGCTCATCCTCCAGGCCGGCGCCGCGTTGTGGCTTCTGGTCGGCCCGAGGGACCGCCCGGCCTGACCATATGCCAGCCTGACCACCCGAAGGACCGCCGCATGAGCCAACTGAAGTCCCTCCGCCGCTTCGTCGCGGCCTGCCGCGTGACCGAGGGGAAGGGCTTCACGCTCAAGGACCACCGCACCGGCGACGATGGCGGCCTCGGCCTGTCGAAGCACACGGCGGGCGATGCCCTGGCCCAGGGCGTGGAACGCCTGGCCGAGCTGCAGGAGCGGCTCTGGGCGACGGGGCGCTGGTCCATCCTCTGCCTCTTCCAGGCCATGGACGCGGCGGGGAAGGACGGCGTGATCAAGCACGTCTTCTCCGGCGTGAACCCGCAGGGCTGCCGCGTCGAATCCTTCGCCGCCCCCAGCACGCGGGAGCGGGGTCACGACTTCCTCTGGCGCCACAGCCTCGAGCTGCCCTCCCGCGGGCGCATCGGCATCCACAACCGCTCCTGGTACGAGGAGGTGCTGGTGCCCCGCGTGCACCCGGAACTTCTGCACGCCAGCCCGATCCCGCCCTCCCTCGTCACCGATCGCATCTGGGAGGAGCGGCTGGAGGACATCGCGGCCTATGAGCGCTACCTCTCGCGCCAGGGCACGGTGATCCTGAAGTTCTTCCTCCATCTCGGCCAGGACGAGCAGCGCGAGCGCCTGCTCGCCCGCATCGACGAGCCGGAGAAGAACTGGAAGTTCGACCCCGCGGACCTGAAGGAGCGGGGCCACTGGGCCGACTACATGGCCGCCTACACCCATGCGATCCGCGCGACGGCCGCGCCGCACGCGCCCTGGTTCGTCATCCCGGCGGACCGCAAATGGCTCACCCGCCTCCTCGTGGCCGAGGCGATCATCGAGGCGCTGGAAGCCCTCGACCTGAAGGCGCCGGCGGCGACGGAGGCGCAGCGCGACGCGCTCCAGGCCGCCCGCGCCGCGCTGGCCTGACGCGCTGCCCTTCCGGCGGCCGAAACAGGCGCCGCCCGCCCGCGTTGGACCGGGGATGATCTCCCGCCGCGCCGCGCTCGCCCTTCCCGCCCTGCTCGGCGCCTGTTCCCCGCAGGACCTTGCCAACGCCCTCACACCACGCGGAACGACGGCCGTGCAGGAAGGCATCTCCTACGGCCCCGGGGAGCGCGGGCGCTACGACCTCTACACCCCGCAGGGCGCGATGCCCGACACGCCGCTGATCGTCTTCTTCTACGGCGGCGGCTGGCGCTCCGGCGACCGGGGCGAATACGGCTTCGTCGCGCGGCCCCTCGCGGCTCTCGGCGCCCTCGTCGCCGTGCCGGACTACCGCCTCTTCCCGGCGGTCCGCTGGCCCGCCTTCGTGGAGGACGGCGCCGCCGCGCTCCGCGCGGTCGCGGCCGGACCCGGCGCGGGGCGGCCCGTGATCGTCATGGGCCATTCCGCCGGGGCCTTCATCGCCCTCGCCCTGGCGCTGGACCCGCGCTGGCTCGGCCGGCCGGGCCGCGACGCCCTCGCTGGCGGCATCGGCCTCGCTGGCCCCTATGATTTCGGGCCGGAGGACGACCCGGACGGCATCTTCGCCGCCGCGCCCGGGAAGCGTGCCCGCGCCGCTCCGGCCGAGGAGTCGGAGCTGCTCGGTGTCCCCCCGCTGCTCCTGCTGCACGGCACGGACGACACCACCGTCCGCCCGGAGCAGACCCGGCGCCTGGCCACCCGCGCGCGCGCCCAGGGCGTGCCGGTGCAGGAGCGCCTCTATCCCGGCGTCGGGCATATCGGGATCCTGGCCTCGATCAGCGCACCGGCCCGAACCCTCGGTCTCTCGGGTGCACCGGTGCTGGAGGACATCGCCGGCTGGCTGCCCGGCATCCGGCGATCCCCGTCTCGGGCGGCTCCCACAGGCTGACCGGCGGCGTCAGTCCGTCTCGATCCGCACGGATCTCGCGTCGGTCCACCCCACCTCGGGCCGGAGCATCAGGCGCCCCGCTTCTCCCTTGGAAGGCTGGACCATCAGGGCATCCTCCCCGGGATGCTCCGCCATCCAGGCGTGGGCAAGGAGCAGCGGCTCGAACCGGGTCTCGCCGTTGATGGCGTAGACGGTCCCATTCCGGTCGAAGCGAGCGAGCGCCCGCCCTGGCACGTCATAGGCCCCGTCGAGCCGGTCCCAGCCCGGCCGGGCGGCGGCCAAGGGCAGGACGAAACCCTCGAGGACAGCCGCGAAGTTCGGGTAGATGCCGGGCCTCGCCGGGGCCACCTCCTCGGTGTCGTCGATGCCGGCCATGTCCGGCATCAGCGGGTCCGACTGTTCGCCGCCCCGGCGCCTCCGGCCGCGGGCGGCCATGAACTGAAGCAGCCCCGCGATGACGAGAATGCCGACGAGGACGATGCCCCATTCGCTGAAGAAGGCGCCGAGCCGCCCGCCGCCCATGACCGATGATCCGCGGAACGCAGGACGCGGCCCGGGTCAGACCCGGGCCGCGATCCCGCTCAGCCCGTGACCTCCGCCCGCTCCGCCTCGTCGCCCGGGCCTTCCTCGGGCTTGGGCAGGGCCGGCGGGGGCGCCTCGGCGATGTCGAAGGTGAGGGCGCCATCCTTGAAGCCGACCTTCACGGCGCCGCCCTTCACCAGCTTGCCGAAGAGCAATTCCTCGGCCAGCGGCTTCTTCACCAACTCCTGGATGACGCGGGCCAGCGGCCGCGCGCCGTAGAGCGGATCGTAGCCCCGCTCCGCCAGGTACTCCTTGGCCGCCGAGGACAGCTCGATCGTCACGTTCCGGTCCGCGAGCTGGGCCTCCAGCTGCATGATGAACTTCTCGACGACGTTGCCGACGATCTCGGGCGACAGGCCGGCGAAGGGCACCACGGCATCCAGCCGGTTGCGGAACTCCGGCGTGAACATCCGCTTGATCGCCTCCTCGTCCTCGCCCACGCGCGCCACTTGGCCGAAGCCGATGGCCGGCTTCGCCATGTCGGCGGCGCCCGCGTTGGTCGTCATGATGAGGATGACGTTGCGGAAGTCGACGGTCTTGCCGTTGTGGTCCGTCAGCTTCCCGTGGTCCATCACCTGCAACAGGATGTTGTAGAGATCCTGGTGCGCCTTCTCGATCTCATCGAGCAGCAGCACGGCGTGCGGGTGCTGGTCGATGGAATCGGTCAGCAGGCCGCCCTGGTCGAAGCCGACATAGCCCGGCGGCGCGCCGATGAGGCGAGAGATCGAGTGCCGCTCCATGTACTCCGACATGTCGAAGCGGATGAGCTCGATCCCCAGCGTCTTGGCGAGCTGCTTGGCCACCTCGGTCTTGCCGACGCCCGTAGGGCCGGAGAAGAGGTAGTTGCCGATCGGCTTCTCCGCGTCGCGCAGCCCGGCGCGGGACAGCTTGATCGCGGCCGAGAGGGCGTCGATCGCCTTGTCCTGCCCGAAGACCATGGACTTCAGGTCGCGTTCGAGGTTGCGGAGCGTCTCCTTGTCGTCGGTCGAGACCGACTTGGGGGGAATCCGCGCGATCTTAGCGACGATGTCCTCCACGTCCTTCAGCGTGACCATCTTCCGCCGCTTGCCCTCGGGCAGCAGCATCCGGGAGGCCCCGACCTCGTCGATCACGTCGATCGCCTTGTCCGGCAGCTTGCGGTCATGGATGTACTTGGCCGAGAGCTCCACCGCGGCGCGGATCGCCTCCGGCGTGTACTTCACCTTGTGGTGCTTCTCGTAGTTCGTCTTGAGACCCTGAAGGATCTTCACCGCGTCCTCGACCGAGGGCTCGTTCACGTCGATCTTCTGGAAGCGCCGGACCAGCGCCCGATCCTTCTCGAAGTGCTGCCGGTATTCCTTGTAGGTGGTGGAGCCGATGCAGCGCAGCGTGCCCTGGGCCAGGGCGGGCTTCAGCAGGTTGGACGCGTCCATCGCCCCGCCGCTGGTCGCGCCGGCGCCGATCACCGTGTGGATCTCGTCGATGAACAGGATGGAGCCGGGCTGCTGCTCCAGCTCGTTCACCACGGCCTTCAGCCGCTCCTCGAAATCGCCGCGGTAGCGGGTGCCGGCCAGAAGGCTGCCCATGTCCAGCGCGTAGATCGTGGACTTCAGCAGGACCTCGGGCACGTCCTCCTCGATGATCCGCTTCGCCAGGCCCTCGGCGATGGCGGTCTTGCCCACGCCCGGGTCACCGACATAGAGCGGGTTGTTCTTCGTGCGGCGGCAGAGGATCTGGATCGTCCGCTCGATCTCGGAGTCGCGGCCGATCAGCGGGTCGATCTTCCCGGACTGCGCCTTCTTGTTCAGGTTGACGCAGTAGTTCGACAGGGCGTCGCCGCCCCGCTTCTGGCCCTCGCGCCGCTCCTCGCCGCGGCTCTCCTCGCCGCCCTCATTCCCTTCCTTGCCGCCATTGCCCTGGACGGGGCGGGACGTGCTGCGTCCCGGCGCCTTGGCGATGCCGTGGGAGATGAAGTTCACCGCGTCCAGCCGCGTCATGTCCTGCAGCTGCAGGAAGTAGACGGCATGGCTCTCCCGCTCGGAGAAGAGGGCGACGAGCACGTTGGCGCCCGTCACCTCGTCCCGGCCGGAGGACTGGACATGGATGGCCGCGCGCTGGACCACCCGCTGGAAGCCGGCGGTCGGCTTCGGGTCACCCCCTCGGTCGGTCACCAGCCCGGCGAGGTCCTTGTCCAGGAACTCGCCGAGGTCGCGCTTCAGCTTGTCCACGTCCACGCCACAGGCGCGGAGCACGGTCGTCGCGTCCGCATCCTCGGCGAGCGAGAGGAGCAGGTGTTCCAGGGTCGCATACTCGTGCCGGCGCTCGCTCGCGAGGCCCAGCGCACGGTGGAGCGTCTGTTCTAGGTTACGGGACAGCATGTCGATCGACGCTCCCCAATCGGTTCGCGGCCGCCAGGTCCATCCCCCGGCAGGGCGTCCCCCTGGACGCCATGTTTGGGGCGGCCGCGTTCATCGAAACTCAATATGTGGTCCTGAATCCCCAACGCGGAGGGGGTGGACCGGTTACGTCCTGTATCAGCGACTTCCGTCGTGTCCTGGGCGCCTTCCCTAACCACCCTATTCTTTCTCAATGGTGCACTGGAGAGGATGCTGGTTCTGACGGGCCAGGTCCATCACCTGGGTCACCTTCGTCTCCGCCACCTCGTAGGTGAAGACGCCGCAGACCCCCACTCCGCGCCGGTGGACGTGCAGCATGATGCGGGTCGCCTCGTCCCGGTTCTTCTGGAAGAAGCGTTCCAACACGTGCACGACGAACTCCATCGGCGTGTAGTCGTCGTTCAGCATCAGCACCTTGTACATGGTCGGCTTGCGCGTCTTCGGGCGCGCCTTGACGACGACGCCGGTCGCCGGCCCTTCGCCGCCCTTGCCGTCACTGCCCTTGTCGGTGCCGCCCCCGCCGGGCTTCCCCGGCACGGTCGGGCGCTTGTCCTGATCGCTCATCGCCCTGCCATGGTCTCACGGATGGCGGCCCTGCCAAGGGGCCGCGTCATCCGTTCAGCGTGTGGTGAAGGATAACGGGGTGCGCGGCGCTCCGTGAAGGGCTGTCATCCGCGCAGTGCACAAATGGGGCCGACCCACGCGCTCCGCCAGGGTGCCCGCGGCATGGCGCCGCAACCCCGACCGGCGCCGGACGCGGGTCCGCCATGCCGGAATCGGCGCCGAAACGAAGAGGGCCCCGCCGCCCGCCCCGATGGGGACAGGCGGCAGGGCCCTGCCTCAAGCGCCGGTCACGGGCCGGGGAGGCGCGGGGGACCGCCGCTCGGTCCCCCGTGCCCCGCCCGGCCGTGCCGGACGAGCCGGCTCAGGCCGCGAGCGGGCGCGTGGCCTTCTCGACCGCCAGCGTCACGCGCTGCGTGACGGGGCCGGAGACCTGCTCCACGAGGCGGAAGGACGCCTGCTGCAGCTTGGCCGTCTCGGACATCACGCGGTCCATCGTGTTGCGGGCGTAGGTCGCCTGGATCTCGGCGGCCTCCTTCAGGCTCTTCACGCCGGCGAGGGCGCGGGCGCCCTCGAGCGCGCTGTCCGTCAGGCCCTGCATGAAGGCGAAGGTCTGACGGGACAGGTCCTGCGTGCCGACCATCCAGGTCTGCGCGACCTGGGCGAGCACCTCGGCGTTGCCGCGGGAGAACTCGGCGAACTCCTCGGCGGCCTTGTACGCACCCTCGGCGGCCTTCGTGGCCTGCTCCATGCCCTTCTCGAGCGTGGCGCGCGCCTGGGCGGTGCCGGCATCGGCGAAGGCGGTCGCGTTCGCGGTCGCGGTGTTCAGGGTGTCGGTCGCCAGGCGGGCGATCTTGGGCTGGTTCTCGGCCATGTGGGCTCTCCTTGGGTGCCGGAGCGGGAGGCACCGGCTTTTGCTGCGCTGCAACATGGGCCTTCTAGGTGCGCAACCAAGACGTGTCCAGAACTTTTTGGTGCGCTGCACCATTCCCGCTCGGCGCGAAGTCCGCGGCGAAGGTCAGCAACTTCGCTGGCCGGTCCCGTCCAAGAACCTTCTCTCCGATCAGCGTTGCGTCTCGGAGGCCCGCTCATTTTTTCGTGGAAAGGCAAGGCGTTCCGGTGCCTTTTGATGGACAGCCCATCACGCCGCACCGTAAACTGCGTGACGGAATGGGGCTCGGGGGGGCCGTATTCCGCCGCCCGGAGGCCGGGCGTTCCTGCCGCCGCGGCGGCCTGAGGGGAAGCGGATGATGAGTCGAATGCTGCGTCGGGGTCTGGCGGTGTGCTGGACCGCCGCCATGGGGTGTCTCGCGCTCGCAGCCCCGGCCTCGGCCCAGATCGGCTCCGACCGTTACGCCTCCATCGTCATGGAAGGCCGCACCGGCAACGTCCTCTCCGCCGTCAATCCGGATGAGCCCCGCTACCCCGCCTCGCTCACCAAGATGATGACCCTCTACATGCTGTTCGAGGCGATGCGGGAGGGCCAGGTCTCGATGGCCACGCCCATCGTCATGAGCGCGGAGGCCGCCTCCCGCATGCCCTCGAAGCTCGGGATTCCGCCCGGACGCTCCATCGCGGCGGAGGTCGCGATCTACGCCCTCGTCCTGAAGTCCGCGAACGACGTGGCGGTCGCCGTCGGCGAGCACCTCGGCGGCTCGGAGGAGCGCTTCGCCCAGATGATGACCATGCGGGCCCGCCAGCTCGGCATGACCCGCACCACCTTCCGCAACGCCTCCGGCCTGCCCGACCTCGATCAGCAGACCACGGCGCGGGACATGGCCACCCTCGGCCGTCGGCTCTTCCTCGACTTCCCGGAGCACTGGCACTTCTTCGGCAACAGCCACGCCCAGGCCGGCGGCTTCCGCTTCCGCTCTCATAACCGCATGATCGGCGAGTACGAGGGCGTGGACGGCATCAAGACCGGCTACATCGGCGCCTCCGGCTTCAACAACGTGGTTTCCGCCCAACGCCAGGGGCAGCGCGTCTTCGTCTCCGTCTTCGGTGGCATGTCCTGGGTGGAGCGCGACCAGCACGCCGCCATGCTGCTGGATGACGGCTTCTCCCGCCTCGGCGTCGCCCCGTCCGCGCCGCGCCTCCAGGAAGTTCCCGCCGTGGCCGCCCTCCGCGGACCGATCCTCGCCGGCCGTGCCCAGGCCGCCATGCCGCCGCGCATGGCCCGCGGCCGCGATATCGACCCCCGCATGGCCCGTGGCCGCGACTTCGACCCGCGCGAGCGCGAATACGTCGTGCGCGAGGTCGTGCTCCGTCCCTCGGCCCGTCCTGCCCAGGGGCGCCGGTCCGTCCCGGCCCGGGGTCGCATGATCGAGCAGGGCGACGGCGGCCGCGTGCTGCGCCCCACGCCGGGGCTGCGCCGGACGCTGGCGCCCGTGCCGCCGCCGGCCGCCCGCCCGCCGCAGCGCGCGCGCCGCGGCTAGGAAGGGGCGGGGGCTCTGCCCCCGCGCCCCCGCCGGGGAGTTTTAGCTCCCCGGACCCCCGGAGAGGCTGCCGCGCGCGGCGGAAACGGGGGCTACGACATCCCCCCGCGGGCGGCCACGGGCCACAGGCATTCCACCCGGCCGCGTCGCACGCCGACATACCAATCGTAGCGGTCCACCGTCGGGTCGCAGTGGCCGGGCACCAGCCGCAGCTTCTCCCCCAGCCTCGGGCGGGCGCCGCCCTCCACCACGATCGTCCCGTGCTCGTCGGAAGGCCGCTCGTAGCGCAGCCCCGGCCGGTCCCAGACCAGCGGCATCCCACTGTCGGTCGGCATCGCCTTGTGGCCGGCATCCACCACCGCCGCCCCGTCCCGCGGCGCCGACATCACCCCCGCCAGCACGAAGAGCGAGTGCTGGAAGGCCGGTGGCGACCCGTTCCGCGCATAGTCCGCGTCCATGAAGACGTAGGAGCCGGCCTGGATCTCCGTCCACAGCCCGCTTTCCAGCTCCAGCTCATAGGTGCCCGTCCCCGCCCCGCCCACGATGGGGCAGGGCAGCCCGCGCTGGCGCAACTGCTCCAGCGTCCGCCGCACCGCCTCGCCGGCGCCGGCGATGGCCGCCCGCCGCTCCTCCGGCGTCCGCCGGTGCTGGGCGCTGCCGTGATAGGCCTGCAGCCCACCGAAGATCAGGTGCGGGGAGGCCGCGATCCGCTCCGCCAGGGCCACCGCCTCCGGCCCGGGCGGCACGCCGCAGCGGCCGGCACCGACGTCGATCTCCACAAGCACCTCCAGCCGCCGCCCGGCCGCCTCCGCCGCCGCCTCGACCGCCGCGACGCCGCCCGGATCGTCGGCGCAGACCCGCACCGCCGCGATCCCGTTCAGCGCCGCCAGCCGCGCCAGCTTCCGCGGCGCCACCACCTCGTTGGACACGAGGATGTCGGGGATGCCGCCCCAGGCCAGCGCCTCGGCTTCCGCCACCTTCTGCACGCATTGGCCCACCGCGCCGCGTCCCATCTGCAGCCGCGCGATCACCGGCGACTTGTGCGTCTTGGCGTGGGCCCGGAGCTTCGCCGAGGTCGCTGCCAGCCGCGCCGCCATGGTGTCCAGATTCGCCTCGAAGGCGTCGAGATCGAGGAGGAGGGCAGGGGTGTCGACCTCCTCCTCCCGCATCCCGGGTTCGGCGGGCGGGGCTTGCAGCATCGGGCGGACTCCGTGGTGATGCAGGTCACGCTATCGCGCGACGCCTGCGCCAGGCAGGGGACGGCCGCAACCCCGGCGGCCCCGCACGCGCTTTATTGCAGTGCGGGAAAGGGTCCCGCGCGATGGGGGACAGCAGCAGCGTGGTGGCCTGGGCAGCGGACCGAGCGATCGAGGCGGAGGCGGCGCCCCGCCCACGCTGGCGCGACCGCCTCGCCGCCCGCCTGCGGCGCCTCGCCTCGCCGGGCGTGCTGCTCGGGGTCCTCGTCACCCTGGCCGGCGCCGGCCTGACCTGGGGCTACAACGAGAGCCTGCGCGCGGGGCGGGAGCGCTTGCTGCACAGCCAGCAGGTGCTCCTGACGACCCAGCGCATCCAGATCCTGAAGGAGGGCGCTGAGGCCGCCGAGCGCGGCTACCTTCTGACCGGCGAGGACCGCTTCCTGACCCCCTTCCGCCCGGCGCTGGACGAGTTACCGGCCGCCGTCGCCCGGCTGCGAGGCTTTGTCGGGAATGATCGCGCCCAGGCGGCCCGGGTCGCCCGGCTGGAAATCCTGGCCGCCACCCGCATCGCCGAACTGTCCGAGAGCGTGGAACTGCGCCGCCGCGCCGGCCTGCGCGCCGCACGGGAAGCCCTGCTCCGCCCGGGCGCGCGCGACGCGGACGACCAGCTCGTCGCCACGCTGGAGGAGATCAAGGCCGCCGAGCGCGCCTTGCGGGAGACGCGGACGCACGAGGTCCGACTGATGGAGCGCTTCCTGATCGTGGTCGGGCTGCTGACCGGGCTCCTCACCTTCGGAACCCGGGCCGCCTACAAGGCCCTGCGTCGCCGTCGCGAGCGGCACGCGGCGGCCGCCCTCAGCGGCTGAGGCGGAGCGGCTCCCAAGGTATCGTCCCGGCCATCCTGCGCGGCACGATCCATGCCCGCGCCATCACCGCCCCGCGCCGGCCCTGCACGCGCAGCGGCACCAGCCGGTAGCACGGCCCCTCATAGGCGCGTAGGCCGGCCAGCGCCGCGGGCCCTGGCCGGACCAGCGCCCCTTCCACCCGCCCCCCAGCCTGCGGCACGAGGGTGGGGTAGGGCGTGCCGCGGAAGAGTACCCGGCCCTGCCCCTCCAGCACCGCCGGCCGCATCGCCCGCGGCAGGCGCGGATCGCCAGACCGGCACGCCAGCACGCGCGGATCCAGCAGCGTGCCGTAGAGGAAGACCGGCCGGCTCAGTGGCCGGCATTCTCCCCGGAGAAGTCGGGCGCCGCGAGCCCGCTCGCCTCCAACTGGCGGACGAGGCTCGCCTTCAGACGCTCCAGCCCCTCAGCGCTCTTCGCCTCGGCGCGGGCCACCAGCACGGCCTGGGTGTTGGAGGCGCGCAGCAGCCACCACCCGTCCTCGGTCAACACCCGCACCCCGTCCACCGCCTGGACGTTCGCGCCCTCCGCCGAGAGGCGGGCCTTCACCTCGTCCACCACGAGGAACTTCCGCGACTCCTCGCAGTCGAAGCGCAGCTCCGGCGTGTTGATCACCTGCGGCATCGCGGCGCGCGTCGCCGAGAGGGTCTCGGACGACCGCGCGAGGATCCCGAGCAGCCGCACCGCAGAATAGGGCGCGTCGTCGAAGCCGTACCACTTGTCCGCGAAGAAGATGTGACCGGACATCTCGCCGGCCAGCGGCGCGCCCGTCTCCGCCATCTTCGACTTAATGAGGGAGTGGCCGGTCTTCCACATCAGCGGCGCGCCGCCCGCCTTCGCCACCTCGTCGAACAGCACCTGGGACGCCTTCACGTCGGCGATGATCGTCCCGCCGGGCCTGCTCTTCAGAACGTCCCGCGCCAGCACGACCAACAGCTGGTCGCCGAACAGGATGTGACCCTCATTGTCCACCACGCCGATCCGGTCCGCGTCGCCGTCGAAGGCGATGCCGAGATCGGCGCCCTGGCGCGCGACCTCCGCGATGATCTGCTCCAAGTTCTTCGCGACCGTGGGGTCGGGATGGTGGGCCGGGAAGCGCCCATCGATCTCCCCGTTGATGACGGTGTGCGTGCCCGGCAGCCGCGCCGCGAGCATCTTCGTGATCGCCGCGCCCGAGCCGTTGCCGGGGTCCCACACCACCTTCAGCTGGCGGTCGCCGCCGTCGTAGTCCTTCAGCAGCCGCGCCACGTAGTCCTCGGCGATGTCCACCTGCCGGGACGAACCCTGCGCCTCCTCCACCACGTCGCCGGCGGCGGCCTGGCGGCCCAGCTCCTGGATGGCGGCGCCGAAGAAGGGCTTCTTGCCGATCATCGACTTGAAGCCGTTGTAGTCGGGCGGGTTGTGGCTGCCCGTCACCATCACCGCGCCATCGGTGCCGAAGTGGTAGGCGGCGAAGTAGAGCATCGGCGTCGGCGCGCAGCCGATGCGGATCACCTCCAGCCCGCAGGCCACCAGCCCCGCGACCAGCCGCTCCTCCAGCATCGGGGAGGAGAGGCGGCCGTCATAGCCGACCGCCACCTTCGATCCGCCCGCGCGCCGCACGGTGGAGCCGAAGACCCGGCCGATAGCGAAGGCGTCCTCGCCGGACAGGGTCTTCCCGACGATCCCGCGGATGTCGTACTCGCGCAGCGAGGTCGGGTCGAAGCGGTGGCTGAAGGTCACGATGCGGCCTCGGTCGGATGTGGCGTCCCATCCCCGCTCTACCCGAGAACCGGCCCGCCCGGAACGGCCCCCGCGCCCCTTCCCAGCCCGGAGCGGCGCCCCCAGTCTCCCGCTCCCGGGGTGGTGTGCCCCGCCGGAGGGGAACCAGCCCGTGTCGACGATGGAACGCGCCATCCCCCCACCGGCGCCGGAGGACATGCCTTTTACCCAGCCCACCGGCCCCACGGCACCGGACGCGAATCCGTTGCAGGACTGGTATTTCTGCGTGAACGGCGAGGGGCTGCGGCGCGAGTTCCGCTTCATCAGGGCCGCCGTCGCCTCGGCCCGCCGCAACACCACCCTGCGCCCGCACTGCCTCTATGACGGCCCGGCCTGCGCGGAGCTGGACTGGCTCCAGGCGGCGGGGGTGCGGGTCATCCCACACGCGCCGAGCCTGGAGCCCGAGCTGCGAGAGGCCTATGGCGACCAGTACGAGACCTTCCGCGGCCACTGGCTTCGGCTCGACATCCCCATGCTCGAGACCGCGGCGGAGAGCGCTCTCTACACGGACATCGACGTGCTCTTCCTCCGTGATCCCCGCGCCTTCGCCTTCTCTCCGCGCTACGTCGCGGTCTGCGAGGAGGGCCGCATCGGCGAGCGCAACCAGTTCAACAGCGGCGTCATGGTGATGAACCTGCCGGCCCTGCGCGCCGTGCGACCCTGGATGCTGCGCGACATCCGGCACCGCTTGGTGAACGACTTCCGCCCGGCCGGGCACGACCAGAAGTCGCTCAACGAGTTCCTCCTCACCGAAGCCGATTGGATGGACCCCGCCTTCAACTGGAAGCCGCACTGGGGCCCGAATGCCGATGCGGTGATCGTGCATTTCCACGGCCCGAAGCCGGTACATGTCGCGCGAATCCGGGATGGGCAGGCGGACCGGATGAAGCCGGCCTACAAGATCCTGCATGACCGGAGCCCAGAGGGCTACGACGCCTTCATCGCCGTCCACGACACGATGCTCGCCGCCGCCGAGGAGCTGGTGCCCTGGCCCGCCCGGACCTGACCGGCGCCCCGCGAATCCCGAGAATGGGTCCTCGCGCCCTTCGGGCAGGCCGTGCCTTCCGGCCTTCGCTTCCATTCCCGCGAGGCCGTCGCGAGACCCGGACGCAGGGCACCCCGTGTCAGCCGTCCGCGGCAGCCTGAGAAAGGAAGATCAGTGGGGGCCGGGGGAGAGAATTCCTTCTCTCCCCCGGAGCCGCCCGCGCGACGGCTCAGGGCCGCCCGATGGACTGGTACTCGAACCCGGCCTCACGGAAGGACTGGGGGTCCCAGGCGTTGCGCAGGTCGAGCGCCACGCGGCCGCGCATGGCGCTGCGTAGCTTCTCCGGCGAGAGGGCGCGGAACTCGTTCCACTCGGTCAGGAGGACGACGGCATCCGCGCCCTCCACCGCCTCCATCGGCGAGACAGCGAAATGCATCCCGCCCGGCAGGACCTGGCGCGCATGGCCGGGCTGCGGGTCGTAGGCCCGGAGCGTCGCCCCCGCCGCGGCGAGCTTCGGCAGGATCACGAGGGACGGCGCGTCCCGCATGTCATCCGTCTCGGGCTTGAAGGTCAGGCCGAGGACCGCGATCGTCTTGCCGCTCGCATCGCCGCCGAGCGCGGCGATCACCCGATCCGCCATGGCCGCCTTGCGCTCGTCGTTAATGGCGATGGTGGTCTCGACCAGCCGGACCGGGCGCCCGGCATCCTGGGCGGTGCGGGCCAGCGCCAGCGTGTCCTTCGGGAAGCAGGAGCCGCCATAGCCCGGCCCGGGGTGGAGGAACTTCCGCCCGATCCGCCCGTCCAGGCCCATGCCGCGCGCGACGTCGTGCACGTCCGCGCCCACCGCCTCGCAGAGGTCGGCCATCTCGTTGATGAAGGTGATCTTCGTCGCCAGGAAGGCGTTGGCCGCGTACTTGATCAGCTCCGCCGTCTCGAGGCCGGTCTGCAGGATCGGCGTCTCGATGAGGTAGAGCGGCCGGTAGAGGCGGCGCAGCACCTGGAAGGCGCGGTCGGAATCGGCCCCGATCACCACCCGGTCCGGGCGCATGAAGTCCGGGATGGCCGACCCCTCCCGCAGGAACTCGGGGTTGGACGCCACCTCGATCTCGAGATCCGGCCGGACGCGGCGAACGATCTCCTTGATCTTCCGCCCCGTCCCGACCGGGACGGTGGACTTCGTCACCAGCACGATCGACCGCTCGGCCGCCTTCGCCACGCCCTCGGCCGCCGCGAAGACGTAAGTCAGGTCCGCGTGCCCGTCGCCGCGCCGCGTCGGCGTGCCGACGGCCAGGAAGACCGCATCCGCGTTGCGGATCGCCTCGGCGGTGTCGGTGGTGAATCGCAGGCGCCCGTCGCGGGCGTTCTCCTCCACCAGCTTGTCCAGGCCGGGCTCATAGATCGGGATGCGTCCGGCCCGCAGCGCTTCCACCTTCGCGGCGTCCGTGTCCACGACGCAGACATCGACGCCGAATTCCGCGAAGCAGGCGCCGGAGACAAGGCCGACATAGCCGGCCCCGATCATCGCGATCCGCACCGGGCGCTCCTCAGGTGTAGCGGGGCAGGAAGGCCTTCACGGCCTCCGCCAGGTCGGGCCGCGCGAGGGCGAAGGCGATCTGCGCCTCCAGGTAGCCCACCTTGTCGCCGCAGTCGAAGCGCCGGCCCTCGTAGCGCAGCCCGTGGAAGGGCTGGGTCGGGATGAGCTTCGCCATGCCGTCCGTCAGCTGCACCTCGCCGCCGGCACCCTTCTCCATGGCGGCCAGGAAGCCGATCACCTCCGGCATGAGGACGTAGCGGCCGATGATCGTCAGGTTGGACGGCGCCTGGTCCACCGGCGGCTTCTCGACAAGCCCCTTCACGGAGACGAGCTTGCCCTTGTCCTCCTTGATGTCGATCACGCCGTAGCGGTTCACCTTGTCCCGCGGCACCTCCTCGATCGCGACCACGTTGCCCCCGGTCTCCCGGTAGGCATCGGCGAGCTGCTTCGTGCAGGACACCTCGCACTGCATCAGGTCGTCGGGCAGGAGGATCGCGAAGGGATCGTCACCGATGAAGGAGCGGGCGCACCAGATGGCGTGGCCCAGCCCCATCGGGACCTGCTGTCGGACGGTGGTGATGTTGCCCGGCTCCACCGCCTGGGCCCGCAGCGCCGCGAGCTCCTTCTCCTTGTTCCGCTCGGCGAGCGTCCGCTCCAGCTCGTAGGCGACGTCGAAATGCTCGACGATGGCGGTCTTCCCGCGGCCGGTGATGAAGCAGAACTGCTCGATCCCGGCCGCCCGGGCCTCCTCGACCGCGTACTGGATCAAGGGCTTGTCCACGACCGGCAGCATCTCCTTCGCCAGCGCCTTGGTGGCGGGAAGGAAGCGGGTGCCAAGGCCGGCAACCGGCATGACGGCCTTCTTCAGCGGCTTCAACACGTCCGATCGAGTCCCTTTGCAACCGTTAAGGGATTTGCCACGGCGCGCGGCCGTTGGGTAGGCGGGCCGGAGCCCGTGCCCGGCCCGGCCTTGTGCGGCCGAGCCCGGTCGCGGCCGCTGCGCCGGCCTCGAAGTCACCCGGCCTCGAAGTCATCTGGCCGGGCGCCTCCGGTCGGCGCGGCCCGCGGCCCGCGGCGGCAGGCCGGTCACGGAGGTCGGCTCCCACGCCGCGCCCTCCACGGGCTGGCCGGCGATGTGGCGGTGCTCCTGGCGGACGATCATGCCGCTCGTCATCTCCTTCCAGACGGTGATGACGGAATGGTAGATGTTGTCCTCGATCCCGATGCGCTCATGCGACATCCGAAGGGCGCGGACGCGGCGGCCATCGGGCAGGGTGACGGTCTCGATCCCCTCGTTGCGGAGGATTCCGTGCCACTGCCAGCCCGGGGCGGATCGGGTGATGAACTCTTCCGTCGTGCCGACCGGGCCGTGCATCACCCGGTGCATCGCCGGATAGGCGAGACCCGCGCCGGGCCACTCGGCCGCCCAGATGCCGAGGTAGTAGGCCCCCTCCGGCGTGTCGCCCCGCTGCATCCAGCAGAGGTCCGGGATGTCCGGCACGATGCCGAGATAGATGGTCGGCGATCCGCCGGTGTGCTCCACCCGGCCGCTCGCCGGGCAGGCTCGCGGCGCCTCGGCGGCCGCCTCCCGCGACAGGACGGGAGCGCCGACCATCGGCAGGGCCAGGATGGCGAGGGCCACCAGGGAACGAAGCCTGGGCAAGGCGCGTCTTCTCCAGCGGCGCCCGCCCCATCACGGGCGCCGGCGGCGCGAAGTCTCCCCCAGGGGCCGGGCGCCGGCCAGCCCTCGTCAGGGCGGGGACGCCGCGCTCAGCCGAGCAGGAGATCGCGGGCCGCGTTCAGCCGCGCCGCCAGCCAGTCTGACCCGCCGGCATCCGGGTGCGCCGCGCGCATCAGCCGGGCATGGGCGGCGCGGATCGCGGCCTTGTCCGCGCCCTCCGTCAGGCCGAGGATGGCCAGCGCCTCGGCCCGCTCCATCGCTCCGGATGAGGGGGGCGGCGCCGCCCCCGCCGCGCGCCAGCCCGGATGCGCCCGGTCCAGCCAGGCCTCCAGCAGCGGCACGCTGTCCGGATCGTCCCGGCCCGCCTCCTCCAGCAGGGCCCGCGCCTCCTCCAGGCTGAGGGAGGCGAGGTCCCGGCCGGCCTGTCGGCCCTGCCGCACCGCCCCGGACAGCGTCCCCGACGCCGGATCGAGCCGCATGGAGAGCATCGCCGTCTCCACCGTATCGGCGGCGCCACCGGCCGGGGCGCCGAAGGTCGCGGCCGCGCGGCGCCCCTGCCATCGCCGCCACAGCACCGGCCCGAACAACGCCAGGGCCCAGAAGAGCTGCCCGGCCCGTTCGGTGAGGAGCAGCAGGACGACCAGGGCGACACCGAGGAAGGCAAGGGTCCAGGCCGCGACGGCCCGCACCTGCGCCACGCTCGCCGTCGCGAATCCCTGCAGACCCACCAGCGCCAGCAGGAGGAGGGCGGCGCCCGCCGCCAGCCAGATCACCGCCCATCCCTCACGATCGGCGTCTCACCCCGCCGGCCGCGGGAGCTGCGCCAGCAGCGCCGCCGCGCCCGGCAGCTTCGCCAGCGCTTCGCGCCCACCGGCGGCGTAGGCGGCGGCGCCTCGCAGCAGCGCGGCCAGGGCGCCGGGGCTGCGGTGGTCGAAGGGCGCCCAGGCCCCGCCCGACAGCCGCGCGATGCCCTTCAGCACGCCGGTCGCCGCGGGATCATCCCCCTCCTGGAAGACGAAGACCGGCACGCCGCGCGCGCCGAGCCGGCTGGCCGCCGCCCAGATCGGGTCCGGCTCCTCCTCCGCCGCGTCGCCGACGAAGACGGCGGCGTGCAGCCGGGCCGTCGCCGCCTCCGCCTCGGCGTGGCGGAGCAGCCGCAAGATCTGGGTTTGCCCGCCGGCGCAGCCCACGGCCGCCATGCGCGCCGCCAGCTCCCGCGAATCGGAGAGGTAGGGGGTCGCCGCGAACTCCCCGTGGCCGCGGTAATAGGCGAGCGACACGGTCAGCGCCCGCAGCCCCGACGTGGCCGTGAACATCTCCGCCTGCACATGGCAGGCGCGGTCCCAGGTGGGCTGGCGGCTGGCCGTCGCGTCCACGCCAAACAGCAGCCGCGCCGGCTGGGGCACGGTGCGCAGCGCGGGCAGCGCCTCCGCCCGTTTCAGGAAGGCGGCGACGGCGGGATTGGATGCGACCGGAACCGGCGGCTTGGCCATGTGCGCGAAGATGGGACGCGACAGGCGCGACGGAAACCCGCGCACGGGTGAATGGCGCCGACGCCGCCGCTCGCCTAGCGTCCCCGCCGCCTCGAAGGAGCCCCCCATGCGTCTTCGCCCCGTCCTCCTCGCGACCTGCGTCGCCGTTCCCATCGCCGTCGGCGCCGCCGCGCAGCAGGAGGCCGACCGGCGGCTCGACGCCGCCATCGCGCGCTTCCGCGCCGCGCTGGATCCGGGCGACAGCCTCGACATCGGCCAGCGCCGGGTGGACCCGGTGACCGGGGAGGCGACCCTGTCCCGCGTGACGCTGCGCCACGGCAACAGCACCACCACCGTCGAGGAGGTGAACCTGCGGGACATCGGTGAGACGAGGGTCGGCCGGGCCACGCTGCGCGGCCTGCGCGGCTCGGACGGCGCGCCCGCCGCGGCCCCCGCCCCGGCGCCGGCTCCCAGCGCTGCGCCGGGCACGAAGGGCCCCGTCGCGGCGCCCGCCCCGACGCCGGGAAGCGCCGCGCCCGCGGGCGGCACGGCGGTGATGACGATCGGCCGGGTGGACCTGACCGGCCTCAACCTGCCGAACGCGGCCGGGGGACCCCGCGTGGACTGGGCGACCGCCGCCGTGGACTCCATGGTCGTGGAGACGGTCGGCTTCGACATCCCGAATTCCGGCCGCGCCGAGGCCGCGCGCCTCTCCCTGACGGGCTACACGCCCGGCGCGGCGCGAGAGGCGCTGGTCGAGGGGATGAGCTTCGTCGAGGACCCGGCCAAGGGACAGGGCCGCATGCGGCTGGGCCGCGCCCGCCTGACCGGCGCCGTGCTGCCCCAGATCGGCCAGCCCTTCGACCCCTGGTCCTTCGCCGCCGACAGCGCCGTGGTGGAAGGCGCGGCGCTGAACGTGCCGCAGGAGAACGTCGAGATGGAGGTCGGCCGCGTCCAGGTGGATGGCTGGGGCGAGGGGAGGCTGACCTCGGCGCGGCTGGAGGGCTTTCGCATGGCCGGCACCTCCCGCGACACCGGGCCGATCGACATGCGGCTCGGACGCTTCGCCTTCAATGGCATCGCCGCGCGGGACACGGCCCTGGCCATCGTGAACCAGACCAATCCCCCCCAGGCGGCGCCGGGCCAGGCGCAGGGCGCCGAGGCGGAGGGCTTCACCTTCTCCATGCAGGGCCGGCAGGTCGCGGCCATCGGCGCCATCCGCGCGCGCAACGACTGGGACGTGACCACGCCCACCACCCAGATCGGCCGCCTGACCGTGGAGGGCGTGGCGGTGGACCTGCCGCCGGAGGCGGGCGGCGCCTTCCTGCAGGGCATGGGCTACCAGCGCCTCTCCGGCGGGCTGGAGAACGTCACCCGCCTGATGCGCCCCACCGGTCAGGTGGTCGCCGATCCCTTCAACATCCGCGTGGACGGGATGGGCACGCTCGGCTTCACCGTGGACCTGCGGGGCTACCAGATCCCGCAGCCCGGCACGCCCGCGCCCAAGCCGGAGGACTTCATGGCGATGCTCGCGCCGCTGCAGGTCGCGAGCATGACCATCCGCTACACGGATGAGGGACTCATCCCCCGGCTGGTCACCCAGCAGGCGCGCAGCACGCGGATGCAGGAAGCCCAGCTGCGGGAGCAGTTCGCGCAGATGGCGCTCACCGCGCCGGTTCCGGGCAGCACCGGCAAGGACAGCCCGAACATCGCGGCGATCCGCCAGGCGCTGGCGAGCTTCGCCCGCCAGCCCGGCACGATCGAGTTCGCGATTCGCCCGCGCCAGCCGATGCCGCTGCTCGAATTCATGAACCTGAGCAGCATGCAGCCCGCCCAGGTGGCGGAGCGGCTGAACCTCACCGCGACCGCTTCGCCCCGTCGCTGAGATCGGGGCGCCGGGCGGGAGGGATCAGGCGGGCGGCAGCCGCAGGGCGCCGTCCAGCCGGATCACCTCGCCGTTCATCAGCGGGTTGGCCGCGATCCAGGCGACCAGCTCCGCGAACTCTTCCGGCCGCCCTAACCGCTTCGGGAAGAGCGGCTGGGCGCCGAGCGCGTCCTGCACCTCCTGCGGCAGCCCCTCGATCATCGGGGTGTGCATGAGGCCCGGCGCGATCGTGACCACGCGCACGCCGGACCGCGCGAGGTCCCGCGCCGCCGGCAGGGTCAGCCCGACCACGCCGCCCTTGGACGCCGCATAGGCCACCTGCCCGATCTGCCCCTCATAGGCGGCGATGGACGCGGTGTTGACGATCACGCCGCGCTCCCCGTCCGCCAGCGGCTCCTCCTGCGCGATGCGGGCCGCGGCGAGGCGCAGCACGTTGAAGGTGCCGATCAGGTTCACCCCGATCACGCGCGCGAAGAGGGCGAGGTCGTGCGCCCCGTTGCGCCCGATGATCCGGGAGGCCGGCGCGATCCCGGCGCAGGACACGGCCATCCGCACCGGCCCCAGGGCCTTCGCGGCGTCCAGCGCCGCCTCCACCGCCGCGGGATCGGTGACGTCCCCGCTCGCGGCGGCGCCGCCGATCCGGGCCGCGACCGACGCGGCGGCCTCCGCGTTCAGGTCCATCACGACCACCCGCGCCCCGGCCGCCGCCAGCCGCTCCGCCGCCGCGGCGCCGAGGCCCGAGCCGCCGCCGGTGACGAGCGCGGCCGCGCCGCGAAGCTCCACCGCAGCCCCCGGCCGAGGCCGGAGACTGGGTGGCCGCGAGCGCCGAGAGGTTCACGATGCCGCGCGCCGTCGTGCTCGGCACCACCACGTGCACGGGCTTGCGCATTCCCAGCAGCATCGGCCCGAGCTGCAGCCCGTCCGCCGCCGCCTTCACGAGGTTGTACGCGATGTTCGCGGAATCGAGATTCGGGAAGACCAGCAGGTTGGCGGAGGCCGAGAGCTTCGAATCCGGCACGGCCCGGTCCCGAATCGCCGGTTCCAGCGCCGCGTCCGCGTGCATCTCCCCATCCACCTCCAGCCCGGGGTCGCGCTCCCGAATCAGGGAGAGGGCCTGCCGCATCTTCCGCGCGGAGGGCGCCTGGGACGCGCCGAAGGAGGAGTGCGAGAGCAGCGCCACCCGCGGCGTCACGCCGAAGGCCCGCACCTGCTCCGCGGCCAGCAGCGTCATCTCCGCCACCTGCTCGGCATCGGGGTCCAGCAGCAGGTGGGTGTCCACGAAGAAGAGCGTGCCGGGGGGCAGGATGACGCCGGTCATCGCGTAGACGCGCCGGACATCCGGCCGCTTGCCGATCACGTCGTAGACGTGGTGCCAGTGCTCCATCCAGTCGCCGGTGCCGCCGGCGATGGCGGCGTCCACCTGTCCCGCCTCCAGCAGCAGGGCGGCGGCGACGGTGGGGCGGGTGCGCAGGCGCCGCACCGCCGCGTCCGGCGGCACGCCGCGCCGGCCCACGCGGGACTGGTAGAGCGGCAGCAGGGGACCGAAGACGTCGTCATCCGTCTCCGGGTCCATGACCCGCACGCTCTCGCCGAGGTCCATGCGCAGGCCCATGGCCCGCACCTTCGCCTCGATCACGGCGCGGCGGCCGATGATGACGGGCTCCGCGATCCCCTCATCCAGCACGGTCTGCACGGCGCGCAGCGTCCGCTCGTCCTCGCCCTCCGCGTAGGCGATGCGGCGGGACGCGCCGCGAGCGGCGGCGAAGACCGGGCGCATCAGGTCGCCGGAGCGGAAGACGAAGCGCTCCAGCCCGTGGCGATAGGCGGCGAAGTCGGCGATGGGACGGGTGGAGACGCCGGAATCCATGGCGGCCCGCGCGACGGCCGGCGCGATCTCCAGGATCAGGCGGGGGTCGAAGGGCTTGGGGATGATGTAGTCCGGCCCGAAGACCGGCGCCTGTCCGCCATAGGCAGCGGCGACGACCTCACTCGCCTCGGCGCGGGCGAGGCGCGCGATGGCCTCGACCGCCGCGACCTTCATCTCCTCGTTGATCGTGGTCGCGCCGGCATCCAGCGCGCCGCGGAAGATGAAGGGGAAGCAGAGGACGTTGTTCACCTGGTTCGGGTAGTCGGTCCGCCCGGTCGCCACGATCGCGTCCGGCCGCACGGCGCGCACCGCCTCCGGCAGGATCTCCGGCTCCGGGTTGGCCAGCGCCAGGATCAGCGGCTTCTCCGCCATGCCCGGCAGCCACTCCGCCTTCAGCACGCGCGGCGCCGAGAGGCCGAGGAACACGTCCGCACCGGGCAGCGCGTCCGCCAGGGTGCGGGCCTCCGTCGCGCGGGCGTAGCGGGACTTGTAGGGGTCCATCAGGACCGTGCGGCCCTCATAGACCACGCCCTCGATGTCGCAGACCGTGATGTTCTCGCGGCGCGCGCCCATCTCGACGAGCAGGTTGAGGCAGGCGAGGGCCGCGGCACCCGCGCCGGAGGCGACGATCTTCGCCTGGGCGATGTCCTTGCCCTGGAGCAGCAGCCCGTTCCGGACCGCCGCCGCCACGATGATCGCCGTGCCGTGCTGGTCGTCGTGGAAGACCGGGATCCTCATGCGGGCGCGGAGGGCGCGCTCGATCTCGAAGCACTCCGGCGCCTTGATGTCCTCGAGGTTGATGGCGCCGAAGGAGGGCTCCAGCACCGATACCGCATCCACGAAGCGGTCGGGGTCGCGCTCCTCCACCTCGATGTCGATGGAATCGATGGCGGCGAACTTCTTGAAGAGGACCGCCTTGCCCTCCATCACCGGCTTGGACGCGAGCGCGCCGATGGCGCCGAGCCCGAGCACGGCGGTGCCGTTGGTGATGACGGCCACGAGGTTGCCGCGCGCCGTGTACTGGTAGGCGCAGGCCGGGTCCTTCGCGATCTCCTCGCAGGCCGCGGCGACGCCGGGGGAATAGGCCAGGCCGAGGTCGCGCTGGGTCGCCATGCGCTTCGTCGGCTCGATGCTCAGCTTCCCCGGCCTCGGGAGGCGGTGATAATCGAGCGCGGCCTTGCGGAAATCCTCGTCCATCCGGGCATTGTGGCCCCGTGCCGGCGGCGGCGCCAGCGGGGGCCCATGACGCGCCGAACCACCGGCGCCCGGCCGCGTTTTCCTGGGCGGAGCGGCCATCGGCCGCATCCGCGCCACGAGATTGGGAGGCAGGGATGGCCGGCCAGGAGACCACCAAGGGCGGGATGAGCCCCGGGGACGATGCGCCCCCCGGCACCCCCGGCACCGGCGAGGACATCTGTCCGGAATGCCAGGGCAAGGGCACGCTGATGGGCAAGGCCTGTCAGGCCTGCAACGGCACCGGCGTCGTCATCAAGGGGATCGGCGGGGGCTGAGGCGCCCCGGGATCGGCTCGGCGCCCGGCGTGGACAGCACGTCCCGTGCTTCCCACCTGGGCGGGGCGCGCCGGCCGGGCTAAGCCGCCGCGCCGGAGCCGAGGAAAGATGGTGCGGTCAAGAAGATTCGAACTTCCACGGGGTTTCCCCCACCAGCACCTCAAGCTGGCGCGTCTACCATTCCGCCATGACCGCAGCGGCGGGGCCTATAGCCGATGAGCCTCGCCGCATCAACGCCCCCCAGCCCGGAATGGCTGGTCAGCGACGGACGGGTCACGGTGCCCGAGGCGCTGGAGGCCATGGCCGCCCGCGCCGCCGCCATCCGGGCCGGCACGGCGGGGGAGGCGGTGTGGCTGGTGGAGCACCCGCCCTCCTACACCGCCGGGACCTCGGCCCGGGCGGAGGGGCTGCTGGACGCCCGCTTCCCGACCTTCGACGCGGGGCGGGGCGGGCAGTGGACCTATCATGGGCCCGGACAGCGCACGGGCTACGTCATGCTCGACCTCATGCGGCGCCACGGCACGATCCCCGCGCGGGACGTCCGGGCCTATGTCCACGGGCTGGAGGAATGGCTCATCCGGGCATTGGACCGCTTCAACGTGCGCGCGGAGCGGCGGGAGGGGCGGGTGGGCCTCTGGGTCGCCGACCCCTCGACCGGCGGGGAATCCAAGATCGCGGCGATCGGCGTGCGGGTCACGCGCTGGGTGTCCTGGCACGGGGTGGCGCTGAACGTGGACCCGGATTTGTCCCATTTCGGCGGGATCGTTCCCTGCGGCATCAGCGAGCACGGCGTGACCAGCCTTCACGCACTGGGAATTCCCGCGACGATGGAGGAGGCGGATTCCGCCCTGATGGCTTCCTGGGGCGAGGTCTTCGGCGACTGACGAGACGCACCGCACCGGCATCGTTGCTGGCGGCATAGGGCCTGCGCGGGTAAGGCAGAGGAGCCCCCCACCACGTAGGATGCCGCTTGCCCGAGCACCAACCGGCCCTGATCGCCACCCTGGCCATCGGTCTCGGCCTCGCCTTCCTGCTGGGGGTGGTGACGCACCGGCTGCGCGTCTCGCCGCTGGTGGGCTACCTGCTGGCGGGCGTCGCGGTCGGGCCCTTCACGCCGGGGCTGATGGCCGATCAGGACATGGCGAACCAACTCGCCGAGATCGGTGTCATCCTGCTCATGTTCGCGGTGGGGCTGCACTTCTCGCTGAAGGACCTGATGGCGGTCTGGCGGGTCGCGGTGCCCGGCTCGCTCGGGCGGATCGTGGCCGCGACGGGGATGGGCCTCGCCATGGCCTGGGCCTTCGGCTGGAATCTCGGGGCGGGGCTGATCTTCGGCATCGCGCTCTCGGTCGCCTCCACCGTCGTGCTGGTGCGCGCGATGCAGGACCGCCGGATCGCGGACACGGAGCGCGGGCACATCGCCATCGGCTGGCTGGTGGTGGAGGACCTCGTGACGATCCTCGTCCTCGTCCTTCTGCCCGCGCTCGCGCCGTCCTTCCGGGGGGAGGGCGGGCTGTCGCTGGCCGACCTGGCGATGACGCTGCTCGTCACCCTCGCGAAGGTCGGGGCCTTCATCGGCATCATGCTCGTGGCGGGGCGGCGGGTGATCCCGTGGATCATGCACTACGCCGCCCACACCGGATCGCGGGAACTGTTCCGGCTGGCCGTCTACGCGGTGGCGCTCGGCGTGGCCTATGCGGCTTCGGCGCTGTTCGGCGTGTCCTTCGCCCTCGGCGCCTTCCTGGCGGGGATGGTGATGGCGGAGAGCAAGCTCTCCCAGCGCGCGGCGGAGGAGGCGCTGCCGCTGCGCGACGCCTTTGCGGTGCTGTTCTTCGTCTCGGTCGGGATGCTGTTCAACCCGGGGATCCTCGTCCAGGCACCGCTGGCCGTGCTGGCCGTGCTCGGGATCATCCTGATCGGCAAGACCGCCGTGGCCTACGGGCTGCTGCGCGCGCTGGGGCAGGACCGGCACACCTCGTTCAGCATCGCGGCGAGCCTCGCGCAGATCGGCGAGTTCTCCTTCATCCTCGTCGGGTTGGGCGGGACGCTCGGGCTGCTGCCCCCGGAGGGACGGGACCTCGTCCTGGCGGGCGCCATCCTGTCCATCCTGCTCAACCCCGTGCTGTTCGGCCTGGCGGAGCGGTGGCGCGGCGTGGCGCTGCGCCCGCCGGTGCCGCCCGCGGCGGTGCCGGAGGCGGCGGAGCCCGCCCCCGTTACCCCGCCGATGCGCATCCCGATGCCCATGACGGCGCTCGACGACCACGACGTGGTGATCGGCTACGGGCGGGTGGGCTCGCTGGTGGCGGCGGGGCTGCGAGGGGCGGGGCGGCCGGTGATGGTGATCGGCGACACGGAGGATTCCGTCTCCGCCGCCTCGGCGGAGGGGATGGACGCGGTGCAGGGCAACGCGGCCGATCCGGACGTGCTGGCGGCCGCCAACCTGCCGGCGGCGCGGCGGCTCTTCGTGACGGTGCCGGAGACCTTCGAGGCCGGGCAGGTCGTGCAGCAGGCGCGGGCCGCGAACCCGGCGCTGGAAATCCTCGCGCGGGCGCACTCGGACGCGGCGGTGGAGCACCTGTTCCGGTTGGGCGCGTCGCGCGTGATCATGGCGGAGCGCGAGGTGGCGCACCGGATGCTGGGCGAGGCGTCCGTCAGCTAAGAAGGGCCGGGGGGAACGTATCCCCCGGACCCCCCTCTACTTCTGCCCATTGGCACCCCTCGTTCGAAGGTCGGCGCCAATGAACAGAAGAAGGAGCGGGATCGAGGGAGTTCACTCCCCCGACCTTGCTGCCTTCAGCGCCCGCTGTCGCGGAAGTCGCCGTTCCGCCAGGCGCGGTCCTTGCTCGCGCCCGCCGGCTCCGCCCGACGCGCAGGCGCCCGGTCGTCACGGCGCCCCTGCGGCGGGCCGCCGGCCGGGCGGCCGGAGCCGGACCGGGATGGGCCGCGGGACTGGTGGTCCCGGCCACCGCCGCCGCCGCGCGGGCCGCGCTGCTGCTGGCGGGACGGGGCGCGGGGCACCGGGCCGGTGGGGATGTCGCCCTCGGCCGGGACCTGCTGCCGGGTCAGCTTCTCCACGGCGCGGAGGAGGGCGACCTCGTCCGGGGCGACCAGCGCCACCGCCTCGCCCGAAGCGCCCGCGCGGGCGGTGCGGCCGATGCGGTGGACGTAGGTCTCCGGGACCTCCGGCAGATCGTACTGGATGACGTGGGTCACGCCGTCCACGTCGATGCCGCGGGCGGCGATGTCGGTCGCCACCAGGATGGGCGCGGTGCCCTTCTTGAAGGCGTCCAGCGCGCGCTCCCGCTGGCCCTGGCTCTTGTTGCCGTGGATGGCGCCGGCGGCCAGGCCGTCCTGCTCCAGCTGCTTCACGATGCGGTCGGCCCCATGCTTCGTGCGGGAGAAGACGAGGGCGCGGCCCACCGTCTCACCCTTCAGCAGGGTCGCCAGCACGCCGCGCTTGCCGTCGGCGCGGACGTGGATGACGCGCTGGTTCACGCGCTCGGCGGTGGTGGAGACCGGGGTCACCTCCACGCGCACGGGCTCGGGCATCAGCTCCTTCGCCAGCTTCGCGATGTCCTCCGGCATGGTGGCGGAGAAGAACATCGTGTGGCGCTGGCGCGGGACCATCGCGGCGATCCGGCGGATGGAGGGCCAGAAGCCGCGGTCGAGCATCTGGTCGGCCTCGTCCAGCACCAGGGCCTCGATCGCGTCCAGGCGGACGGCGCGCTGGCCGATGAGGTCCAGCAGCCGGCCCGGGGTCGCGATCAGGATGTCCACGCCCTTGCCCATGGCCCGCTTCTGCGGGTTCTCCGGCACGCCGCCGAAGATCAGCGCGGTGGAGGGGCGGATGTGGCGGCCATAGGCGCGGAAGCTCTCATGGATCTGGGAGGCGAGCTCCCGCGTGGGCGAGAGCACGAGCACGCGGCAGGCGCCGGAGGGCGGCCGCTTCGGGTCATTCGCCAGCCGGTGCAGGATCGGCAGGGCGAAGGCGGCGGTCTTGCCGGTGCCGGTCTGGGCGATGCCCAGCACGTCGCGGCCGGACAGCGCGGCCGGGATCGCCTGCGCCTGGATCGGCGTGGGGGTGGTGTAGCCCTCTTCCTCCAGCGCGCGCAGGAGCGGCGCCGCGAGGCCGAGGTCGGTGAACTGAGTCATGGAATTCCAATCGGGGCAGCCCGTCCGGGGCCGCCGAGGCGGGGAGGCGCCCCGCGTGTCCGGTCGCATCCCAATGGGAAGGTCGATTGAACGCCCCGGACAGGGCCGCGCGCAGGATCGCGCGGGGCGGCCGTCTCACGCGGCCGGGGCGTGGCCACGGCGAAACGCCGGGCACGGGGGGAAGATGAGGCTTTCCGTGCTGCGGTGCAAGGTGGATCGGGGCGCGCTTGACGCGGGTCGGGGGCGCGGCCAGCACGGGCGGATGGGCCGACAGGAACTTCTGCATGAACCCGGCGAGCGGGGGAGCTGGCGCCGGCGGCTTCTCTGGGGGGCGGGGGTGCTGCTGCTCGGGCCGTTGCTGCTGATCCTCGTCTTCCGCTTCGTGCCCGTGCCGGTGACGCCGCTGATGCTCATCCGCGCCGCGCAGGGAGAGGGGATGCGGCGGGACTGGGTGCCGCTCGACTCGATCGCGCCGGCCCTGGCCGAGGCGGTGGTCGCGTCGGAGGACAACCTTTTCTGCCGCCAGTCGCTCGGCTTCGACTTCGAAGCCCTGCGCGGGGAGGTCGAGGCGCTGATGGACGGGGAGCGCGCGCGGGGGGCGAGCACCATCACCATGCAGACGGCGAAGAACCTGTTCCTGTGGCCGGGGCGGGACTTCGTCCGGAAGGGGATCGAGGCCTGGCTGACGCCGCAGGTCGCGGCGCTCTGGCCGAAGCGGCGGGTGATGGAGGTCTATCTGAACATCGTGGAGTTCGGGCCGGGGATCTATGGCGCGGAGGCGGCGTCTCGGGCCTTCTTCAACAAGCCGGCCTCTGCCCTGACGCGGCGGGAGGCGGCACGGCTGGCGGCGGTGCTGCCGAGCCCGCTGACCCGTTCGCCGACGGCGTCTTCAGGGGCAGTGCCGGCGCAGGCGGCGGTGATCGAGCGGCGGATCGGGCAGCTCGGGCCACTGCTGGATTGCGTGCGGGGCGGTTAGGCCGTCGGGCGGCGGTGGAAGCCGGGCTCGTCGGGGGGCGGGGCGAAGGTCTCCTCGATCCGGTCCACGCGGGCGGCGGCGGGGCCACGGCGGGCGGCGAGGAGGATGGAGCCGACCGCCGATTCCTCCCCGCTGAGGAGGGCTTCGACGGTGCCGTCGGTGCGGTTGCGGACCCAGCCCTCCAGGCCGGCGGCGGTGGCTTCCCGCACGAGCCAGTCGCGGTAGCCGACGCCCTGGACGCGGCCGGTGATCCGGAGGAGCCGGGCCTTCAACGGGAGAGCTCCAGCAGGCGGGCGGCGAGGGCGATGTCCTCGGCGATGCGGGCGCGGCGCGCGGTGGCCTCGGCGTCCGCGCCCCAGAAGGACTCCTGATAGGTCTCGTCCAGGGTGGCGAGGCGGTGGGCCTCGGCGGCGTCGAGGCGGCCGGCCGAGAGGGCGAGGCCGAGGACGAGGCTGCCCATGGCCGGCACGGCGATGCCGAGGGCGGAGATGCCGTAGGGGTTGTGGGCGGCGACCGCGGCGTTGAGCGCGCGGAGCGAGGCCTCGGGCTGGGCGACGTGGGTGATGCCCGAGGTGACGTTCAGCGGGGCGTCGTGGTGCAGGGCCGCCCAGTCGAGGAGGGGCTGCCACGCCTCGGCCTGGAGGGCGGCGAGGCGGCGGTCCTCGGCGCGGTAGCAGAGGAGGTCGGCTTCTCCGTATTGCGCGATGGCCTCGGCGCTGGGGGCGGGGTCCTTGGCAATGCGGTCCACCGCGGTGCCGACAAGGCGGGTGAGGGGGACCTGCTCCATGGAGAGCTCGGCGCCCTTGCGTTCCCCCGCCGTGGCCCATTCGGCGGCGACGGCCTCGGCGATGGCCAGATTGTCGAGGTGGAGGGTGGAGCCGCCGGGGAGGCGGAGGGGGCGGCCGTCGAGGGCGATGCCGTAGCCGTGCTCCGCCGGCTGCACGGTGGCGGTATCCCAGAAGCGCTTCATGGGGGTGAGTTGGGGGTTCCGGGGGGTGGGTGGCAAGTTCCCGTGATGGGAACTCTGGCGTTGTACGGCGCGGCGGCGCTGGCGGAGATCGGCGGGTGCTTCGTCTTCTGGGGGTGGCGCCGGCTGGGCTGGCCGCTCTGGTCGCTTCTGCCGGGGGTGGGGCTGCTGGTGGCCTTTGCCTGGCTGCTGACCTTCGTGGAGGCCTCGGCGGCGGGGCGGGCCTTCGCGGCCTATGGCGGGGTGTATGTGGCCGCGTCCCTGGCGTGGCTGGTGGCGGTAGAGGGGCGGGTGCCGGATGGGTGGGACCTGGGCGGGGCGGCGCTGTGCCTCGTGGGGGCGGGGGTGATCCTGTGGGGCGGGAGTGGGGCGGGGCGGTAGAGCCGCCTTACTTCCTTACTTTCTTACCTCCTACGAAGCACCGATCTGCGTGCGAGACGTGCCGGTTCTTCAAGCGAGGCGACGAAGGAAGAAAAGGACGGATCTCCTCTCCTTACTTCCTTACAATCTTACATCCGGACCACGTCCCGCCGATGGGGCCGGGCTGGACGGCGGGCATGGTTGGGCCGCGGATGAAAGGAATATTATCCTTGACGGTTCGGGGCGGTCAAGGATGCCGGGTCAGCGGAGGAGGGGGGAGACGACGAGGATGACGGCGAAGGTGCCGACGGCGGCGGCACCGATACGGGGGACGAGGCGGGCCTGTCCGGCGGCCGCGGCGGCGCGGCCGATCAGGGCACCGATGCTGATCCAGGCCACCGCCACGGTGACGAGCATGGCGAGGAAGCCGAGGAGGTAGGCGGGCCAGGACGGCGTGGCGAAGGGGATGACGCCGAGGGCGAAGATGATGGCCTTCGGGTTCAGGAGGGTGGTGACGAAGACCTGGCGGGTGGTGACGGGGAGGGCGTTGGCGTCCGTGACCTCGCCGCGCTGCCAGAGGCGGTAGGCGAGCCAGAAGAGATAGGCCCCGACCATCAGGCGCAGGGCCATGGCGACCGCGGGGACGCCTGCGATGAAGGGGCCGATCAGGAGGCCGATGGCGAGGATGGAGATGAGATAGCCGGCGCTCTCCCCGATCATGAGGGGGAGGGAGCGACCGATGCCGACCGTGGCGCCCGAGGTGGCGAGGAGGGTGTTGGTGGGGCCGGGGGTGCCGAGGATGAAGAGCACGGTGAGGATGAAGAGGGTCGGGTCGGTCATGGCGGGGTTCTAGACCGTCCCGATCCCGTTGTGACCTGCCGCCGGCGTGACGGCCGGGCGTCAGCTTCGCGGCAGCCTGACGGAGGGGGATGGGGGCCGGGGGCGAAGGCACCGCCCGAGCCCTTCTCGCGGTCCGCCGGTTGGCGCGCGGGCGCTGGGCCGGTAGAAGGCGCGGCTCATTCGCACGCGCCCCCTGTTCCCGTGGAGCCCGCCCATGCCCGCTTGGCAATACGTCTATGTCATGAAGGACCTGACCAAGTCCTATCCCGGTGGGCGTGAGGTCTTCAAGGGCGTCACCCTGTCCTTCCTGCCGACCGCGAAGATCGGCGTGCTGGGGCCGAACGGCGCCGGCAAGTCCACGCTGATGCGGATCATGGCCGGGCAGGACAAGGAGCATGGCGGCGAGGCCTGGGCCGCCGAGGGGGCGCGGGTGGGCTACCTGTCGCAGGAGCCGCATCTCGATCCGAACAAGACGGTGGGGGAGAATGTCCGGGACGCCTTCGGCACGCTCACCGCCGATCTGGAGCGGTTCAACGAGGTCTCGATGAAGTTCGGCGAGGAGATGTCGGACGACGAGATGAACGCCCTGCTGGCCGAGCAGGCCGAGCTGCAGGAGCGGATCGACGCGGCGAACGGCTGGGAGCTGGACCGCACGGTGGACGTCGCGCTGGACGCGCTGCGCTGCCCGCCGGCGGAGAGCGCGGTGACGCATCTTTCGGGCGGCGAGCGGCGGCGCGTGGCGCTGTGCAAGCTGCTGCTGGAGAAGCCGGACCTGCTGCTGCTGGACGAGCCGACGAACCATCTGGACGCGGAGAGCGTGTCCTGGCTGGAGAAGACGCTGCGCGACTACGAGGGCGCGGTGCTGATCGTGACCCACGACCGGTACTTCCTCGACAACGTGACGAACTGGATCATGGAGGTCGATCGCGGCCGGGCCATTCCGTATGAGGGGAACTACTCCGCCTATCTGAACGCGAAGCGGAAGCGGCTGGCGCAGGAGGAGAAGGAGGAGAGCACCCGGCAGCGGCAGCTGGCGGAGGAGCAGGAGTGGATCGGCCGGTCCCCGTCCGCGCGGCAGGCGAAGAGCAAGGCGCGCATCCAGGCCTATGAGGAGCTGCTGCAGAAGTCGCTGGAAAAGGCGCCTGATCCGACCGAGATCCAGATCCCGGTGGCGCCGCGGCTGGGAAATACGGTCATCGTGGCGGATGCGATCCGCAAGGGGTTCGGCAACCGGCTGCTGATCGATGATCTCTCGTTCAAGCTGCCTCCCGGTGGGATCGTCGGCGTGATCGGGCCGAACGGCGCGGGCAAGACGACGCTGTTCAAGATGATCACCGGCGTGGACAAGCCGGATTCCGGGACGATGACGATCGGCGATTCCGTGGAGCTCGGCTATGTCGACCAGAGCCGCGACACGCTGGATGACAAGAAGACCGTCTGGCAGGAGATCTCCGGCGGGATGGACATGATCACGATGGGCAAGCGGGCGGTGCCGTCCCGCGCCTATTGTGCCGCCTTCAACTTCAAGGGCGGCGACCAGCAGAAGCCGGTGGGCGTGCTGTCCGGCGGCGAGCGGAACCGGGTGCACCTGGCGAAGATGCTGAAGGTGCCGCACAACGTCCTGCTGCTGGACGAGCCGACGAACGACCTGGACGTGGACACGCTGCGGGCGCTGGAGGAGGCGTTGCAGGACTTCGCGGGATGCGCGGTGATCATCTCGCACGACCGGTGGTTCCTCGACCGGCTGGCGACGCACATCCTGGCCTTCGAGGGCGACAGCCATGTCGAGTGGTTCGAGGGGAACTACCAGGCCTACGAGGCCGACAAGCGACGCCGCATGGGCGCGGCGGCGGACCAGCCGCACCGGATCAAGTACCGGCCGTTGACGCGGTGAGCGTCGGCGGCTCACGCGACGCGGTGAGCGTCGGCGGCAGCCCTGATGCGGGCGCTGATCGCCGGGGCGCGGTGAGCGGCGTCGGCGATCCCGCCACGGAGCGGCGGGGGCCGGTGAGCTTCACGGGGCAGCGCGACGCCGTGAGCGCCGCGGGGCAGTATGGCGGGGCGGGCGGCGCCGTCTCCGACCTGCCAAGGGATGCGCTCGGGGCGGCGAAGGCGGAGGTCGGGGCCCTGGCGCGGCCGGCGGCGGTGGAGCGGGCCTCCGCCGCGCTGGCGCAGTCGCGGATCGTGCGGACGGCGCGGCTGACGCTGCTGCCGGTGGGGCTGGAGAACCTGGACGACCTGGTCCGGCTGAAGGCCGATCCGCGGGTGTTCGAGGTGATGCTGCACGGGGTGCGCACGCCCGAGCGGACCCGGGAGGAGCTGGAGGACGACGTCGATTTCTGGGCGGTGCGGGGCTACGGCACCTGGGCCGTCCACCTCGATGGCCATGCGCAGCGGGGGAGCGGCGAGTTCCTGGGCATCGTCGGGCTGATGGAGCGGCCGGACGGGCGGGGGGTGGCGCTGCGCTACGCGCTCTGGCCGGAATGCCGCGGGCGGGGTTATGCCCGGGAGGCGGCGCGGGCCGCGCTGGACTATGCCCATGCCGCGGGCGTGCGGCGGGTGATCGGCGTGGCGCGGGAGACGAACGAGGCCTCCCGCGGGGTGATGGAGGAGATCGGGATGACCGCTGCCGGGGAGTTCCGGAACCAGGGGCACCGCATGATCGTGTTCGAGAGCGTGCGGTGAGCGCCGCCGCGCCGCCGCGCTGGCGGTCCCTGCTCTTCGTGCCGGCGCATGTCGAGCGCTTCGTGTCGCGTGCCCATGCGCGCGGGGCGGATGGGGTGATCCTCGACCTGGAGGATGCGGTGCCCGCCGAGGAGAAGGCGCGGGCGCGGGCGTCCCTGGCGGCTTCGGTGGCCTCGGTCACGCAGTCCGGCGGGGCGGCGCTGGTGCGGGTGAATGCCGGGCTGATCGAGATGGCGGCCGATCTGCAGGCGGCGGTGATCGCCGGCGTGGCCGGGATCGTGCTGCCGAAGGTGGAGGAGCCGGGCGTGGTCCGGCTGGTGGCCGAGGCCGTGGCCGGGCTGGAGGAGGCGCGGGGGATCGCCCCGGGCGCCGTGCGGCTGGTGCTGCAGATCGAATCGCCGGGGGCGCTGTTCCATATCCGGGAGATCGCGGCGGCGCACCCGCGGGTGGCCGCCATGACGCTGGGGCCGGAGGATTTCTGTGCGTCGCTGGGCGCGGTGCCCGGCCCGGACTCGCTGCTCGGGCCGAACCTGGCGGTGCTGGCCGCGGCGCGGGCGGCCGGGGTGATGCCACTGGGCTTCGCCGGCAGCATCGGCGTCTACGAGGACCTGGACGCCTATGGCGCGATGATCGCGCAGGCCCGCCGGATGGGGTTCCGCGGGGCGATGGCGATCCATCCCGCGCAGGTGGCGGTGCTGAACGCCGGGTTTTCCCCGGATGCGGCGGAGGTGGACTGGGCGCGGCGCGTGGTGGCGGGGGACGCCGCGGCGCGGTCCGAGGGGCGCGGCGCCTTCCGGCTGGACGGGAAGATGGTGGACCCGCCGGTGGTGCGACGGGCCGAGGAGATCCTCGCGCTGGCGGGCGAGACTTTCGGGGCGCGGTGATTCTTCTGTCCGGGGCTTGATGACCCACGCGCGTGACCTTGCCGCGGGCGGCGCGTTACTTGGGCGAGACTGACCGGACCTTTCCCCATGTGCGACGTGCTCGTGATCGAGGACGACGAACTCGTGCTCGACGTGATGGTCCAGGCGCTGGAAGACGCGGGATACGAGGTGCAGCTCGCGGAGACGCCGGCGGAGGCGTTGCGCATCCTGCAGTCCGACGAGCCCTGCCACCTGGTGCTGACGGACATCGACCTCGCCGATCCGATGAACGGCTTCGACACCGTGCGGCGGGCGCGGGAGGTCGTGCCGGATCTGCGGGCGATCTACTACACCGGGCGGCCGATCAACTGGCGCGGCCACACGCTGGCGGAGGGCGAGCGAAAGCTCGACAAGCCCTTCAAGCTGGAACAGTTGCTGGACGCGATCGCCGATCTCGGCGTGCAGCCGAGCCGGCGGCCGGCGGCGGTCTAGGCCGCGCCGGCCGGGCCCTGCCTAGCGGCCTTCGCGCGCCGCGAGCTGCGCGACCTGGTTGCGCATCGCGTCCAGCAGCGACGAGACGCGGCCGCCGTTGCGGGAGATGACGGAGGAGTACTCGCTGCGCTGGGTCAGGCGGAGCGAGGTGCCTTCCGCAATCACATCGACGATGCGGGGCTGGCCGCCCACCTCGGCGACGCGCCAGTCGAGCGCGAAGGGCGCGGTCCCCGGGCGCTCGATGATCGTGTTCACGAGGACGTCGTCCTCGGTGCGCTGCTGCGAACGGCCGAGGGAGAAGCGCACGCCCTGGTACTCGCCGAAGCGGGCGGAGAGGTTGCGGATGAGCGTCTCCTCGAAGAGGCGCGTGTACTCGGCCAGCTCCTGCGGGGTGGCCTGGCGGGTCCAGCGGCCGAGGACGAAGCGGCCGACCCCGTCCACGTCCACGGCGCGGCGGAGGAGCGCGGCGACCTGCTGGCGGCGCTGGGCGACGCCGCCGGCCCCGTTGATGACAGCGACCAGCTCCTGCCCGGTGGACTGGATGAAGGCGGTGGCGCGCGCCGTGTCCGCGGGCTGGGCGCGCGCGGCAAGGGGGAACAGGGCGGCGCCGGCCGCCAGGAGGCTGCGTCGGGAAGGGGGCATGGGGCTGGCGTTCTCTCGTCTGTCGGGCGGGCGCCGGGTCCCGGCCACCGTCGGACGGAGGTGGGGTGGCGGGTGAGCCCGCTCAACGCCCCCCGTCGCGGCGGGGTTTCGGCCGGCGGCCCTCAGCGCGCCGGGGTGGGGGCGCCGACGCCGAAGCCGGTGCCGGGCCCCTCATTGGGCACGGCGCTGGGGGTGTTCGCGATCTCCCGCGCGCGCTGCTGGCGGTAGGCGCTGCGGAGGGTGGCGTAGGGGTCGAGGGAGGTGCGCTGCACCTCGTCCAGTGGGTCGAGGAGGGATTCGCGGGTGGAGACGACGGTGGCGCCGGCCCGGATGTAGGAGAGGGTGTTGGCGAGGTCCGGGCTGTTGAAGGTGAGCCAGGTCAGGGGGTCCGCGGCGATGCCGGCGGCGAACCCGAGCAGGTCCCGCGGGTTGGAGGGGCCGAGGATGGGGAGGAAGAGGTAGGGCCCTTCCTCGATCCCGGCCACCGCGAAGGTCTGGCCGAAATCCTCGGTGTGCGGGGGCAGGCCGAACTCCGCCGCCACGTCGAAGATGCCGCCGACGCCGAGGGTGGAGTTCAGTAGGAAGCGGCCGAGGGTGGTCCCGAAGCGCTGCGTTTCCCCCTGGAGCGCGTCATTGATGAGGATGACGGGCGAGCGGAGGTTGGCGAGGACGTTGCGGACGCCCGTGCGGACGGGGGGTGGCACCACCTCCCGGTAGGCGACGGCGACGGGGCGCAGGACGACCGTGTCGATCGCCTGATGCACGTCATACATCGCGCGGTTGAAGGGTTCGAGCGGGTCGTTGTTGGCGCGGAACTCGGCCAGCGCCTCGGGGTCGCTCGCGGGCGGGCGGGTGGCGCAGCCGGGCAGCACCGCCGTCAGCGTCAGGAGGGCGAGGGCGGCGAGCAGGGGGCGGACGGGCATCGCGGCGGGAGAATCCAGGGTTGTCACGAGTTAGCATCCGGCGCCGAGCCGGGGGAACGGGTTCCCGCGCGGAGAAGGATGCGCCGCGTTCACGCCTGCGCCATCGCCGGGGTCGGCGCGGGTTCCCCCAGGGGCGGGCGATCGCGTAGGGTGGAAGGATGAACGAGATCCTGCCCTCCGCCAAGACGCTCCAGAGCTGGCTGGAGGGGCCGCGCTTCGGGGGGCTGCCGTCGCTGACCGCGATGCCGGCGCCGCTGCTCTCCTTCGAGTTCTTCCCGCCGAAGAACGACGCGCTGGAGGCGCAGCTCTGGGCCTGCATCCAGCGGCTGGCGCCGCTCTCGCCGCGATTCGTCTCGGTCACCTACGGGGCGGGCGGGACGACCCAGGCGCGGACCCACGCCACCGTGACGCGCATCCTGCGGGAGACGGCGCTGACGCCGGCCGCGCACCTGACCTGCGTCGGCGCGACGCGGGAGGAGGTGGACGAGGTCGCCCGCGGGTATTGGGACGCCGGGGTGAAGCACATCGTCGCGTTGCGCGGCGACCCGCCGGCGGGGGTTTCGGACTACGTGCCGCATCCGGGGGGCTATGCCTATGCGGCGGACCTCGTGGCCGGGCTGCGGCGGGTGGCGGATTTCGAGATCTCGGTCGCGGCCTACCCGGAGGTGCATCCGGGGGCGCAGTCCGCGGACCACGACCTGGACAACCTGAAGCGGAAGATCGACGCGGGGGCGACGCGGGCGATCACCCAGTACTTCTTCGATGCCGGGACCTTCCTGCGCTTCATCGACCGGGCCCATGCGGCGGGGATCACGGTGCCGATCGTGCCGGGGATCATGCCCGTGTCGAACTTCAAGCAGATGAAGGGCTTCTCCGAGCGGATCGGCGCGCAGGTGCCGGACTGGATGGGGCGGCTCTTCGAGGGGCTGGAGGAGGACCTGGAGACGCGGCGGATGGTCGCGGCCGTGGTCGCGGCCGAGCAGGTGCGGCTGCTCCAGGCGAACGGGGTGGACGAGTTCCACTTCTACACGCTGAACCGGCCCGACCTGACCTACGCCATCGCGCATATCCTCGGCGCGCGACCGGCCTAGGCCGGCCGAAGCGCGCTCGGTCCGGCGCGGTGATCGGGCCGGGCGCGGGAGCGCCTGTATAAGGGGCTCTCCCTGCTACCGGAGCGGGAGCAGGGCCCGCAGGCGCGGGTCGCGTAGCCAGAGGCCGCCCCAGGCGATGAGGCCGATGTAGAGGCCGAAGAGCAGGTGGCTGAAGACCGGGCTGCCGACGCGGAGATGCGTGGCGATCGCGCCGCCGAGCAGGCCGGTCAGGAGAACCGCGCCGAGCAGGGCCGTGCGCGGCAGGGCGTAGAGGAGCGCGATGACCAGGGTGAGGATGCCGAGGCCGCGGGACAGCGACGCCGAGTAGCCGAGCGGCTCCATCGTTTCCCGCACCACCTCCAGCTCGGCCAGCTTGATCGCGCCGTCGAAGACGAGGAACAGCACCGTCAGTCCGCTGAGCGCGCGGCCGGCGACGAGGGTCCAGCGGGGAAGGGCGCCCATCGGCGGGGCAGGCAGCGTCGCGTCCATGGTCGTCGTTTCATCTCCTGTGCGGGGGACCGGATCCCCATGCCGTTCCGAGGACGCGCGGGGCCGGGCCGGGCCGACAGGCGAGGCGCCGGAATCCGGCGTCGCGGGCGACGGTCTCGTCTGTCGCGCCGCACCGTTTCGGTGATGTCGCGGCCGGCGGACGCAGGCTAGCCTGACGGCACGTCTCGGACGAGGTGGCTATGCGGGTGGTTCTGGCGGTCCTGGCTTTCGGGTGGCTCGCGGCGGCGCCCGCCCTCGCGCAGGTGACGCCCGAGGCGCGGGCGCTGATCGAGCGCTTCGGGGACGCGCCCCCGCCGGCGGCGGCGCCCGGTGGAGCGGTATCGCCGGGTGCGGCGACGCGCGGGGTGGCGCCGGATACGCGGGGGATCCGCCCGCCCTCCCCGTATCTGGCCGTGCCGCCGCCGGGGGTGATGCGGCCGCCGCTGATGACGGAGCAGAGCACGGCGCCCCGCGGGGTCGTCGGGGTGTCGATCTTCGTGCATTTCGCGACGGGGTCCTCGGCGCTGTCCGAGGAGGCGCGGGCGCAGCTCTCGCATCTCGGGATGGCGCTGGCGTCGTCGGAGCTGTCGAAGTTCCGCTTCCTGATCGAGGGGCATGCGGACCGGGTGGGGTCGGCGATGACCAACCAGGTGCTGTCGGTGCAGCGGGCCGAGGCGGTCCGGGACTACCTTGTCATGACGTATCGCATCGCGCCGGACCGGCTGATGACCGCGGGGCGGGGGGAGTCCGACCCGATCGTGCCCACGCCCGACGAGGTGGCGGAATGGCGGAACCGGCGGGTGCAGGTGCTGAAGATGGGGTGAGGGGGACTGAGCGGAGGAACGTGTCCACCGCGAGGCGCGACGGGCTCCGGTGAATCAGGGTCTCCGCCGCCACGACCAGCCGACCCGCAGCTCAAGCTGTTCCGGCTCCGGACCCCGTCTCAGCGCGGCCTCGATCTTGCGGGAGCGGAGATCGCGCAGGCGGTGCCCATCGTAGCAATCGTCCTTTTCCTCGTCCCATTCCCAGTCGTCCGGGCTGTAGACCGGACCCTCGGCGAAGGCCCTGAAAGCACCGTAGACGTCCCGGATGAGGTTCATCGCCTCTACCGGCCGGCTGGCGAGTTCGTCCTCCCGGAAGCTCGTTGAGAGCAGAAGCAGGCGGTCTTCCATGTGGTCGATCCCGGCATGGGCGGCGCGCAGGAAGACCAGCTGTGTCATCTGGCCCTCCTCGCCGATGGCCCAGCGTGCGGATTCGGCGCCATCCAGAATGCTCTCGAGCCATTGAAGGAGGTCAGGAAACGGATCGCCGAGGTGCGTTGCCTGGATCAGGCGGCTTGTCAGGGATGGGATACGGAAGTCGATCCACCCCACCTCGGTGGCTTCGAACACGAATGCGACCGGATCGGACGGGTTGTCTCGACGGCTCGTCATACCCTGAGCCTGGAATAGACCGGCCGCAGCAGGAAGGGGCTGAGGAAGAGGGGGAACTGGCAGAGGGCGAAGAAGAGGAGGATGCGCGGGTCCGTACTGGCGGGCAGGACCGCGAAGTAGAGGGCCATGTTGCGGTTGCCCGAGAGAAGGCCGGCCGAGAGGGCGAGCCGGCGGCCAGTGGGCGCGAAGGCGGCCGCGGTGGCGGCGTTGAGGGCGAAGGAGCCCGCGAAGGCGAGGGCGATGCCGCCGAGGACGAAGCCGGGCTGGGCCAGCAGCCGCGCCAGCACCCCGTCCATGATGCCGAAGCCGTAGAGGACCACCAGCAGGACGACGGCGCCGTCCACGGCGCGACCCCAGTGCTCCAGCCGCTTCGGACCCGCGAGGCGGCGGATGACCAGGGACAGGATCAGCGGGAGGCCGACCACGAGGGCGAGGCGCCCCGTCAGGGCGGTGATGGAGATGGAGAGGTCGATCCCCAGCAGCCCGAGGGCGAGCGGCGGGGCGGAGAAGGGGATCAGCAGGGTCGAGAGGACGGCGACGACGAGGGCGACCTCCCCGTCCAGGCCGACGAGGCGGGCGAAGGCGGGGGAGGAGGTGGCGGCGCAGCCCGTGGCCATGATCACCAGGGCGGCGCCGAGGGGGCCGTCCAGGCCGGTGAGCCACGTGACCGCGAAGGTGAGAAGCGGGCAGGCCAGGAGGAGCCAGGCGAGCAGCGCGGCCACGAGGACCGGGCGGCGGAGGTAGGCGACGACCTGGGCCGGATCCACGCGGAGGAGGACGAGGGTCATCAGGGCGGCCACGACGGGCGTGACGACGTCCCGCAGGGCGGCGGCCAGGGGCGGGGTCAGGAGCCCGGCGAAGATGCCGACGGCGAGGAGGGCGCCGCCATGGCGGGCGGAGCCTTCGAGGAATAGGCGGAGCAGGGCAGGGTCCAGGCGAATGGTTGGCCGGGTTCGCGACCCGTTCTATAGCCGCCCCCGTGTTCCCGCCATACCAGACCCCCTCCGAGCCGCCCTCGCCCCAGGGGGATTACCTGGAGCGGCTGAACCCCGAGCAGCGGGCGGCGGTGGAGACGGTGGACGGGCCCTTGCTGGTGCTGGCCGGCGCCGGGACCGGCAAGACGCGGGTGCTGACGACGCGCTTCGCCCATATCCTGATGACGCGGCGCGCCTTTCCCAACCAAGTTCTGGCGGTGACCTTCACCAACAAGGCGGCGCGGGAGATGAAGGAGCGCGTCTCCGCGATTCTGGGGCGGCCGGCGGAGGGGCTGTGGCTCGGCACCTTTCATGCGCTCTGCGCGCGGATGCTGCGGCGGCACGCGGAATATGTCGGGCTGCGGTCGGACTTCACGATCCTGGACACCGACGACCAGATGCGGCTGCTGCGGCAGGTGATGGATGCCGCGGCCGTGGACACGAAGCGCTGGCCGGCGCAGGGGCTGATGGCGGTCATCCAGCGCTGGAAGGACCGCGGGCTGACGCCGGCGCGGGTGACGCCGGCGGAGGACAGCGACTACGCCAACAACCGGGCTCGCGCGCTGTATGAGGCTTACCAGTCCCGGCTGCGCGACCTGAACACCGCCGACTTCGGCGACCTGATGATGCACATGGCGGAGATCCTGCGGACGCGGGAAGACGTGCTCGCGCAGTATCACCGCATGTTCCGCTACATCCTGGTGGACGAGTACCAGGACACGAACACCGTGCAGTACCTGTGGCTACGGCTGCTGGCGCAGGGTCACAAGAACATCTGCTGCGTCGGCGACGACGACCAGTCGATCTATTCCTGGCGCGGGGCGGAGGTGGAGAACATCCTCCGCTTCGAGAAGGATTTTCCGGGCGCGACCATCGTGCGGCTGGAGGCGAATTACCGCTCGACGCGGCCGATCCTGGCCACCGCGGCGCATCTGATCGCGAAGAACGAGGGGCGGCTGGGGAAGACGCTGCGCGCGGGGCGCAATGACGCCGATGGGGAGAAGGTGCGCGTCGTCTCCCTCTGGGACTCCGAGGAGGAGGCCCGGATGGTGGGGGAGCGGATCGAGCAGGCGCAGCGGTCGGGCACGTCGCTCGGGGAGATGGCGATCCTCGTGCGGGCGGGCTTCCAGACGCGGTCCTTCGAGGAGCGGCTGATCACGCTGGGCGTGCCGTATCGCGTGGTCGGCGGGCTGAAGTTCTACGAGCGGGCCGAGGTGCGGGACGCCATGGCCTATATGCGCGTGATGCACTCGACCTCCGACGATCTGGCGTTCGAGCGGATCGTGAACGTGCCGAAGCGCGGGATCGGCGACGGCGCGCTGCAGCAGATGCATATCGGCGCGCGGGAGCAGGGCGTGCCGCTGGCGGTGGCGGCGGAGCGGCTGGCCCAGACGGAGGCGCTGCGGGCACGCCCCAGGGCGGCGATGCGGGAGCTGTTCCAGGGCTTCGCGCGGTGGCGGGGGATCATGCAGAAGGACGGGCATGTCATCGCCGTCGCGACGATGCTGGACGAGTCCGGCTACACGGAGATGTGGAAGCAGGACAAGTCGGCCGAGGCGCCGGGACGGCTGGAGAACCTGAAGGAGCTGGTGCGCGCGATCGGTGAGTTCGAGACGCTGGCGGGCTTCCTGGAGCACGTCGCGCTGGTGATGGAGAACGACGAGAACTCCGAGGGCGCGCGCGTGTCGCTGATGACGCTGCACGCGGCGAAGGGGCTGGAGTTCGACCTCGTTTTCCTGCCGGGCTGGGAGGAGGGGCTGTTCCCCCATCAGCGCGCGCTGGACGAGGGCGGGGTGAAGAGCCTGGAGGAGGAGCGACGCCTCGCTTACGTCGGCATCACGCGGGCGCGGAAGATGGCGGTGATCTCCCATGCGGCCAATCGGCGGGTTTACGGGAACTGGACCTCGGCGATTCCGTCGCGGTTCCTGGATGAGTTGCCGCCCGATCAGATCGAGCGCGAGGGGAGCGGGGCGTCGCAGCGGGCGCGGATGGTGGATGCGCCCTCCGTCTTCGCCGGCGCCTTCCCGGTCCAGACGCGGCGGCCGGTGATCGAGGCCGGGTCCTGGGAGGTGCGGGAGCGGCCGGCACGCGCCGACGCGATGAGCGTGGGGCAGCGCGTGTTCCATCAGAAGTTCGGGTATGGGCGCGTGACGGCGGTGGACGACAACCGGCTGGAGGTCGCCTTCGAGAAGGCAGGGACCAAGCGCGTGATGGACAGCTTCGTGGAGAAGGCGTGATGCCGCAGATCGGGGGGCGCGGCTGATGTCGCGGCGCCACGCGCAGAACCTGGAGACGGTCTGGCTGGAGGGGCTGCCGGAGGAGGCGGTGCCGGCGGTCGAGGCGGCGATGCAGACGGTGTGTCGCACCGTCGCGCTGTTCCGGGACGAGCCGACCGACACCTGGCGCGTCGAGGGCGTGCGGGAGGAAGGCGCGGGGGAGGAGGCGCTCGTTGGGGCGCTGGCGCTGGCCTCGGTCATCGCCGGCGTGGAGCTGGTGCCGCAGCGCGGGCCGGTGGAGGCGGAGGGATGGCTGGCCCGGACCGCGGAGGCCTTTCCGGAGCAGGAGATCGGTGGGCGGGTGCTGATCCGGCCGACGCATCTGCCGCCGCGGCGGGTGCATGGGCGGACGGTGCTGACGCTGGATGCGGGGCTGGCCTTTGGGTCGGGGGAGCATGGGTCCACCCGTGGCTGCCTCATCGCCTTCGAGGACGTGGCGAAGCGGCTGCGGCTGCCGCGGGCGCCGCGGCGGATGCTGGATCTCGGGACAGGGTCCGGAATCCTCGCGATGGCGGCGGCGAAGCGTGTCCGGCGGCGGGTGCTGGCGACGGATATCGAGCCCTGGTCGGTGCGGGTGGCGCAGCAGAACGCGGCGCTGAACGGGGTGGCGCCGCTGGTCCGGCCGGTGCTGGCGGATGGGTGGCGGGCGCCGGTGGTGGCACGGGGGCGCTACGACCTGGTGTTCGCCAACATCCTGGCGCGGCCGCTCTGCGCGATGGCGCGGCCGCTGGGGGCGCATCTGCGTCCGGGCGGGCGGGCGATCCTGGCGGGGCTGCTGGGGACGCAGGCGCGAATGGTGCTGGCGGCGCACCGGCGCGGCGGGATGTGGCTGGAGCGGCGGGTGAACCAGGGGGCCTGGACGGCGCTGGTGGTCCGCAAGCCGGGCTGAGAACGCTCGCGCAAGCCGGCGCCCGAAACACCGCCGGCCCGTGGTGCCCCGTGAGGGGCAACACACGGGCCGGCATCGGGGCAGCGCGGTGCGCCGCCCCGGTCAACCTTCGCCGATCGGGATCAGGCCGTGCGGCGGGCGGCGGACTGGTCGTTCGCCGCGACGGGCGCGGTGCGGGTCGCGGTCATCCGCGGCAGCGGCTCGTCGATCATGCGGTGGAGGCTGCCGCGGACGAGGCCGATGTCGGTCAGCTCGCGGTCCGACAGGTCGCGCAGGGCCGCGAGGGTCCGCTGGCGCTCGCGCCACGCGGCGATGCGGGCCTTGAGGCGGCGGAAGCCGGCGAGCAGGGCGGCGTCGCGCGCCTCGACGGCCTGGAGGCGCATCGCCTCGGCGTCGCTCAGCCGGGTGTTGGCGGGAAAGGGCATCATCGGCGCGGCATGCGCCTGGGCGATGCGGGGGTTCATGATAGCGTGTCCGTGTGTCGCGGCGCCTGTCGGCCGGCGGAAGGATATCCGCGGGTCCCGGGCGCTTCGTGGTGCGCCTTGTATGGTCCTTTCCCGGGCCGGGTTGATCCCCCGGGGACAGGGCCTGAGGTATGCGCAGTTCGCATGATGTCGCCGGAGATATGCTTTCGATGAAGATCTCGTGAACAGAACGGAGCGTCTGGAAGCCCTGCGCGCGGCGATCGCGCGGGCGGGGGTGGAGGGGTTCATCGTGCCGCGGGCCGATGAGTTCCTCGGCGAATACGTTCCGGCGGGTGGGGAGCGGTTGGCCTGGTTGACGGGGTTCACCGGCTCGGCGGGCCTGGCGATCGTGTTGCCGGAGCGGGCGGTCGTCTTCACGGACGGGCGCTACGTCACGCAGGTGGCGCAGCAGACGGACCCCGCGCTGTGGGAGCGCCGGCACCTGATCGACCAGCCGCCGGCCGAGTGGCTGAAGGAGCACGCGGCGGGGCGGCGGGTGGGGTACGATCCCTGGCTGCACCCGCAGGCGATGGTGGACCGGCTGGCCGCCTCGGGCGCGGTGTTGGTGCCGTTGGCGGAGAACCCGCTCGACGCGGTGTGGACGGACCGGCCGCCGCCGCCCGCGGCGCAGGCCGAGCCCTGGCCGGAGGCCTTCGCGGGGCGCAGCGCGGCGGAGAAGCGGGCCGCCATCGCGGAGGAACTGCGGAAGGATGGGCAGGCCGCCGCGGTGCTGGCGGACGCGCACTCCGTGGCGTGGCTGCTGAACATGCGGGGCGGGGACCTGGACCACACGCCCCTGGCGCTGGGTTTCGCGATCCTGCGAGACGACGCCTCGGTGCAGGTGTTCATGGACCCGGCGAAGGCGGGGCCGGAGCTGCGGACGGCGCTGGGCAACGCCGTGGCCTTCGAGCCGCGGTCAGGGCTGACGGCGGCGCTCGGGGGGCTGGCCGGGAAGCGGGTGCGGGTGGACACGGAGGCGACGCCCGCCTGGTTCGGGCTGACCCTGCGGAACGCGGGGGCGGAGGTGGTGGCGGGGACCGACCCCGTGCGCCTGCCGCGCGCGACGAAGACACCGGCGGAGCGGGACGGCGCGCGGGCGGCCCACAAGCGGGATGCGCGGGCGCTGGCGCGGTTCCTCGCCTGGTTTGCGGAGGCGGCGCCGATGGGCGGACGGACGGAGGTCTCGGTGGCCGAGCGGCTGCTGGGCTTCCGGCGGGAGGAGGAACGGTTCCGGGCGGAATCCTTCCCGGCCATCGCGGGGGCGGGGGAGGATGGGGCGATCATCCACTACCGCGCCACGGCGGAGACGGACCGGGCGGTGCGGCCGAACGAGGCCTTCCTGATCGACAGCGGCGGTCAGTACCTGGACGGGACGACGGACGTCACGCGCACGCTGTGGACGGGGCCGGGCGAGCCGCCGGCTGAGCTGCGGGACCGCTACACCCGCGTGCTGCGGGGGATGCTGGCGCTGGCCGCCACGCGCTTCCCGGAGGGGGTGGCGGGCCCGCATCTGGACGCGATCGCGCGGCGGCCGCTGTGGGAAGCCGGGCTGGATTACGACCACGGCACCGGGCACGGGGTCGGCGCCTTCCTGTCCGTGCATGAGGGACCGGCCGCCTTCTCGCGCGCGGCGGCGAACATCCCGCTGCGGGAGGGGATGATCCTCTCGGACGAGCCCGGCTTCTACCTTCCGGGGTCCTACGGCATCCGGATCGAGAACCTGCTGCTGGTCGCGCGCGACGAGGCGGCGCCGGGTCCGAAGCGGTGGCTGCGCTTCGAGACGCTCACCCTGGCGCCCTTCGAGCGGCGGCTGATCGCCGTGGAGGGTCTGACGCCGGCGGAGCGGGCGCAGATCGACGACTACCACGCGCGGGTTCTCGCGGAGGTGGCCCCGATGCTGGACGCGACGACGGCGGCCTGGCTTCGGGCGGCCTGCGCGCCGCTGGTGGCGTGAGGCCTGATCGCCGGGACACGCGCCCCGAGTAGGAAGAGTCAGGGTGTTCCGCCGGGTGGGGGGGCACCGGGACCGAGGAGTCTGTGGCTACCTGGCCACAGTGTGGCCTGACGCTCAGGAGTCTTCGAAGGGGCGCGTATCGAGTCGCATCCCGAATGGCTACAAGAGCCGTCATCCCGTCGCGTGTGGTTGAGCCGATGAGCCAGAGCCTTGATGTCCGGACCTCACGCCAGGCGCTGCAAGGTGGGCTGACCGGCGTGCCGGCCCTGCGGCTCTACGTGCTGGCCTCTTCGGGGATGCTGGTTCTCTCGGTGGGGGTGGTCGCCCTTCTCATGGGCTGAGCGACGCGGCCGTCGTCCGTCAGCGCCGGGCAAGGAGAAGGCGCAGGCCGAGGCCGAGGAAGATCGCGCCGCTGACACCGTGCAGCCAGCGCGCGGCGCGGGCGGAGCGGGCGAGGCTGCGGGAGGCACCCGCCGCGCCGGCGATCAGGACGGCGAAGAACGGGGCGGAGAGCAGGGGCAGGACCGGGCCGAGAAGCAGCATCTGCACCCAGGCCGGCGCCCGATCCGGGTCCACGAACTGCGGCAGGAAGGCCAGGAAGAAGAGCGCGACCTTCGGGTTGGTGACGTTGGTGAGCGCGCCCTGGAGCACGACGCGCGAGACCGGCGCGGCGGGCCGGAGCGCTGGGTCGCCGCGCAGGGCCGCGCGGATCGCGCCGATGCCGAGCCAGACGAGGTAGAGGCCGCCGACGAGGCGGAGCGCGGTGAAGAGGGCGGGCTCCGCCGCGATGATGGCGGCGACGCCGAGGGTGGCGCCGAGGATGTGGACCATCACGCCGCACCAGAGGCCGATCGTGGCCGCCCAGCCCCGGCGCGCGCCGCCGGCGAGGGTCTGGCCGAGGACGAACATCATGTCCGGCCCGGGCGTTACCAGCAGGACGACGCAGGCCAGGATGTAGGCGGCGAGGAGACCGGGATCGAGCGGCATGGGCCGAGCGTGGCGCCGGTTTGTTCCCGGGTCGAACGAGTTCGGGTGATGCCCGGCAGCAGCGGCGTTGATGGGGCGGGCCGCCCTGGCGTCCCGCTTCGCCGAATTCCGCGGCAGCCCCGCGTGGGGTCCGGGGAGTTCAAACTCCCCGGCCGCCGGAGGCCCTTTCTTTACCCCCTGACCGAGCGGAGCCCGCCCCAGGGGACGGGGATGTTCCGCGCGCCCTCCCCGAGGGAGCGTTGCGGGCCGGAGGGCTGGGCGCCGAGGCGGGCTTCCTCGCGCTCGACGCAGGCGATGGTGGCGTCGGAGACGGCGGTCCAGCCGGCGGGGGCGGTGCTGTCGAGGCTGTTCAGCACGCATTCGTCGAAGACCGTGTAGGTGAAGCCGGCGCCGCAGCCGAAGGAGGGGCGGTCGGGGCGGGCGGCGGTCAGGATGATCCGGTTGGTGCGGGCCAGGGGCGGCTCGATGAAGTTCCCGGTGTAGCAGCCCGAGGCGATGACGACGGTGGGGGCGTCGCCGCAGCCGCGATCCAGCGCGGCGTTCAGCAGGCCGGGGCCGAGGAAGTTGCGGGAGGCGACGAAGGCCAGGCCGCGCTGCGGGGCGCCGTGGGCGGTGACGAAGATCAGGCAGCCCTCGCCCGGGGCGGGGCGGAGGTCGGCGATGGCCCCGGCGACGTTCTGGAGAAGGGCGGGCCGGGTGCCGGGGGGCGGGTTGGCGGCGGCGGAGAAGCGCTGGACGGAGGCGGTGCCGTTCAGGCCGCCGGCCATGCGCGTGACGGCGTTGTCCCAGACCGGGAGACTGCCATCCGCGGCGACGAGGACGGCGTGCCATCGGATGGGGGCGGCGGTGGGGCCGGGAACGGCACAGGCGGCGGGGGCGAGGGCGAGGAGAAGGGCGAGGAAGCGCTTCATGAATCGGCTCCGCAGGGGCTTCGTGCAGCCTGCGGCGGATCGGGGGCGGGGGCGAGCGCCCGTCAGGTCACGACTGTGTCGCCGGACGTGTCGCCGCTGGGTCCCGCGGGAGCGGGCGGGAAGCCGGCGAGCGCCCGCCATTCGGCCTCGGTGAGGGTGTTGAGGCCGAGCTCCCTGGCCTTCGTCGCCTTGGAGCCGGCGTCGGCGCCGATGACGACGTAGTCCGTGCGCTTGGAGACGGACTTCACGACCTTGGCGCCGAGGGATTCGGCGCGGGCCTCGGCCTCCTGGCGCGTCATGGTCTCAAGGCTGCCCGTGAAGACGAGGGACTTGCCTGAGAGGGCGCCCGTTGCCGCGGCTTCCGCCGGTTCCGGGGAGACCTCCTTCAGCAGGTCGTTCAGGGCGTCGCGGTTGCCCTTCTCGGCGAAGAAGGCGGTGAGCTCCTTCGCGATGGCGGGGCCGATGCCCTGGATGCCGTTCAGGTCCTCCAGCGCCTCCGAGCCGATGACCTGGGCGGCGATCATGGCGTCGCGCCAGGCCTCCACCGTGCCGTAGTGGCGGGCGAGGAGGCGGGCGTTCTGGGCGCCGATGCGACGGATGCCGAGGGCGAAGATGAAGCGCTCCAGGCTGGGGGTGCGGCGGTCCTCGATGGCCTTGAGGAGGTTCTCGACCTTCCGGGACTCGCCCTTCTTCGCGGCGGCGCCCCAGCCCTTCCAGCCGCGCAGGGTCTCGGCGTGGGACTTCAGGCGGAAGATGTCGGCGGGGGTGCGGACGAGGTTCTCGCGGTGGAGGAGCTCCACGTTCTCGATGCCCAGGCCCTCGATATCCATGGCGTGGCGGGCGGCGAAGTGGATCAGGCGCTCCACCTGCTGGGCCGGGCAGATGAGGCCGCCGGTGCAGCGGCGGACGACCTCGCCTTCCGGGCGGACGGCGGCGCTGCCGCATTCGGGGCAGGTGGTGGGCGGGGTCCAGGGATCGGCGCGACCCGGGCGGTCGGGGTCCACCACGCGGATGATCTGGGGGATGACGTCGCCGGCGCGCTGCAGTTCCACCGTGTCCCCGGGGCGGGCGTCCTTGCGGGCGACCTCGTCCTCGTTGTGCAGGGTGGCGTGCTGCACCATCACGCCACCGACGTTGACGGGCTGCATGATCGCGCGGGGCGTCAGCGCGCCGGTGCGGCCGACCTGGATGTCGATGCGGAGCAGGCGGGTGACGGCGCGCTCGGCGGGAAATTTCCAGGCGATGGCCCAGCGCGGGGCGCGGCCGACGAAGCCGAGGCGGGACTGCCAGTCCAGGCGGTCCAGCTTATAGACGACGCCGTCGATGTCGTAGTCGAGCCCGGCCCGGCGTTCGGCCATGCGGGCCTGGAAGGCCTCGGCGGCGTGCTCGTCGGGCAGGGGTTCCGAGAGCGGGTTCACGTCGAAGCCCCATTCGCGCAGGCGGTCGAGGTAGCCCGAATGGGTCTCGGCCACGGGCTCGCTGGACTGGCCCTGGGCGTAGGCAAAGAGCTTCAGCGGGCGGGACGCGGTGATCGTGGCGTCGAGCTGGCGGAGGGAGCCGGCGGCGGCGTTGCGGGGATTGGCGGGGATGCGGACGGCCTCGCCGACGCGCTCGCCGGCCTCGCGGCGGCGTTCGCGCTCCTCCGCCAGGCGGGCCTGTTCGTCGCGGAAGGCGATGAAGTCGCGCTTGGTCATGAAGACCTCGCCGCGAATCTCGATGCTGTCGGGGAAGGGGGCCTTCAGGCGGCGGGGGAGGCTCTTCAGGGTGAGGAGGTTTTGCGTGATGTCCTCGCCCGTCGTGCCGTCGCCGCGGGTGGCGCCCTTGGTGAAGCGGCCCTTGTCGTAGGTGAGGTTGACGGAGAGGCCGTCGATCTTCGGCTCCGCGACGAAGCGCAGCGTTTCCTCCGCGGAGAGGCCGAGGAAGCGGCGGATGCGGGCCGCGAACTCGGCGAAGTCCTCGGGCGCGAAGGCGTTGTCCAGCGACAGCATGGGCGTGCCGTGGCGGAGCTTCGCGAAGCCGGCGGCGGGGGCGTCGCCGACGCGCTTGCTCGGGCTGTCGTCCCGGATGAGGTCGGGGAAGCGGGCCTCGAGCGCGGCGTTGCGGCGGAAGAGAGCGTCGTACTCCGCGTCCGTCATGATGGGCGCGTCGTGGACGTGGTAGGCGGTGTTCGCTTCCGCGATCCGATGGGCGAGGTCGGCCAGCTCGGCGGCGGCCTCCTCCTCGGTCAGGGCTTCGGGATCGCGGGGATTCGGGGCGGCCGGCGGCATCGGGCGGAGTTAGCCCGGCTTCGGGCGGGCTGGGAACAGCGCGGCCGTGATCATGCGCCGCTGCGCCCGGGGTGGCGTTGCGGCGTTACGATATCATGACGGAATTCCCCCCGGACTGGGTTCACCCCGCTTCGCTCGAGGTCGCGCGGCGGGCTCAGGAGGAGATCGCGGCGCGGGTCCTGGAAGAGGATCGGCCCGTGGGGCAGGGGCCGGCGCGGCACGTGGCGGGGGTGGATTGCTCCGGGGCGCCGCGCGGGACGCCCGACGTGGTGCGGGCGATGGCCGTGCTGCTGGACCGGGCCGGGGCGCGCAACCGGCCCGCGGCAACGGGGCTGGCGGAGGGGGTGCCGTCCTTTCCCTATGTGCCGGGGTTCCTCGCGTTCCGGGAGGTTCCCTTCGTGCTGGAGGCGGTGGCGAAGCTGCCCCGGCTGCCGGAGCTGGTTTTCGTGGACGGGCACGGGGTGAGTCATCCGCGGTCCTGCGGGATCGCGAGCCATCTCGGCGTGCTGCTGGACGTGCCGACGATCGGGGTGGCGAAGTCCGTGCTGGTGGGGCAACCGCAGGGCCTGCTGGGGGATGCGCGGGGCGACTGGGCGCCGCTGGTGTGGAAGGGGCGGCGGATCGGGGCGGTGTTGCGGACGAAGGTGGGGGTGCAGCCGGTCTATGTGTCGGTGGGGCATCGCGTGACGCTGGAGGCCGCGATCCGGCACGTGCTGGACTGGGGCGGTGGATATCGGCTGCCGGAGCCGACGCGGCTGGCGGACCAGCTGGCGGGTGAGGCGCGGCGGGCGGCGATGTCCGGGCGGCTGCTCTGAGTCGGGAGGCGCGGCCCTTCCGGCGCCTCCGCGATCTATTCCTCGACGCGGGTCCAGGGGCCACGCCTGGCCCCTGGTGGATGGGGTTTGGGGAAGGCGACGCCTTCCCCGGGGCTGGCAGCGCCGGCCATCCGGTCGAAGACCTCGCCGGCGAGAGTGAAGTCCACGGTGTTGGCCTCCGCGGCACCCGTGGCGCGATGGAAGGCGAGGGCGAGGTCGTCGCCCTCGTCCCCGTTCCACCAGAGGAAGGCGCCACCCTGCCGACGCGCCTCCGCCGCCATGGCGGCGAGGAGGGCGCGGGCGATGCCGCGGCGGCGGGAGCCCGGGGCGACGATGAGGTCGTTGAGGAAGAGGCCCCAGCGGGCGGTGCCGCTGTCATAGGTGGGGTGGGCGGTGGCGAGGCCCGCCGCGATCCCGTCCCGCTCGGCGAGGAGGACGACGGCGCGGGGGTCTTCGATCAGGTCGTGCAAGACACGGTCGGGGGTGAGGCGGCCGGGGTGAAGGCCGGGCTCGTCGTTCAGGAGGCGGAGGAGGGCGGCAAGGGCGGGGGCGTCGCGCGGCTCAGCGCGGCGCGTCCCGATGGCGGCCGGCCGGGGCGCGTCAGGGGCGCTCACCAGCAGGTGTAGCCGCCGTCCACCTGCACGACCGCGCCGGTCATGAGGCTGGCGGCGTCGGACGCGAGGAACTGGACGACGGAGGCTACCTCGTCCGGCTGGCCGACGCGGCCCATGGGCGTGTGGGACTGCCAGAGCCAGAGCATGTCCGGGTCCTCCTCCATGCCGAAGCGGGTGAGGGGCGTCTCGATGTAGGTGGGCGCGACGGCGTTCACGCGCACGCCGCGCGGCGCCCATTCGGCGGCCAGCGACCGCGTGAGGTGGTGCACGGCGGCCTTGGAGGCGTTGTAGAAGGACTGGGGCTGCGGCCGGTTCACGATGAAGCCGGACATGGAGCCGATGTTGACGATGGCGCCGCGGCCCTGCGCGAGCATGGCGCGGCCGAAGGCGCGGCAGCACCAGAACAGGCCATCGACGTTGACGTCCATGTGGTGGCGCCAGTGCTCGTCGGAGGTCTCCTCCGCGGGGACGTTGCTCACGGCGACGCCGGCGTTGTTCACGAGGATGTCCACGCGGCCGCGCTCGGCCACGAGCCGCTCGGCGGCGGCGGTGACGTGGTCGGATTTCGTGACGTCGAGCTCGAGGGCCTGGGCCTGCTGGCCGAGGGCGCGGAGCTCCGCGGCGGTCGCCTCGGCGCGGGCGAGGGAGAGGTCCGCGAGGATGACCGTCGCGCCTGCTTCGCCGAGGGCGCGCGCGCAGGCGGCGCCGATGCCCTGGCCGGCGCCGGTGACGACGGCGACGCGGCCGTCCAGGCGAAGCTTCTCGAGATACACGGTCCGGCACGTCCCCACGGATCAGGCGGGGATGGAAGCGCGCTAGGCGGCGCCCGCCAAGAGGTCGTCGGCCGCAGCGCGGGCGGCCTCGGTCACGCGCTCGCCGGCGAGCATGCGGGCGATCTCCTCCCGCCGCGCCTTCGGCTCCAGCGGGACGACGCGGGTCTCGGCGCGGTCGTCGCGGACGCCCTTGGCCACCTGGAAGTGGCGGGCGCCGCGGGCGGCGACCTGGGGGGAGTGGGTGACGACGAGAACCTGGAGCCGTTCGGCCACGCGGGCCAGGCGGTCGCCCACGGCGGCGGCGGTGGCGCCGCCGATGCCGCTGTCCACCTCGTCGAACACCAGGGTCGGGACCGGGGAGCCGCGGGCGAGCACGACCTTCAGGGCGAGCATGAGGCGCGAGAGCTCGCCGCCCGAGGCGATCTTCGCAAGCTGACCGGGCTTCTGGCCGGGGTTCGTGGTGACGAGGAAGGTGACGCGATCCTGGCCATCGGGGCCCCAGGCGGATTCCTCGCGCGGCTCGATCTCCACGTGCAGGCGGGCGCGCTCGAGCTTCAGCGGGGCGAGTTCGCGGGCGACGGCCTTCTCCAGCTTCGCGGCGTGGTCGCTGCGGGCGGCGGTGAGGGTGTTGGCGGCCGTCACATAGGCCGTGCGCGCGTCCCGCGCGGCGGTCTCCAGCGCGGCGACGCGGCCCGTGCCGGCGTTGAGGGCGGAGAGGCGCTCCTTCAGGTCCGCGAGATGCGCGGGCAGGTCCACCACGGCGACGCTGTGCTTCCGGGCGGCGGCGCGGAGGGCGAAGAGCCGCTCCTCCACCTGTTCGAGGCGGCGCGGGTCGGGCTGGGCGTCGCTGGAGAGGCGTTCGAGGAGGGACTCCGCTTCGGACAGGGCGTCCTGGGCGGCGGCGAGGGCGGCCAGCGCCGGCGCGGCCTCCTCGTTCGGGGGCGGCAGGCGTTCGAGGGCGCGGGCGGCGTTGCGCATGGCCGCGGCGGGGGAGCCGCCGCCGCGGCGGTCGCGGGGCTGCAACTCGGACAGGGCGGAGGCGATGGCCTCGGCGCGGCGTTCGCCGCCCTGCAGGCGCTGGCGGTCGGCGGCGAGCTCGTCCTCCTCACCCTCCTTCGGGGCGAGGTCCGAGAGTTCGCTGACGGCGTGGCGGAGCCATTCCTCGTCGCGCTGAGCAGCGGCGATCGCCTCCCGCGCGTCGCGCAGGGCGCGTTCGGCGGCGCGCCAGGCGCGATGGGCGTCGGCGACAGCGTTGCGGCGCGTGTCGAGACCGCCGAAGGCGTCGAGCAGGCCGGCATGGGAGGCGGGATCGGCGAGGCCGACCTGGTCGTGCTGGCCCTGCACCTCCACCAGCAGGGTGCCGAGGCGGCGCAGCAGGGCGACGCCGACCGGCTCGTCGTTGACGAAGGCGCGGGAGCGGCCGTCGGCGGTGAGGATGCGGCGGAGGACGATGCCGTCCTCCACCACGATGCCCTGCTCCGCGAGCAGGGCGTTGGCGGGGTGATCGGGGGGCGGCGCGAAGGCGGCGGTGACGACGGCCTGGGACTGGCCGGCGCGCACGAGGCCGGACTCCGCGCGCTGGCCGAGCGCGAGGCCGAGGCTGTCCAGCAGGATGGACTTGCCCGCGCCGGTCTCGCCGGTCAGCACCGAGAGGCCCGGACCGAAGGTGAGGTCCAGGCGCTCGATCAGCACCACATCGCGGATGGAGAGGGACGCGAGCATCCGCGCCTGATGTAGGGTGTCTAGAAGACGGAGTTAACAGCGCGGCGGAAGAAGCCCGGGCGCTCGCGCGGCTGTGCGCCGGGGGCGCCGTCCACCAGCAGGGCGTAGCTGTCCTGGTACCAGGGCGATCCGGGGTAGTTCTGGCCGAGCACGAGCGCCGTGCGGCGCGCTTCCTCCGTCAGGCCGAGGGCGAGATAGATCTCGGTCAGGCGGTGCAGCGCCTCGGGCGTGTGGTTCGTCGTCTGGTACTCGTCCACCACGCGGCGGAAGCGGCCGATGGCGGCGGCGTAGAGGCGGCGGCCCTGGTAGAAGCGGCCGATGTTCATCTCCTTGCCGGCGAGGTGGTCGCGGGCGAGGTCCATCTTCAGCCGCGCGTCCCGGGCGTAGGTGGAGTTGGGGAAGCGGGTGACGACCTCCTGCAGCGCGGCCATCGCGGTCTCCGTGCCGGCCTGGTCGCGCTCCGCATCGGCGATCTGCTCGTAGTAGCAGAGGGCGCGGAGGTAGTAGGCGTAGGCAATGTCGCGATGCGCGGGGTGGAGCTGGATGAAGCGGTCCAGCTGGCCCAGGGCTTCCGTGTAGCGGTTGCGGCTGTACTCCGCGTAGGCGTTCATCAGCCGGGCGTTGGTGGCCCAGGTGGAGTAGGGGTGCTCACGCTCCACCGCCTCGAACTGCTCGATGGCGGCGGCGTAGCGCTCGGCGCGCAGCGCCGCGAGGCCGTTGGCGTAGAGGGTCTCCGGGGAGACGTCGGCGGGGTCGACCTGGCCGCGGCGGGTCAGCGAAGAGGACTGGCCGTTCCAGGAGCTGAGGCCGAGGCTCTCGCAGCCGCCGAGCAGCAGGGGCGCGAGGGCCAGCGGGAGAAGGAGGAGGCGGCTCTGGGGCATGGTGGCGGCCTTATAGCACGGGCCCAGCCGGGCGCGACCCGGCTTTCCCGGTCCGTTCCGTGATGGGGGGGCGGGGCTTGAGCGGTGGTTCGGAGGACACCGGGGGAGAGAAGGAATTCTCCTCCCCGAGCCCCCACTCATTTTTTTCGATCGGGCTGCCGTGGGCGGCGGAAGCGGGGGAGCGCCCGGGCCGCCGGGGGTCAGGCGGGGCTGGCAGCCATCGGCAGGCGGGCGGTGGCGCCGGCCGAGGAGAGGACGCCCGCGGGCATCTCCGGCGCATCCACCAGGCGCCAGGCGCGCGGGTCGGCGAACAGGGCGCGGAGCACGCGGTTGTTCAGCGCGTGGCCGGAGCGGTGGCCGCGGAAGCGGGCGCGCAGCGGGGCGCCGGCCAGGGCGAGGTCGCCCACCGCGTCCAGCAGCTTGTGCCGCACGAACTCGTCGGAGTGGCGCAGGCCGCCGGGGTTCAGCACCAGCGGGCCGTCCACCACCACCGCATTCGCCAGGCTACCACCGCGGGCGAGGCCAGCGGCGCGGAGGCGGGCGATGTCCTCGGCCATGGCGAAGGTGCGGGCATCGGCGAGGACGGCGCGGAAGCTGTCCTCGGTCACGCGCAGCGACAGGGACTGGCGGCCGATGGCGGTGCTGCCGAAATCGATCGACAGCTCGGCCTCCAAGCCCGGGCCGGTGCCGGGAGCGAGCTCGGCCCAGGCGGCGTCGGGACCCTCGCCCTCGGTCACGCGGACCGTGCGGAGGACCTCGATCTCGGGCGCGGCGAGGGCGGATTCCGTCAGGCCGGCGCAGTCGAGCAGGAAGACGAAGGGGGCGGCGGAGCCGTCGAGGATGGGGACCTCCGGGCCGTCCACCTCCACGACCGCGTCGGTCACGCCGCAGCCCGCGAGGGCGGCCATGACGTGCTCGATCGTGCCGATGCGCGCGGACCCCTCGCCGATGCAGGTGCAGAGGCGGGTGTCGTTCACCGCGTCGTGGCGGGCGGGGATCTCGAGGCCGAGGTCGGTGCGGCGGAAGACGATGCCGGTGCCGAAGGGGGCGGGACGCAGGGTGAGGGAGGCGCGGGCGCCGGAGTGCAGGCCGGTGCCGACGCAGCTGATCGCGGACTTCAGGGTCCGGGACCGCGTCGCGCCGATCGGGAAGTAACCGTCCATGAGTGACCCCGGAGGTGATGATCCGTGCCGACCAACGACTTAACGGGCCGGCGCGGCGGAAAGTGGCACCGCACCACGGCAGGGGCGATTCAACGCTTGTTTCTGTAGATTTCGTCTGAACACGTTTAGTTAAGCGGCTGAAAAGACCCGGAAGATAGCCGGATAGACGTTGCCGCGCAGGCATAAAAAAGGCCCCGCCGGTTGCCCGGCGGGGCCTGCTGGACACCGTTTCGGACTAGTTGCCCTGGCGGCGGAGGAAGGTCGGGATGTCCAGGCCGAGCTGGTCGTCGGCTGGCTGGCCGCCAGCGCGCGGGGCCTCGGCACGGGGGGCCGCGGCCTGCGGCTCGGTGCTCTCGGGCAGGCTGCGCTTGATCCCGCCGATCCCGGTGGCGCGGCGGAAGATGCTGGTGAAGGCGCCGCCGGCGGCCGGGGTCGCGGCCGGACGGGGAGCGGCGGCCGGGGCGTGCAGCGTCGGGGCCGGCGCGGCGGGCTGGGCCAGCGTCGCCGGGAGAACCGGCTCCGGCGCGGGCTGCACGCTGCTCACGGCGCTGGGGGCCATGGCGGCGGGCTCAGCCAGGGTGGCGGGGCGGCGGGCGCCGACGAAGGGCATCCGAACCGGGGCGCCGGGCTGCGGCGCGGCCTGCACCGGCGCGGCGGGCTGCATCGGCTGGGGCTGCATCGACTGGGGCTGCACCACGGCCGGGCGCGGGGTGACGACGGCGGGGCGGCCGGCCACCACGCCGGGCGGGGTGAAGCCCTGCGGCACGGCGCCGCCGCCGACGGCGACGAGGCGGTGCGGCTCGGCCTGACGCATCTCGGCGGTGGCCTCCTGCGCGTCGATGCCGGTGGCGACGACGGAGACGCGGAGGCGGCCGTTCAGCGTCTCGTCGATCGAGGAGCCGAAGATGATGTTCGCGTCCTCGTCCACCTCGCGGCGGATGCGGTTCGCGGCCTCGTCGACCTCGAACAGCGTCATGTCGTAGCCGCCGGTGATGTTGATCAGCACGCCGCGGGCGCCGCGCATGGAGGTGTCCTCCAGCAGCGGGTTGGAGATCGCGGCCTCGGCGGCCTTGACCGAGCGCTCCTCGCCCTCGGCCTCGCCGGTGCCCATCATCGCCTTGCCCATCTCCGCCATGACGGTGCGGATGTCGGCGAAGTCGAGGTTCACGAGGCCGGGGTTGACCATCAGGTCGGTCACGCCGCGCACGCCCATGTAGAGCACGTCGTCGGCCATCTTGAAGGCCTCGGCGAAGGTCGTGCGCTCATTGGCCTTGCGGAAGAGGTTCTGGTTCGGGATCACGATGAGCGTGTCCACGTAGCTCTGCAGTTCCTCGAGGCCCGCATCGGCGGAGCGGCGGCGCTTCGGTCCCTCGAAGTCGAAGGGCTTGGTGACGACACCGACCGTCAGGATGCCGCGCTCCCGCGCCATGCGGGCGATGACGGGCGCGGCGCCGGTGCCGGTGCCGCCGCCCATGCCGGCGGTGATGAAGACCATGTGCACGCCCTCGAGGTGGCGGGCGAGGTCCTCGGTCGCCTCCTCGGCGGCGGCGCGGCCGATCTCGGGCTTGGCGCCGGCGCCGAGGCCCTGCGTCAGGTGCGGGCCGAGCTGCACGCGGCGCTCCGCGCGGCTGTTCACGAGCTGCTGCGCGTCGGTGTTGGCGACGAGGAACTCGACGCCGTCGAGGCCCATGCCGATCATGTTGTTGACCGCGTTGCAGCCCGCACCGCCCACGCCGATCACGGTGATCCGCGGCGTGAAGTCCGTGTGCTGCTGACGCGGGATGGTCAGGTTCAGCGTCATCGCAATGCCCCCCTCGCGGACGCGCGGCGTCCGAAATCTCGAATCAGTAGTCCCCCGGGACTCTTATGCATCACACACGGTCCCGGAGCCAATTGACGAAACGCGCGAAAGTGCCGCGAGAGGCACCTTTCGCCCCATAATCCAGGTCCAGCACCGGACGGCCCTCGCCCGCGCCCCAGGCGAGCAGGCCGAGGGTGGTCGCGAAGCCCGGGGTGTGGAACGCCTCGGGCAGGCCGCGGACGGGATGCGGTCGGCCCAGGCGCACCTGCCGGCCGAGGATCCGCGACGCCGCCTCCCGCATGCCGACGAGTTGGCTGGCACCGCCGGTGAGCACGACGCGGGCGCCGGTGTCGCGCCCGAGGCTGGCGGATTCCAGCTTGTCCCGGATCAGCTCCAGCGTCTCCTCGATGCGGGGGCGGATGATGTTCAGGACCATCGTACGGGGGACGCGCGCGAGGTGGTCGTCATCCTCCCCGACGAGGGGGATGGGGAGCATCTCCTTGTCGTCGTCGTTCGTGCCCATGATGCCGCCATGCAGCGTCTTGAGCCGCTCGGCGTGCGAGGCGGGGGTGGTCAGGCCGCGGGCGAGGTCGTTCGTGACCTGCCAGCCGCCGACCGCGACCTGGGCGGTGTGGACGAGGTGGCCTTCCTGCACGACGGCGAGGGAGGAGGTGCCGCCGCCGAGGTCGATGACGGTGGCCCCGAGGTCGCGCTCGTCGTCCACCAGCACGGAGAGGGCGGCGGCGTAGGGGGCGGAGACGGCTTCCTCCACCTCCAGGTCGCAGCCGGCGAGACAGGCGCCGAGGTTGCGCAGGCTGGCGGAGGACGCGTCCACGAGGTGGAGCCGGGCGCCGAGATGCTCGCAGATCATCCCGCGCGGGTCGTCCACGCCGGGGGTCGCGTCGATGGTGAAGCCGAGGGGGAGGGCGTGCACCGTCTCCCGGCCTTCCTCGGAGAGCCGGCGGCGGCCCTCCCACACGATGGCGCGGAGGTCGGCCTCGGTCACGGCGCGGTCGCCGATCGGCCACTGGATGTTGAGGACGCGGGATTCCGGCTGGCCGCAGGAGAGGTTCGCGACCACGCCGGAGAGCTTCGTGTCCGCCATCTCCTCCGCGTCGGCGACGGCGGCGCGGATGGAGCGCTCGGCGGCCGGCAGGTCGACGATGTTGCCGCCCTTCACGCCCTGGGCACGCTGCCAGCCGAAGCCGAGCACGCGGGGCGTGCCGTCGCCCTCGATCCGGGCGATGAGGCAGACGACCTTCGTGCTGCCGATGTCGAGGACGCCGAAGGGGCCGGTGCGGGCGCGGGGATGGCGGGCGCCGCGGGGCGGCGGGACGTCGCCGTCGCGACCCTGGGGCGTGACGCGGACGAGGGCGTTCATGCCCGGTCTCCTCTCATCCGCGGGCGGCTCATCCCCGGGCTCCGGTGCGGGTCCGGGCGGTGGCCGGCGCCGGCTCCGGCGCGGGATTCTGGCGCAGGACGAGGCGATCGGGGAGGCGCAGATCGACGGTTTGCAGCGGCCGGTCCAGCAGGGCGTTCTGGCGGTGCAACTCGGCGAGGCGCGCGATGGCCGCGGCCTCGTGGCCCTCGGGCAGCAGGACGTCGGTGCCGGAGTGCAGGCGGAGGTTCCAGCGGCGCTCCCCGATGCGGACGAGGGCCTGGGTGCGGGCGAGGAGGTCGGGCTGGTCCCGCAGCATGTCATAGAGCGGCGCGGCGCTGCGCTCCGCGCCGGGGCCGACGATGAGGGGCAGAGGGCCGAAGGCGTCCAGGCGGTCGGTCGCGACGATGCGGCCTTCCCGGTCCACCACGGCGAAGCGCCCGTTGTTCTGGTGGATGGCGAAGGGCGCGCGCTCGGTCATCCGGACGTAGATCGTGCCGGAGAGGTGGCGCTGGACCTCGACGTTCTCGACCCAGGGGATGTTGGAGAGGCGGACGCGCGCGGCCTCCGGCGCGAAGGCGAGGATGGGGTCGCCCGGGCGGACGTCCAGCGCCTGGCGGAGCAGGTGCTGCGGGGTGTTCCGCGCGCCCTCGATCCGGATGTCCTGCACGGTCATGCCGCCGAACTTCGCGCCGAGGCCGGCGGTGACGCGGTCCGTCAGCGCGGAGAGGCGGGAGGCGGGGTCGAAGCTCGCGACGCCGACCGCGATCACGCCGAGCAGGGTGAGGCCGGTCGCGATCTTCGCCGCGGGCCGCAGCAGCGGCTTGCGGCGGCGCAGCCAGAGGCGGAGCGCCGAGGGGCGCTTCGGCTCGGGCGGCGCGGGGCGGGAGGCGCGGTCGCCGCGCAGCTCACGCGGCATCGCGGATGGCTCCTCGGCGATCATGGCGCGCGGCCTCGTCCCGCGTCATGCCGTCATGGCGGGCGTGGCGAACCATCCAGGCGCAGAGCTCGGGGAAGGAGATGCCGAGGAAGGCGGCCTGTTCCGGCACGAGAGAGGTGGGCGTCATGCCGGGCTGGGTGTTCACCTCGAGGATGAACAGGCCCTCGGCACCCGGGCGGGAATCGTCCCAGCGGAAGTCGGAGCGGGTGATGCCGCGGCATCCCAGCGCGTTGTGGGCGGCCAGCGCCACCTCCATCGCGCGGGCGCGGACGATCGCGGGGACGGGGGCGGGCAGGGTGTGACGGGAGCCGCCATCGGCGTACTTCGCGTCGTAGTCGTAGAACTCGTGGCCGGTGGCGATCTCCGTCACCTCCAGAGGGCGGTCGCCCATGACCGCCACGGTCAGCTCGCGGCCGGGGATGAAGGGCTCGGCGATGATCTCGCCCCAGTTCCAGGTGGCGGCGATCTCGGCGCGGCGGTTGTCGCGGTCCCGCAGGATGTGGACGCCGACGGAGGAGCCTTCCCGCACCGGCTTCACGACGTAGGGCACGGGGAAGGGGTCGGCGACGGCGAGCTCGGACGCGTCCAGCAGGCGGTGCGGCGCGACGGGCAGGCCGGCGGCGGCGAAGGCGGCCTTGCCGGCGGCCTTGTCCATCGCCATCGCGGAGGCGCGCAGGCCGGAGTGGGTGTAGGGGATGCCCATCCAGTCGAGCACGCCCTGTATGCAGCCATCCTCCCCGAAGCGGCCGTGCAGGGCGTTGAAGACGACGTCCGGGCGGGACGCGGTCAGCGCGGCGACGAGCGTGCCGAGGTCGGGGCCGGGGTCGAGCGGCGTGACGTCGAAGCCCGCCTCCCGCAGGGCCGGGCAGATCTCGCGGCCGGAGGAGAGGGAGACCTCCCGTTCGTTCGAGAGGCCGCCGAGAAGGACGGTGACGCGGGTCATGGCGCGGGCTCCCCGATGCGACGGATTTCCCATTCCAGCGTGATGCCGGAGCGGGCGAGGACGGCGGCGCGGATCTCCTCGCCGAGCTCCTCGAGGTCGGAGGCGGTCGCCTCGCCGGTGTTGAGGAGGAAGTTGCAGTGCTTCTCGCTCACCTGGGCGCCGCCGTGGACGCGGCCGCGGAAGCCCGCGGCCTCGATGAGCTGCCAGGCCTTGTGGCCCAGGGGGTTGTTGACCACCGGGTTGGCGAAGGTGGAGCCGCCGGTGCGGGCGCGGACGGGCTGGGTCGCCTCCCGGCTCTCGCGGATCTCGGCCATGCGGGTGGCGATGGCGTGACGGTCGCCGGGCGTGGCGCGGAAGCGGGCGCGGGTCACGATGCCGCCGGGCGGGAGGTGGGACTTGCGGTAGGCAAGGCGCAGCTCGGCGGCTCTCACGCGCAGCAGCCCATCCTTCGTCGCGATCTCCGCCCAGTCGAGGACATCCGCGACCTCCGCGCCGTAGGCGCCGGCGTTCATGGCGACGGCCCCGCCGATGCTGCCGGGGATGCCGGAGAGGAATTCGAGGCCGGAGAGGGAGGCGGCCGCGGCGTGCTCCGCCACGGTGGCGTCGAGGGCGGCGGCGCCGGCGGTGAGGCCGTCCGGCTCCAGCTCGATCCCGGAGAAGCCGCGGGCGAGGCGCAGCACGATGCCGCGCACGCCGCCATCCCGGATGATGAGGTTGGAGGCGGCGCCGATGACCGTGATCGGGGCGTCCGCGCGGCGCAGCAGGCGCAGCAGGTCATCCGTGTCGGCAGGGCGGACGAGCCAGTCCGCCGGGCCGCCGACGCGGAACCAGGTGGTGGGGCCGAGGAGCGCGCGCGACTGCACACGGCCCCGCAGGGCCGGGAAGAAGATGTCCGTCCTGTCGGCGCAGGCGCTCACGCCGCGCCCTTGATGCGGCGCGGGCCGCTCTTCGCCTGGAGGGCGGAGAGCTGCTCCGGCAGGGCGTGGGCCCAGTTGGTGATGTTGCCGGCGCCGAGGCAGACGACGTAGTCGCCGGGGCGGGCGATGGCGTGGACCATCTCCGCCAGGGAGTCCGGGCCGGGCAGGGGGACGACGCTGCGGTGGCCGTGGGCGCGCAGCCCCTCCACCAGGCCGTCCTGGTCGATGCCCTCGATCGGCTGCTCGCCGGCGGCGTAGACATCGGCCACGATCACCGTGCCGGCGTCGTTCATGCAGGTGCAGAACTCGTCGAACAGGGCGTTCAGGCGGGAGTAGCGGTGGGGCTGGACGACCGCGATCACGTCCCGCGCGCCGGCCTGGCGGGCGGCCTTGAGGACGGCGGCGATCTCCACGGGGTGGTGGCCGTAGTCGTCGATGATGGTGATGCCGCCGGCCTCGCCCGCGCGGGTGAAGCGGCGCTTCACGCCCTTGAAGGTGGCGAGCGCCATGCGGATCGTCTCCTCCGGCACCTCCATCTCCACGCCGATGGCGATGGCGGCCAGGGCGTTCAGCACGTTGTGCTGGCCGAGCATCGGCAGGCGGAAGGGCTTGAGGGCACGGGAGCGGCGGGTGAGGCGGTCCTGCACCACCACCTCGAAGGTGGCGCCCATGCGGTCGGTGATGACGCGCTCCGCCCGGACATCGGCCTGGGGGGAGAAGCCGTAGGTGATGAGGCGGCGGTCCGACAGGCGCGGGATCATCGCCTGCACCTGCGGGTGGTCGGCGCAGAGGACCGCGAAGCCATAGAAGGGGATGTTGCCGACGAACTGGGCGTAGCCCTCGTTCATCGCGTCCGCCGTGCCCCAGTGGTCCAGGTGCTCGGGGTCGATGTTCGTGACCACGGCGACGACGGCGGGGAGCTTCAGGAAGGAGCCGTCGCTCTCGTCGGCCTCGACCACCATCCACTCGCCGGCGCCGAGGCGGGTGTTCGTGCCATAGGCGTTGACGATGCCGCCGTTGATGACCGTGGGGTCGATCTTCGCCGCTTCCAGCACCGCCGCGACGAGGGAGGTGGTGGTGGTCTTGCCGTGGGTGCCGCCGACCGCGATGGACCACTTCAGGCGCATCAGCTCCGCCAGCATCTCCGCGCGGCGGACGACGGGCAGGAAGCGGCTGCGGGCGGCCTGGACCTCCGGATTATCCTTCTTCACGGCGGAGGAGGTCACGACGACCTGCGCCTCCCCGAGGTTGGCGGCATCGTGGCCGATATGGACGGTGATGCCGGCGGTGCGGAGGCGGGCGACGTTGTAGCCCTCCGCGATGTCGGAGCCCTGCACCGTGTAGCCGAGGTTGTGCAGCACCTCCGCGATGCCGGACATGCCGATGCCGCCGATGCCGACGAAGTGGATGGGGCCGATGTTCAGCGGCAGGGCGCGCATGTCAGGAGGCCTTTCCGAGCGGCTGTTCGGCCACCAGTGAGAGGATGGAGGCCGCGAGCGCCTCGGCGGCGTGCGGACGGGCGAGGGATGCCGCAGCCCGGGCCGCTTCGTCCAGGTTTTCCGGCGAGTCGATGCGTTTTTCGATCGCCTGTGCCAGGGCCGCCGGGGTGAAGGCGGGCTGGGGGATCAGCTCGGCGGCGCCGTGGTCGGCGAGGGAGCGGGCGTTGAAGCTCTGGTGGTCGTCGATGGCGTGCGGCAGCGGGACGAGGATGGAGGGCCGGCCGGCGCAGGAGAGCTCGGCGACGGTGGAGGCACCGGCCCGGGCGACGACGAGGTGCGCGGCGGCGTAGCGCGCGTGCATGTCCTTGAAGAAGGCCGAGAGTTCGGCGCGGATGCCCGCCGCCTCGTAGGCGGCGCGGGTGCGGGCGAGGTCTTCCTGCCGGCACTGCTGCACCACCTCGATCCGGGCGCGGCGTTCGGGCGACAGGGCGGCGAGGGCTGCGGGGACGATGTCCGAGAAGATGCGGGCGCCGAGGGAGCCGCCGAGCACGAGGAGGCGGAGCGTGCCGCTGGGCGGAACGTAGCCCTGGCCGTGCAGCGCGGCGATCGCCGGGCGGATAGGGTTGCCGATGACGTCGGTGCGCGTGCCGGCGGGCACGCGGCGCGTGTCGGGGAAGCAGAGGGCCAGCAGGTCGGCGGTGCGCGCCATCATCCGGTTGGCGCGGCCGAGGACGGCATTCTGCTCGTGCAGCACGATAGCCGGACGGCGGCTGGCGGGCAGCAGGCGCGCGGCGAGGATCGGCGGGACGGAGGGGTAGCCGCCGAAGCCGACCACGGCCGCCGGGTTCAGGTCACGGAGTAGGCGGCGCGCCTCCAGCGTGCCGGCGGCGATGGCCAGCGCGTTGCGGGCGGCGCCGGTGACGCCGTGGCCGGCGAGGCCGGCGCCCTTCAGGACGAAGCGCTCCGCGTTCGCGAAGACGGGGGAGGCGTAGGCGGCGGAGCGCGCATCCGTCATCAGCGCGACCCGGTCGCCGCGCGCGATGAGGGCGGCGGCGAGGGCCTCGGCCGGAAACAGATGACCGCCGGTCCCGCCGGCGGCGATCACGACGGGACGGGCGGAGGGGCCTCTCATGCCGCGAGGGCCCCTTCCTCGGCGCGGTTCAGGCGCTTTCGGGTGAGGGCGAGGAGAAAGCCCATGCCGAGGGCGATCGCGATGACGGAGGAGCCGCCATAGGAGACGAAGGGCAGGGTCATCCCCTTCGTCGGGATGAGGTGGAGGGAGGAGGCCATGTTGATGAAGGCCTGGAGGCCGAACTGCGTCAGCAGTCCGGCGGCGGCGAGGATGACGTAGAGGTCGGTCTCCTGCAGCAGCCGCATCATCCCGCGGATCACGATGAAGGCGAAGAGGAAGAGGACGAGGAGGCAGATGATGAGGCCGAACTCCTCGCCCAGCACGGCGAAGACGAAGTCGGCATGGGCGTCGGGGAGCACGTTCTTGACGCGGCCCTCGCCGGGGCCGACGCCCATCAGGCCGCCATGGCCGAAGGCCTCGAGCGCCACGTCGATCTGGTAGTTGCCGTTGCCGCCACCGGGGATGGCGCCGGGGTTCCAGAAGCGGTCGAAGCGGCTCTGCACGTGCGGGAAGAGGAAATACGCGCCGACGCCGGCCGCCATGCCCACGCCGCCGAGGACGCCGACGACGAACATGTTGATCCCGGCCACGAAGACCTGCGCGAAGAACACCGCCGAGACGACGAGCAGCATGCCGATGTCGGGCTGGCGCTGGAGGAGGACGGCGACGAGGCCGTAGAGGCCGAGGGCGAGGCCCCAGCCGATCCAGGCCTTCTTACCGGCCGCCTTCGCCTCCGCGATCATCCAGGCGGCGACGATGGCGAAGCAGGGCTTCAGGAACTCGGAGGGCTGGAGCGAGCCGACGAGCGGGATGGAGAGCCAGCGGCGGGCGCCCTTCACCTCGGGGCCGATGACGAGCGTGGCGGCGGTCAGCAGGATGGCGCCGAGGCAGCCGAGCAGGGCGAGGCGCCGCACGCCGCGCGGCGAGAGGATGGAGACGCCCACCATCACGAGCATCGCGCCCGCGAGGTAGAAGACCTGCCGCAGGAAGAAGAAGTTGCGGGAGGAGGCTCCGATGCGCTCCGCGACCGCGGGCGCGGCGGCGAGCACCATCACGTAGCCGAAGCCGATGAGGGTGAAGAGGGCCGCCAGGGTCAGGCGGTCCACGCTCCACCACCAGCGGCCGAGGGTGGAGGTGTCGGCGCGGGAGAGGGCCATCAGGCGGCCTCCGCAGTCGGGGTGGAGGGACTGAGACCGGCGGCGGCGCCGCCGCGGGGCTGGAGCGCGGCGCCGGGCAGGGCGGCGACGAGGCGGCGGAACGCGTCGCCGCGCGCCTCGAAGCCGGTGAACTGGTCCCAGGAGGCGCAGGCTGGGGAGAGCAGCACCGCCCGGCTGTCCGCGGCGCGGGCGGCGGCGAGGGCGGCGGGGACGGCGGCGTCCAGCGTCTCCACCACATCGTGCGGCACGCCGTTGGCGGCGAGGGTGAGGGCGAAGTCGGCCGCGGCCTCCCCGATCAGCAGGGCGTGGGCGACGCGGGGGAAGAGGTGGGTCAGCGGCTCGATGCCGCCGGCCTTGGGCACGCCGCCGGCAATCCAGATCACCCGGTCGTAGCAGGCGAGGGCGTAGGCGGTGCTGTCCGCGTTCGTCGCCTTGCTGTCGTTGAGGAAGAGGATGCCGTCCACCTCGCCCACGCGCTCCTGCCGGTGGGGCAGGCCGGGATAGGTGGCGAGGGCGGCGGCGATGATGTCGCGGGGGACATCCAGCGCGAGGGCGAGAGCGGCGGCGGCGGCGGCGTTCTGCGCGTTGTGCGGGCCGGGCAGGGTGGGGGCGTCGCGCAGGTCGGCGATCGGGCCGGTGTCGTCCCGCAGGATCGGGCCGTCCGCCCAGACGCCGCCGGGTTGGGGCGTGTGGCCGGAGATGGGGGCGACGCGGCCGGGATGGGCGGCGGCCACGGCGCGGGTCTCGGCATCGTCCATGCCGAAGACGGCGGTCGCGGCGTCCCGCATGATCCGCGCCTTGGCGGCGGCGTAGCCGGCCATGTCGCCGTGGCGGTCCAGATGGTCCGGCGAGAGGTTCAGCAGGGCGGCGAGGTCGAAGCGGGCCGTGTCCAGCCGCTCGGCGGAGTAGGAGGACATCTCGAGCACGTAGAGGCCGTCGTCCCCGAGGAGCGGCATGGCCAGGGCGGCGGGCCCGAGATTGCCGCCGGTCGTCACGCTGCGGCCGGCGGTGACGAGGATATGGTCGAGGAGCGCCGTGGTGGTGGATTTTCCGTTCGTGCCGGTGATGCCGACGAAGCGGGCGCGACTGCCGGAGGCGCGGACGGCGCGGTGCAGGAACTCCACGTCCGGGAGAATCGGCGCGCCGATCTCCGTGGCACGGCGCGCGAGGGCAGGCGCGCGCGGGCCGCGATGCGGGATGCCCGGGGAGATCAGCAGGGCGTCGAAGCGGTCGGGCTGGCCGAGCGCCAGGCCCTCCGCCGCGGCGGCGTCGCGGGCCTTCTCGCTGTCGTCCCAGACGGTGACGGTGGCGCCCCATTCCCGCAGCCGGCGCGCGGCCGGCAGCCCGGCGCGGCCGAGGCCGAGCACGGCGATCGTCTGGCCGAGGAAGGGGGCGAAGGCGCTCATCGGATCTTCAGCGTGCTCAGCCCGACGAGGGCGAGGATCATGGAGATGATCCAGAAGCGGATCACGATCGTGGGCTCGGACCAGCCCTTCTTCTCGTAGTGGTGGTGCAGGGGCGCCATGAGGAAGACGCGGCGGCCCGTGCGCTTGTACCAGAAGACCTGGATCATCACCGACAGGGTCTCGACCACGAAGACGCCGCCGACGATGGCGAGCACGACCTCGTGCTTCGTCGCCACCGCGACGGCACCGAGCGCGCCGCCAAGGGCGAGGCTGCCCGTGTCCCCCATGAACACGGCGGCAGGCGGGGCGTTGAACCAGAGGAAGCCGAGGCCGGCGCCGATCAGGGCGGAGCAGAAGACCGCGAGCTCGCCGGTGCCGGGGACGAAGTGGAGCTGGAGGTAGTCCGCGAACACACGGTTGCCGACGAGATAGGCGATGAGGGCGAAGACGCCGGCCGCGATCATGACCGGCACGATGGCCAGCCCGTCCAGCCCGTCCGTCAGGTTCACCGCGTTGGAGGAGCCGACCATCACCAGCATCCCGAGCACGGGGAAGAGGATGCCGAAGGGGATCAGCACCTCCTTGAACACGGGGATGGAGAGGTTCGTCGCGAGGGCCGGCGGCATGAGGTAGGTCATCCCGACGGCCGCGAGGAGGCCGAGGCCGAACTGCACGAGCAGCTTGCCGCGGGCGGAGACGCCCTTGGTGTTCCGCTTCGTCACCTTCAGCCAGTCGTCGCGGAAGCCGAGCAGGCCGAAGCCGAGGGTGATGACCAGCACGCCCCAGACGAGGCCGTTGCGGAGATCGGCCCAGAGAAGGGTGGAGACGGTCAGCGCGAGGAGGATGAGGACGCCGCCCATGGTGGGCGTGCCCTTCTTCTCGATCAGGTGCCGCTCCGGGCCGTCCGTGCGGATCGGCTGGCCACCGCGCGAGACGCTGCGCAGCCAGCGGATGATCATCGGCCCGAAGGCCATGGAGAGGACGAGCGCCGTCAGGCAGGCCGCGCCGGAGCGGAAGGTGACGTAGCGCAGGAGGTTGAAGAGGGGGAACTCGCCGATCCCCGCGAAGACGGCGGGGATCATGCGGACGCGCCCTGCGGCTGGCGGATGGCCTGGACGATGACGGCCATGCGGCTGCCGAGCGAGCCCTTCACCAGCACGGCGTCGCCGGGGCGGAGCGCGGCGGCGACGATGGGGGCGAGCTCGGCGCTGGTCGCGGCGTGGGCGCCGCGCTTCGCCGGCGGCAGGGCCTGGTGCAGGTGGCCCATGGCGGGGCCGCAGGTGAAGACGAGATCGGCGGCGGCCTCCGCATCCGGTGCGAGCGATGCGTGCATCGCGGCGGCCTCGTCGCCCAGTTCCAACATGTCACCCATCACGGCGATGCGTCGCTTTCCCTTTTGTACCGCCAGGACGGCGAGGGCCGCGCGCATGGAAACGGTATTCGCGTTGTAGGACTCATCCAGCAGCGTGGCGGTGCCGCCGGGAAGGGCGATCTGCCCGCGCGCGCCGCGCCCGGCAAGAGCGGAAAAGCCGGACAATCCGGCGGCGAAATGCACGGGATCGGCGCCGAGCGACGCGGCGGCAGCGAGCGCCGCGACGGCGTTCAGCGCCATGTGCCGGCCCGGCGTGTCGAGACGAAGATCGAAGTTCTGGCCGGCGAAATGCACACGGAAGGACTGGGTGTCGGCGTCACCGCTCCAGCCGGTCAGGCGGGCCTCCGCGGTGGGGCCTTCGCCGAAGGTGATCGTGCGGATGCCGGCTTCCCGCGCGCGGCGCATCAGGAGGTCGGACTGCGCGCCCTCGGAGGGCAGGATGGCGACCCCGTCCTGTGGCAGGCCGAGGAGGATGTCGGCCTTCTCCTCCGCGATCGTCTCCAGGCTGCCGAGGCGACCGAGATGGGCGGGGGCGATGATCGTGACGACGGCGACGTGGGGGCGTGCGAGGCGGGCGAGGGGCGCGATCTCGCCGCGCGTGTTCATGCCGATCTCGGCGACGGCGTAGTCGGCGTCTGCCGGCAGGCGGGCGAGGGTGAGGGGCACGCCCCAGTGGTTGTTGTGGCTGGCCTGCGCGGCGTGGACGCTGCCGCAGGCGGCGAGGCCGCGGGCGAGCATCTCCTTCGTGCTCGTCTTGCCGACGGAGCCGGTGACGGCGACGACGCGTGCCTTCGCACGGGCGCGGCCGGCGGCGCCGAGGGCGTGCAGGCCGGCGAGCGTGTCGGTCACGCGCAGGGTGGGGCCGGCGGGGATGTCGCGGTCCACCATGGCGAGCGCGGCGCCGGCGGCCAGCGCCCCGGGGGCGAAGTCGTGGCCGTCCCGCGCGTCGCGCAGCGCGACGAAGAGGTCGCCGGGCGCGACGCTGCGACTGTCGATGGAGACGCCCGTGACGGCGATGCCGTCCGGGGCGGTGCCGCCGGTCGCTTGCCGCAGCGCGGCGGAGGTCCAGAGCGGGGCGGTCATGCGCGGATGCCCGCGAGGCGGCGGACGACGTCGGCGTCGTCGAAGGCGTGCGTCTCCGTGCCGACGGTCTGGCCGCTCTCATGTCCCTTGCCTGCGACCGCCAGGACGTCGCCGGGGCCGAGGGCGGCCATGGCTGACGCGATGGCCTTCTCGCGGTCGCCGATCTCCGTCGCGCCGGGGCAGGCGGCCCCCATCCCGGCCAGGATGGCGGCGCGGATGGTCGCGGGGTCCTCGGTGCGGGGGTTGTCGTCGGTGACGGTGACGCGGTCCGCGAGGCGGGCGCAGGCGGCGCCCATCAGCGGGCGCTTGCCGGGATCGCGGTCGCCGCCCGCGCCGAAGACCACGTGCAGCCGCGCGGCGTGCGGGCGCAGCGCGAGGAGCAGGCGCTCCAGCGCGTCCGGCGTGTGGGCGTAGTCCACGTAGACGGCGGCGCCGTTCGGCAGACGGGCGGCGAGCTCCATCCGGCCGCGCACGCCGGTCAGCGCGGAGAGGGTGTCCAGCGCGCGCGCGGCATCCAGGCCCGTGGCGGTGGCCAGGGCGGCGGCGAGCAGCACGTTGTCGGCCTGGTAGCGGCCGACCAGCGGCAGGTGGATCGTCCGGTGCGTGCCGAAGGCCGCGATCTCCATCTCCTGCCCGTCCGGGCGCGGCGTGTGGCGGAGGAGGCGGAGGTCGTCGCCGGCCTCACCCACCGTCAGCAGGCGGAGGTTGCGGGCGGCGGCGACGGCGCGGACCGCGGCCAGCGTCTCGGCGTCCATGTCGGCATTCGCCGCGACGGGACGGCCGGGCGGCAGGACCGAATCCAGCAGACGGAGCTTCGCGGCGCGGTAGGACGCCATGTCGCCGTGATAGTCGAGGTGGTCGCGCGTGAGGTTCGAGAAGCCGGCGGCGGCGAGGGAGACGCCGTCCAGCCGCCGCTGCTCCAGTCCGTGGGAGGAGGCCTCCATCGCCGCGTGGGTGACGCCGGCCCGCGCGATGGCCGCGAGGGTCGCGTGCAGGGAGACCGGATCGGGCGTGGTCAGCGATGGCCCGGGGTCGAAGCCCTCCGCGATCAGGCCGAGCGTGCCGAGGGAGGCGGCGCGGGCGCCGCTGCCCCCCCAGATCTGGCGGAGAAAATCGGCGGTGCTCGTCTTTCCGTTCGTGCCGGTGACGGCGACGACGGTCGCGGGCTGCGCGCCGTGGAAGGCGGCGGCCATCAGCGCGAGGGCGCGGCGGGCGTCGGGTGCGGTCAGCAGGGGGCGCGCGGGCACGTCGGCGGGCCAGGTCGTGCCCTCCGGCGCCAGCACGGCGGCGGCGCCGCGGGCGACGGCGTCGGCGATGTGGGCGCGGCCGTCGGTCCGGGCACCGGGGAGCGCGGCGAAGAGCGTGCCGGGACGGACCTGGCGGCTGTCCGCCGTCAGGGCCGTGATGTCGAGCCCGGCGAGCTGCGCGTAGCCCGGCATGAGGTCACCGAGCCGCAGGGGGAGCGGCCTCGGCGAGCGCCGCGGCCCCCAGAGTCGCGGCCTGGGCGGCGAGGCCGAAGCGGATGCGCGTGATCTCCTGGGCGCGGAGGATTTCGGTCTCCTGCGCCTCCGTCACGCGCAGCGGCCGCGGCGCGGGCAGGGCCGGCGTGGCGGGGGAGAGGTTCGGTTGCCCGGCCGGCGCGCCGCCGCTGGGCGCGATGGCGGGGACGGTGGGGCTGCGCGCCGGGGCGGCGGCGGGACGGGACGGGGCGGCCGGGCGCGCGGCGGCGGCGGCGGCCGGGGCCGCACGGCCCGGAAGGGCGGTCGCGGCGAGGATTTCCGGCGCCTGCGGATTCTCGGGGACGAGGCCGAGCACGGGGGCGATGCGGGCGATGACGCTGCCGGCGGCCGGCGCCGCGACCCAGCCCGCCGTCGCGAAGCCGTGGGACCGGGCGTTCGGGTTCGGCTCGTCCACCATGACGTAGACGGCGTAGCGCGGCGCGTTCATCGGGAAGGCGCCGACGAAGGCGGCGATGCGCTTGTTGGGCAGGTAGCCGCCGCGCGGGCCGGTCTTCTGCGCCGTGCCGGTCTTCCCGCCGACGAAGTAGCCCGGCACGTCCGCACCCTTGCCGGAGCCCTCCGTCACCACCACGCGCATCAGGCGGCGCATGAGGTCGGAGTTGCGCTCGGAGATGACGCGCGTCCCCTCCCGCGTCGTCCCGGGCGGCACGGCGAGGAGGGTGGGGGAGCGGAGGATGCCGCCGTTCACGAGGGCGGTGACGCCGGTGACGACGTGCAGCGGCGTCACGGAGATACCGTGGCCGAAGGCGATGGTGAACATGTTGATCTCGCGCCAGCCGGCGGCGGGCGGGACGATCGGCACGGCCGTTTCCGTCAGCTCGATCTGCTGCCGCTGGAGCATGCCCATGCGCAGCAGGAAGTCACGCTGCCGCTGCGGGCCGAAGCCCTGCGCCATGTGCGCGGCGGCGAGGTTGGAGGAGTGGATCAGCATCTCCGGGAAGGAGAGCCAGCGGTTCTTGCCGCGATAGTCCGAGATGGTGAAGCGCCCGTACCGAATGGGCTGCGCGGCGTTGTAGGAGGAGGAGAGGTTGCCCGTGCCGTATTCCAGCGCGGCGGCCGCGGTGAAGAGCTTGAAGGTCGAGCCGGGCTCGTAGACACCGACGGTGACGCGGTTGAAGCGCTGGTCGGCCGTCGCGGCGCCGATGTCGGAGGCGTCGTAGTCCGGCAGCGAGACCATGGCGACGACCTCGCCGGTCTGGACGTCCATCACGACGCCCGCGCCGCCGATGCCCGTGTATTCCTCGATCGCGCGCTGCACCGCGTCCCGCAGGGCGAGCTGGACGCGGATGTCGAGGGAGGTGCGCAGCGCGGTGTCGGGGCGGGCGCGCAGCCGCTCGTCGTGATAGCGCTCGAGGCCCGAGAGGCCCTGGCCGTCCACGTCCACGTTGCCGAGCACGTGCACGGCGGCGCGCCCCTGCGGGTAGTAGCGGCGCTCCGATTCCTCGAAATGCAGGCCGGCGACGCCGAGGTTGTTCACCGCCTGCACCTCCCGCGGCGTCAGGGCGCGGGCGAGGTAGGAGAACTGCCGGTCGCCGGAGAGGCGGGGGATCAGGCGCTCCCGGTCGAGTTGCGGCAGGGCGCGGGAGAGGCGAGCGGCGACCTCGGCCGGATTCTCGATCTGGCGGGGGTTCGCGTAGAGCGCGGTGACCGGCAGGGAGACGGCGAGGATCTCGCCGTTGCGGTCGGTGATGGCCGCGCGGCCCGTCGTGGGCTCGGCCACCGGCGGCGCGATCGGCACCGTCTCCCGCTGGGCGATGCGGCGGGGTTCCCGCGGGTCGATCAGCGTGGCGTGGGTCAGCTTCAGGCCGACCGCGCCGAAGAGCACGCCGAAGCCGGCGGCCGCGAGCACGAGGCGGCCGCGGCTGCGCTCGAGCACCGCGCGGCGGGCAAGATCGGGCTGGGCCACGCGCACCACGGCGCGGGCCTCCGTCCCCCGCGCCTCGCCGAACGGGCGGTGTCCCGGGGCGGCGTTCGGGTCGGGGGCCGCGGGGCCGCTCACCGGGCGGCCCCGCTCGCGATCGGCACGGGCGGCGGAAGCATCGGGCGGGCGCCGGCGCCGGCGCCGAGGCCGCCGCCGAGGAAGGAGCCGGCCGGCGGCTCCGGCGGGCGGGACATGAGCACGGCCGGGCGCAGGATCGGGGTCGGGGTCTCGGGCGCGGCGGCGGCCAGGTTGAGGCCGCGCGAGGGGGCGGGCTCGGCCGGGCGGGCGGCCGGGGCGGGGCGGGGCGCCGGCCGGGGCGCGGCCTCCGCGACGCGTTGCGGCGCCGGGTCCGCCGAGCGCTGCGGGGCGGGATCCGCGGAGCGCGGCTGGGCGGCAGCGACCTGCACGGGGGCCGGGCGGGCAGCCTGGGCGCGCGCACGCGGCGGCTGCGCCGGGGTGGCGGCCGCGACCTGGGCGGGAAGGGCCGGTGCCGGGGCGGGCTGGGCGGCGGCGACCGGGGCCGGAGCGGCCGGCGCCGCCGCAGGGGCGGGATGCGCCGCCGCGGGGCGCGACAGGGCGGGCAGCGGCGCGGCGGCGGCGATGCGGGTCTCCGGCGCCGGGCGGGGCTCCGGCGCACGGGCCGGGGCGGACGGGGCGGCGGGCTGGGCGGCGGCCACCGGCGCCGCGGTGGCGGGCGCCGGGGCGGGAGCGGGCTGGGCCGGGGCCGGCGTCTGGGCGGCGGCCATCATGGTCGGCCGCTCCCCCGGCGCGGGGGCGAAGAGGTTCGGCGCGCCGGCGAAGGCGACGGCGGTCGGCAGGCGGCGGTCCAGCTCGGTCACCCGGACGAACTGCCCGGTCTGCATCGGCTCCAGCGGCAGGTGGCGGGCGGCCGCGGCGCGCAGGCGCTCCGGCTCGTTTAGCAGGGCCCATTCGGCGCGGAGGACGGAGGTGCGCTCCCGCGCCACCTCGGTCTGGCGCACGGTGTCGCGAAGCTGCTTCTCCAGCTGGGAGACCTCGTACTTCACGCCGTACAGGTGCAGGCCCGCCCCGGCGGCGGCCACGAGCGAGAGGAAGGTGAGCGGTCGGATCATGCGGCCTGCAGCCTCTCGAGGGCGCGCAGCCGGGCGGACCGCGCGCGAGGATTTCTGTCGGTTTCCGCCGCGCCGGGACGGAGGGCGGCGGTGGTGAGGAGCCGGTACCCCGCCGGGGCAACCTGCCCCGTCAGGGAGGCGGGATCGTGGCGCGAGGCGCCGGGGGTGCGGCCGGCCGCGTCGCGCATGAAGCGCTTCACGATCCGGTCCTCCAGCGAGTGGAAGGAGACGACGACGAGGCGGCCTCCCGGTGCGAGGAGGCGGGCGGCGGCGGCAAGGCCGCGCTCGACCTCGCCCAGCTCGTCGTTCACGCGGATGCGGAGCGCCTGGAAGGAGCGGGTGGCGCTGTCCATGCCCGAGGGGTCGCGGGGCATGACGGCGTGGATCGCTTCCGCGAGCTGGAGGGTCGTCTCGAAGGGGGCGTCGCCGCGGGCGGCGACGAGCTTGCGGGCGATGCGGCGGGAGTGGCGCTCCTCCCCGAGTTCCCAGAGGAGATCGGCGAGCTCCCGCTCGGGGAGGGTGTTCACGAGGTCGGCGGCGGTGGGGCCGCTCCGCTCCATCCGCATGTCGAGGGGACCGTCGCTGCGGAGCGAGAAGCCGCGCTCGGCCTGGTCGATCTGGAAGGAGGAGATGCCGAGATCGAGCACCACCCCGTCCAGCGCGGTGACGCCGCGGGCGGCCAGCAGGTCGAGCATGCCGCCGAACCGGCCCTCCATCAGGTGCAGGCGGCCGGGGAAGCGGGCGGCCAGCGCGGCGCCGCGGGCGATCGCGTCGGGGTCGCGGTCCACGGCGTAGAGGGTGCAGGCGGCCGCGCCGAGGATGGCGGCCGCGTAGCCGCCCCCGCCGAAGGTGCCGTCGAGATAGGCGCCGCCATCGCGCGGAGAGAGGGCGTCGAGCACCTCCGCCAGCATCACCGGGATATGCCCGGCGGCGGCGGAGTCCGGGGCGGCGCTCATGCGCGGCCCGCGGCGGGGAGGGTGAGGCCGCGCTCCTTGGCGCGCTGCCGCGATTCGGCGACGCGCCTGGCCAGCGCGGCGGGCTCCCACATCTGGAAGCGGGGGCCGAGGCCGACGAAGGCGATCTCCTCGCCGAGGTTCGCGTGGGCGATCAGCTCCTCCGGCACGACGATCCGGCCGTCACTGTCCGGCCGGAGGGTGGTGGCGTCCGCGTAGAGGGAGAAGGCGAGGTCGTCCTGCGATTCGGAGAAGGTGTCGAGGCCGTTCAGGCCGCTGGTCAGCGCTTCGAAGGCAGGCAGCGGCAGCCCCTCGATGCAGGCGAAGTTATGTGCGGGGCGGAGGACGACGTCGGAGGTACCCAGGCGCTCCAGCACGGTGCGGAAGGCCGCCGGGACGGAAACCCGCCCCTTGCGATCCAGCCGCCCCCTGTAGGTGCCCATGAAATGGGTCATCCGTTGGACCACCGCCCCCTTGCGGTCGTTCGGATTGGCTGGGATCTTGATGGATCAAGCGGCCGGCGGGACCCCCCGATCCCACCGGCTCACCCGACCACCCCGCGGCCCTTGCCCCCCTCAGGTCCGGGCCCTTGCGGGATGCCTTTGGGATAACATGGGTCGGGGTGGGATGCCATGGGAGTTTGCGGGTTGGTGACGGAGTGTAGCTGGTGTTGCCGACTCGACACGCGTGCAAATGCGACTGAAATCAAAGCGCTGGAAAGTAATCCTGAGAGCTGGGGATAAGTGGTGCCAGGCGGCCTGTAAGCCGGGTTCTGTCGGTCCCTTCGGACCGGGCGACCATTCCTCTGGAACCCCCGTTACCGGGGGTTTCACGCGGCCAACCCGGGCGGTGGGGCGGGATGCCCCTGCGCCGGACCCCCCGAAAGGAATCCTCGCCGACCGCCCCTATTCGGCCTTGCTCCCGGTGGGGTTTGCCGTGCCGCCCCCGTCGCCGGGGGCGCGGTGGGCTCTTACCCCACCGTTTCACCCTTGCCCGCCGAACCTCGGTTTCCCTCGGCCGGACGGGCGGTTTCTTCTCTGTGGCACTGTCCCTGGGGTCGCCCCCGCCGGCCGTTAGCCGGCACCGTCTTCCCGTGGAGCCCGGACTTTCCTCCATGGCCGCAGAGCGGCCACAGCGGTCGCCCAGCCGCCTGGCGGGCGGGGTATGGGGGCCGGCCCGGGCAGGGTCAAGCGGGGATGGGAATAGCTTCAGCGAGGGCGGCGACCGCGGTGAGGCGGGCGAGGGTGCCCGAGTCGGGCCGTCCGCCCCATTCCTCCTGCCGCCAGTGGCGCTGGAAGGCGGTCAGGGCGAGGTCCGGCCGCGCCGCGTCCACCTTGTAGCCGATTCGCTGCAGCAGCGAGACGGCCCGGGTCAGCCCGTCGGGCACGGGTGAGAGGTCGTCGCCGGGTACGCCCTCGGGCCAGAGGCCGATGCCGAGGCGCGCGAGGCCCTGCCAGTCGAAGAGCTCGCCCGGGTCGCGCTTGCGGTCCGGCGACACGTCGCTGTGGCCAACGACGTTGCGGGCGGGAATCGGATGTCGGGTGATGAGGTCGAGGCAGAGATCGGCCAAAGCCGCCATCTGGAGCACGGGGAAGGGGCGGTAGCCGCAGGAATGACCGGGGTTCACCACCTCGATCCCGATGGAGCGGGCGTTCAGCCCCTCATTCCCGCGCCAGTGCGAGATCCCGGCATGGGCGGCGCGGCGGTGGTCCGGGACGAGGCGGAAGACGGTCCCGTCCTCCTCCACCACATAATGGGAGGAGACCTTCGCGGCGGGGTCGCGCAGGCGGGCGATGGCGGCGGCCCCGGACTCCATGTCGGTGTAGTGGAGAATGAGCGTGTCGATCGGCACGCCCGGCGGTCGGTCGTCCTGGTTCGGGCTGGGAAGGTCGAGGATCGTCAGCGTGACGTCGCGGGGGACGAGGCGCGGGGCCGTGGCGCCCGGAGCGTGCTCTTCCCGCGCGATCGGGACAGGGGTGGGGCCGGGGCGGAGGGTCATGAGGATGTCGGGCTCATGCGTCGCGCCTCCGTTTGACTCAGGCCCGGAGAAGGGATGGCGGGCGGCCGCCGGTCACAGCTTGCGCTCCCGCTTGATCCGGTCCCACGCCGCGTTGATGGCGGCGACCTTGTCGGTGGCGCGGCGGATGAATTCGGCCGGCACTCCGCGGGAGGCAAGGCTGTCCGGGTGGTTTTCCCGCATCAGGCGGCGCCAGGTCTCGCGCACCTCGGCGTCCGTCGCCTCGCGGCCCAGGCCGAGCACCGCGTAGGGGTCGGGGCCTTCCTGATGCTCGATCCGCGGGCCGGCGCCGGGGGCGGGTCGGCCCTCCCGCGCGCGGGCCAGGGCCTCGGGTTCCAGGCCGAAGCGGGCGTGGGTCGTGGTGAGGAAGGCGTATTCCGCGCGGTTCAGCGGGCCGTCGGATTCGGCGATGCGGAAGAGGGCGGCGAGCACGTCCTCCAGCATCGCCTTGTTGTCGGCGAAGGCCTGTCCCAGCCGCTCGGAGAAGGTCTCGTGGCCCTCGGCGTTCTCGCGCGCGCGGTCGAAGAGGTCGGCGACCTCCTTCATGTTCTCCGGCGGGATGCGGAAGAGGCGCTTGAAGGCGTCGATCTCCGCCCGCTTCACCGGGCCGTCCACCTTCGACAGCTTCGCCGAGAGGACGACGACGGAGACGGCGAAGAGGCTTTCCTTCGAGCCGAGCAGGGCGGCGATGCGGGCGCCGTCCACGCCGGGGATGGCGCCGTTCAGCGCTCCCTCGTCCGCCGCGTGGCCGAGCGCGCTGCCCAGCACGGCACCGAGCGGCCCGCCCATGGCGAAACCGACCGCGCCGCCGATGATCTTTCCCCAGAAGCCCACGCGCGCCGTCCGGCCCTCATTCTCCGCCCCGCCTCATGCCCTGATTTCGCGCCTGCCGAAAGCGGCTTCATGGCGCGCTTCCTTGCCCGGCCGCGGTGCGGGACGCATTGTCGGCTGGCGGGGCGCCGCGCGAATCCAGGCGCGATCCGGCGGCGCGGCCGGCCCTTCCGGCGCGGCTTCGGGGGCGCTTGCCGGCGCTTGGAGGATCGGGTTCGGCATGGCCGGGTTGGGAGAGGTCTCGGGCATGCGGGGGGAAGGGCGCTGAGCGGCTGTCCCATGGGGCCGGGCTGATGCGGGGCGCGGGCTGATGCGGCGCCTTCTCCTTATCGGCGGGGTGCTGGCGGGGCTGGTCCTGCTGGTGCTCGGCGCGCTCTACGCCGCACCCCTCTTCACGGACTGGACCGCGCGGCGCGACACGCTGGCGGCGCTGGCGGCCGAGAGGCTTGGGCGGCCGGTGACGCTGACCGGGCCGGTTCGGCTGCGCCTGCTGCCGCGTCCGGTGGTGGAGGCGGAGGGCGTGACCCTCGGGGAACCGGACGACGCCTTCGCCGTCACGGCGGGGGCGCTGCGGCTGCGGCTGGACGGGCCCGCCCTGCTGCGCGGGCGGCTGGCACCGCGGGAGGTGGCGCTGGTGGGCGCCGATATCCGCCTCCCCTGGCCGCCGCCGGGCGGGGCGGCGGGGCTCTTCGCGGGTCTGTCGTCCCTGGACGCGGCGCTGGAGGGAAGCCGGATCGCGATCGGCGCCGTGGTGCTGGAACGGGTGCAGGCCCGGCTGACGGCAGGCGACGGCAGCCTGGCCGCGCCGGTGCGGGCGGGCGGCAGCTTCGTGCGGGGCGGGCTGGAGTGGCGCTTCGACGCCACGCTCGGACGGCCGGGCTTCGACGGGGCGACGCCGCTGGAGGTGGCGCTGGCGCTCGGCGGCGCGACGATCGGCGCGCGCGGCGTGCTGACGCCGGAGGGCGTGATGGAGGGCAGCGTCGAGGCCTCGGGGCCGGACCTCTCGCTCCTCGTGCCCGCGCCGGCGGGGCCGTTCCGGGCGCGCGGGCGGCTGATGGTGGCGGCGGACCTGGTCGCGGCGGACGAGCTGGCGATGGATCTCGGCGGCGGGCCGGCGCGGGGGGCGTTGACCCTGCGTCTTTCGCCCACCGCGCGGGTGGACGTGGCGCTGGTGACGGGGCGGCTGGACCTGGATTCCTGGGTCGGCGCACTGCGGTCGCGCGGCGCCGGGCTGCCCCTGGGCGTGGACCTCTCGGCGGAGGCGGCGAGCTTCGGCGGGGTGCCGCTGCGGCGGCTCCGGGCCGCCGTGTTCCGGGACGCGGACCGGCTGACCCTGACGGATGTGTCCGCGCTGCTGCCGGGCGACACGACGGTCGAGCTGAACGGCGCGACGGCGGGCGACCGGCTGGAGGCAGGGCTGCGCTTCGCCGGGAGCGATCTGCGCGGGACGCTCGGTGCGCTGGGGCTGAACACGGAGGTGCTGGCGCCGGCGCGGCTTCGCGCGGGGGAGGGCCGGGCGCGGCTGGTGCTGGATCCCGGTTCGGTGGCCGTACCGGAGTTCTCGGCGGTGCTGGACGGGGCGCGGGTGTCCGGGGCGGGGGTGCTGCGCTACGGCGCGCGTCCCGCGCTCGGGCTGGGGCTGAACCTGGACGTGCTGGACCTGGATGCCTGGCTGCGGCCCGGGCTCGACTGGGCGGCGGCCGGGCGGGTGCTGGGCGGGCTGGACGCGAACCTGCGGATCGCGGCGGAGACGGCCCGCTGGGGCGGGGTGGGGCTGGACCGGGCCTCGCTCGACGCGTCGCTCGAGAACGGGCGGCTGACCGTGCGGCGGCTGTCCGGGAGGTTGGCGGAGGCGGAGCTGGCGCTGTCCGGCGGGGTGCTGCTGGGGCCGTCGCCGCGGCTGTCCGACGCCTCTCTGGAATTGTCGGGGCCGGCCTTCCGGTCCCTGGCGATGCTGCTGCCCGGAAGCTGGCCGGACGGGACGCGGCTGGCGGGGCAGGGCTTCTCCCTGCGAGCAGGCGGGAGCGGGCCGGTGGAGGCGCTGGCCGTGCAGCTCGGGCTGGACCTCGGGGAGGCGCGGCTGGAGGCGAATACGACGCTCGACCTGCCGGGGCGGCGCGGGACGGGGACGGTGACGCTGCGGCATCCCGGGGCGCCGCGCTTCCTGTCAGAGGCCGGGTGGCCGGGGGTGGAGGATTGGATCGGGCAGGGGTCGCTCTCCGTGGTGGCGGCGCTCTCGGCCGGGCCGCAGGGGGTGTCTGCGGAGCGGCTGGAACTCGTCGCAGGCGGGGTGCGGCTGAGCGGGCCGCTCGCCTTGACGCTGGAGGCGGGGCGGCCGCGGGTGACGGGGCGCTTGGCAGTGGAGGCGATGAACCCCCCGGGCTTCGCCTGGCGTGGGCGGGAACCGCTGCCGGTCGCGGCGCTGCGCGGCCTGGACGCCGACGTGGCGCTTTCCTTCGGGCGGCTGGAGTTGGCGGGGCTGCCGCCGGTGCAGGACGCGCGGGCGCGGGTGCGACTCTCGGCCGGGCGGCTCGCGCTGGATGAGGTGGAGGCGGTGCTGTCGGGCGGGGCGCTGCGCGGGGCGGCGACGCTGGATGTGACGGGGGACGCGCCGGTCCTGGGGCTGTCGGGAACCGTGCGGGACGCGGAGGTGACGGGACCGATGCTGGGCTTGCCGGTGGACGTGGTGGCCGGACGCGCCGAGCTGGGCTGGCAGCTCGCGGCCCGGGGGAGCAGCGCGGCCGCGCTGATCGCCACGCTGGAGGGCGAGGCGCGGCTGGCGGCGCGGCAAGGCGTGCTGTCCGGGCTGGACGCGGCGGCGGCGGGCCGCGGGGCCGTGGCGGGGGACGAGACGGCGCTGCGGCAGGCGCTGTCCGACGGGGCGACCGGGTTCGAGGCGCTCTCGGTGCGGGGGACGCTGGCCGGCGGGCGGGTGACGCTGGCGGAGGCTTCCGCGGTCGGGGAGGGCGTGGCGCTGACGCTGCGCGGCGACGTGGACGTGGCGCGCGGGGCGGTGGACCTGCTCGCGACGCAGAAGCCGGGCGATCCCGGTTATTCGGGACCGGAGGTGGGCGTGCGGCTGACCGGCCCGGCAGCGCGTCCCCGGCGCGTGCCGGAGGTGGCGGCCTGGCAGCGCTGGCGGGCGGAGCGGTAGGCGTGCCGCCGGAAGGCGAACGCGCCCCCCGGACCCCAAGATCCCACTTGACGCGGGTCCAGGGGGCGAGTTCGCCCCCTGGTGGATGGGGGCCGGGGAAGGCGACGCCTTCCCCGGGGAGGATCGTTCAGTCTCTGGCCGCTCGGAGAGCGTGCAGCACCGTCAGGCGCAGCGCCGAGGCGAGGGGGAGGCTGGGGTCTGCGCGGGCCGCATCGGCCTCCTGGACCAGGCGGGCGAGGGGGAGGGCGCGTCGCTCAGCCTCCGCCTCCAGCGCGGTCCAGAATTCCGGTTCCAGGGCGACGGAGGTGCGGTGGCCGGCGAGGGAGAAGGAGCGCTTCCGGAGGTGCCCGGCCATCAGCCCGAGCCGTCGAGCGTGGCTCCCCGTCGGGTCATGTCCTCCGGGCGGACCCAGCGGTCGAAGTCCTCCGGCGAGACATGGCCGAGCTGGGCGGCGGCGTCGCGCAGGGTAAGGTTCTCCGCGAGCGCCTTCTTCCCGATCTGCACCGCCTTGTCGTAGCCGATCCGCGGGTTCAGCGCGGTGACGAGCATCAGGCTGCGCGCGAGGTTGTCGGCGATGCGCGCGCGGTTCGGCTCCAGCTTGTCCACCATGTTGTGGGCGAAGCTCTCCGAGGCGTCGGCAAGAAGCGTCGCGGATTGCAGCACGGCCTGGATGATGACGGGCTTGAAGACGTTCAGCTCCAGGTGGCCCTGGGCGCCGGCGACCGTGACGGTCGTCGTGTTGCCCATGACCTGGGCGCAGACCATGGTCAGCGCTTCCGACTGCGTCGGGTTGGTCTTGCCGGGCATGATGGAGCTGGACAGGCCATCGGCGGGAATCACCAGTTCCGAGAAGCCGGCGCGGGGGCCGGAGCCGAGCAGGCGCACGTCGTTCGCGATCTTGTTGAGCGAGACGGCGAGGACGTTCATCGCGCCCTGCAGCTCCACGAAGGCATCGTGGGCGCCCATGCCCTCGAAGGGGTTGGGGTTGGCGGTGAAGGGGAGGCCGGTCAAGGCGGCCATCCGCTCCGCGAAGGTCGTCGCGAAGCCGGCATGGGTGTTCAGGCCGGTGCCGGCGGCGGTGCCGCCCTGGGGCAGGGCGAGCAGGCGGGGGAGCACGCCCTTCACCCGCGCGATGCCATGCTCGACCTGAAGCGCCCAGGCGGCGAATTCCTGGCCGAGCGTGACGGGAACCGCGTCCATCAGGTGGGTGCGGCCGAGCTTGACGATGTCGGCCCATTCGCTTGCACGGCGGGAGAGGCTGGCGTGCAGCGTTTCCAGCGCGGGGATCAGGCGCGTCGTCACGGCCTCCGCGGCGGCGACGTGCATGACGGTGGGGAAGCTGTCGTTGGAGGACTGGCCGCGGTTCACGTGGTCGTTCGGATGCACCGGCTTCCGCGAGCCGAGGGGCTGTCCCAGCGTCTGGTTCGCGCGGTTCGCGATCACCTCGTTCGCGTTCATGTTCGTCTGCGTGCCGCTGCCGGTCTGCCAGACCGGGAGCGGGAAGTCGGCGTCGCGCCCGTTCGCGGCGATCTCCCGCGCGGCGGCGATGATCGGGTCGGCGAGATCGGCCGGAAGTTCGCCGAGGGCCTTGTTGGCCTCCGCCGCCGCCTGCTTCTGGAGGCCGACGGCGCGGATGAGTAGGGGCGGGAAGCGCTCCGAACCGATCTGGAAGAGGCGGCGCGCGCGCTCGGTCTGCGGGCCCCAGAGGCGGTCGGCCTCGATCTCGATCGTGCCGAGGGAATCGGTTTCGGTGCGGGTGCTCATCCCGGCGACATGGGCGCGCGCGGGAGCCGGACCAAGCCCGTCAGCGCGGGCCTGGGCGCAGAATCCCGCGGGTCAGTGCCAGCCGTCCACGCGGGGCCAGCGGGACGTGGTCGCGCCAGATTCGTCCAGCACGTCGAAGGCGCCGTAGCCGCCGGCGGCGGTGAGGCAGGCGTGGTTGGGATAGACGCGCACCGTGCTGCCGATGGGCAGGCGGGCGAACCAGGACTCGTCCGGCACGGGGACGGTGCCGTGCTCCTGGTGGACGGTGCCGAGCTGGAGCGGCAGGCGGGCGCCGGTTGCCGCGTCCGCCAGCGCGCCGAAGGCGGTGCCGGGGGCGAAGCTGTTGGCGGAGACGTCCTTCGAGAGGGCGAGGGCGCCGGCGTCGAGGATGAGGGACATGCCGCTGCGGTTGTGGCCAATCACCGTCGAGAGGACGGAGAGGGCAAGATCGTCCCAGGTGCACATGCCGCGGGAGTGCTGCGCGAGATCCCAGAGCAGGGCGATGCCGGCCCGGGCCTCCGTCACGCCGTGGAGGTGGCGGGCGTACAGCAGCGTCGGCGTGGAGCCGACGGAGACGATGGGGCAGGGCAGGCCGGCGGCGCGGATCGCCTCGGCGGCGGTGACGGCCGCCGCGCGCTCGGTCTCGGCGAGGTCGGCGATCTTCTGAATGTCGTCGGTGGCGTAGGAATGCCCGGCATGGGTCATCACGCCGGCGAGGCGCAGGTGGCGGGAGCCGTGGACCGCCCGGGCGATGGGCAGGGCGGCCTTGGGCGGGACGCCGGCGCGGTGCTCGCCGCAATCCACTTCCACCAGCACGTCGTGCGGGGCCGAGGCGGCGGCGTCCACGAGGCCGGTCATCTCGGCGCTGTCGAGCACGAGGAGGAGGCGCGTGCCGTGGTGACGGGCCAGGGCCTCGGCGCGCGGGATGCGTGCGGGAATGGCGGTGGCGGCCAGGAGGATGTCGGTGGCGGCGCCGGAGGCGGCCACCGCCTCGGCCTCCTTCATCGTGGAGACAGTCACGGGGCCGGGGATGCCGCCATGGGCGGCGCGGAGGACGTCGACCGATTTCGGCGTCTTGAAGTGCGGGCGGAACGCGACCCCGAGTTCCGCGCAGCGGGCGCGCAGCCGCGCGGCGTTGGCCTCCAGCCTGGGACGATCGAGGAGGAGGCGCGGGGTGTCGGGGCCGGTCACGCCGTGTTCCCGGCGCTGCCGGGGATGGCGGCGGCGTCGCCGTAGGTGGAGATCTCGATGAGGTTGCCGTCGGGGTCGCGGCAATAGACCGAGTTGATCGGGCCGAGCGCGCCGGCCTTCTCCACCGGGCCCTGTTCGACCGTCACGCCGCAGGCACGGAGGTGGTCGGCCACGTCCTCGGCCGTGACGGTCACGATGAAGCAGAGGTCCTGGCCGCCCGGCGCCGCGCCGGTGCCGGTGAACCAGGCCTCCTGCGTCGCGTCCCGCGGGCGGAGGTTGATCTTCTGGCCGCCGAAGCGGAGGGAGGTGCGGTTGTGCGGGCCGAAGCTCTCCCGCTCCATCCCCAGGACGCGCTGATACCAGCTCGCCGTGACGTCCACGTCGTTGCAGGTGATGACAAGGTGGTCCAGGCGGTCCACGGCAAAGCGCATGGGCGGGCTCCGGTCAGGCTGGCAGCCGGCGCCCCATGCCCGTTCCGACGCGGCGGGACAAGCCGGGAAGCGGGCGGTGAGCAAAGAAGCACGCCGCCCGGAGCGGCCGGGCGGCGTGCCTTCGCTTTCCCCTTTCGGGAAAGCCTAGCGGTTGTGGCCCGGGGCCGAGCCGGACCGGCCGGGGGCCGTGGCGGCCGCGCCGGACCCACTGCCGGCGGAGGTGCCGCCGACGCCGACCGAGCTGCCGGCCACCGGACCCGCCGTGCCCGATCCGCCCGTGCCGACTGCGGCCGCGGTAGACCCGCCGCCCGTCGAGGCGCCGCCGACGCCGAGGGTGCTGGCGGTCACGCCGCTACCGGCCGAGGCCGAGCCCCCTGTCCCGACCGTGCTGGCGGCGGTGCCGCCGGGTCCGGTCGCGGTCGCGCCGGTGCCGACGCCGCTGCTGCTCTCGACGCGGGTGTTGCCGCGGTTCCCATCGGCCTGGCGGCCGGTGGCCCGGGCGCCGCTCTCCGTCGTGCCGGTCGCGGTCGTGCCGCTGCCGGTGGCGCCGGCGCCGACCGTGCTGGTGCTCTCCGCCTGGCGCAGGCCGGTGCCGCCATCGGACTGCCGGCCGGCCGCGCGGGCCTCGACGGAGGTGCTGCCGGCGGCGGTGCCATCGGGGTTCGTGCCGGTGGTCGTGGTGGTCTCGACCCGCCGCATCCCGGTGCCGCCGTCCGGCAGGTGCCCGGCCTGCTGGGTGCGTGTGCGGGTGGTGGTGGTGCCGTCCGGCGCGGGCTGGGCCGAGGCGCCGGCGGCCGCGAGCATCGCGGCGCCGGCCAGAAGTGCGAGTTTCGCGCCTTTCATGGGCAGGATTCCTTCTCGGGCGTGTTCGAACGGGGGCGTCTTCGAGGGGCGGGTCAGCGCGGCACGACGACGACGCAGTCCGACCGCGCCGTGGCATGGGCCCCGCCGCCCGGCCCGGGGGTGCCGCCGCTCGGTCCGATGGTGACCCGTGGCCCGTTCGGTCCCGCCGTGGCGCTGCCGCTCAGCCCGCCGGGGCCGGTGGTGACGGAGCTGTGCGCGCCGCCGCCGCGGGCGGCTTCTTCCGGCGTGATCTCCCGGCACGGGCCGGACGTCCCACTTCCGGCGCTGGCGGAGGCGCTGGCATTCGGCCCGCGCGCCTCGGCGCTGCTGCTGCTGCTGCTGCTCTGCGCCCCGGCAGGGCCGCCCAGGGCCAGGATCAGGCCGGTCGAGGCCACGAGCATCGTGACGCTGTTGAACAGGCGCATGGGTTCCCTCCTCAACGGATGGAGCGGGGCACCCGGCCCGGAGGACCGGATGCCCCGCCCGTCGCCTCAGCCCGCCTTAGCGGCGCTGCGTGCCGCCGCCCGGCGCGGCGCCGGTGTGGCCCGGGGCGTTGCCCGAGTTGCCCGGCGCGGCGGTGTGGCCCGGGGCGGTGGAGCCGGAGCCCGCGGCGCTGCCGCCGGTCCCGAGCGCGGTGCCCGTGGTGCCGCCGCCCGCCGTCGCGCCGCCCATGCCGAGCGTGCTGGCCGAGCCGGAGCCCGAGCGCGAGCCGGAGCCCGCGGCGCTGCCGCCGGTCCCGAGCGCGGTGCCGGTCGTGCCGCCGCCCGCCGTCGCGCCACCCATGCCGAGGGTGCTGCCGGAGCCGGAGCCCGAGCCGCCCGCGGCGCTGCCGCCGGTGCCGAGCGCGGTGCCCGTGGTGCCGCCGCCCGCCGTGGCGCCGCCCATGCCAAGGGTGCTGCCGGAGCCGGAGCCCGAGCCGCCCGCGGCGCTACCGCCGGTGCCGAGCGTCACGCCAGTCTGCCCGCCGCCCGCCGTGGCGCCGCCCATGCCGAGGGTGCTGGCCGAGCCGGAACCCGAACCGCCCGCGGTGCTGCCGCCGGTGCCGAGCGTGGTGCCCGTGGACCCGCCGCCGGCCGTGCTGCCGCCCATCCCGACCGTCGAGCTCGACTGCGCGAGGGCCCCGAAAGCGGTGCTTGCCAGCAGGGCGGCCACAAGGCCGGCGTTCCTCATCGTCATCATTGTTGTTGCTCCACGTCTCAGAAGATGCGGCGACCTGCCGTAGGGCGGACCCCGGACGGAGGTCGCAGCGCTTCTGAAACGCGGCGGACTGCCTGAGTTTTGGGCAAGATTGAGGCGATGGGCGAAAAACACCGCGTATGTAACTGAAATGTGGAGGTAATAACTGGACTCAGAATCATTCGCATCACTGCTGAGTGGGCGGCCCAGAGGGGCTCTGCGTCATCCCTTCGTGCAGACAGGCGATGTGACCGCCCGCTCGCAGGCGGCCGGATGCGCGGGGGTTGATCAGTCCGAGGCGATGCGGCCCGTCAGGGCGCGGCGGACGCGGGGAGGCGCGCGGTGACCTCGATCTCGATCCGCATTTCCGGCGCCTGGAGCGCGGCGTGGATGAGGGTGGCGGCGGGACGGATGTTGCCGAAGTAGAGGCGCAGCACGGGCCAGCAGTGCTGCCAATCCGCCGGGTTGGGCACGATGTAGAGGACGCGCACCACGTCCCGCAGCGAGGCGCCGGCCTGGGCGAGGGCGGACGCGATGTTCTTCAGCGTCTGCTCGCACTGCATCTGGACGTCGTCGGCGATCTCCATCGTCGTGTAGTCGTAGCCGGTCGTGCCGGAGACGAAGACGAAGCCGCCGTCGACGACCGCGCGGGAGTAGCCGATCTCCTTCTCGAAGACGGAGCCGGAGGAGATGAGGCGGCGGGTCGTCATGCGGTTCTCCTCCGGCGCGGCGGGCGGCTACTCGAGGCCGTCGTAGAAGTCGTTGCCCTTGTCGTCCACGACGATGAAGGCGGGGAAGTCCTCGACCTCGATGCGCCAGACGGCTTCCATGCCGAGCTCCGGGTATTCCAGTACCTCGACCTTGCGGATGCAGTCCTGGGCCAGGCGCGCGGCGGGGCCGCCGACGCTGCCGAGGTAGAAGCCGCCGTTCTTCTTGCAGCTCTCCGTCACGGCCTTCGAGCGGTTGCCCTTGGCGAGCATGACGAGCGAGCCGCCGGCCGCCTGGAACTCCGCGACGTAGCTGTCCATGCGGCCCGCGGTGGTCGGGCCGAAGGAGCCGGTGGGCATGCCTTCCGGCGTCTTGGCGGGGCCGGCGTAGTAGACCGGGTGGTTCTTGATGTACTCAGGCAGGCCCTGGCCGGCGTCGAGCCGCTCCTTCAGCTTCGCATGGGCGATGTCGCGCGCCACGACGATCGTGCCGTTGAGCGACACGCGGGTGGAGACGGGGTGGCGCGACAGCTCCGCGCGGATCTCCTCCATCGGGCGCTGCAGGTCGATGCGGACGACCTCGCCGCCCTCCTCCAGCCCCTCGGTCTGGTCGGGCAGGAAGCGGGCGGGGTCGTGCTCCAGGTCTTCGAGAAAGACGCCCTCCGGCGTGATCTTCGCGCGGATCTGCCGGTCGGCGGAGCAGGAGACGCCGATGCCGATGGGCAGCGACGCGCCGTGGCGGGGCAGGCGGATGATGCGGACGTCGTGGCAGAAATACTTGCCGCCGAACTGCGCGCCGATCCCGAGGTTCTGGGTGAGCTTGTGGACCTCCGCCTCCAGCGCCCGGTCGCGGAAGGCGTGGCCGGACTTCGCGCCCTTCTCCGGCAGCGTGTCGAGATAGCGGGTGGAGGCCATCTTGACGGTCTTGAGCGTCGTCTCCGCGCTCGTGCCGCCGATGACGATGGCCAGGTGGTAGGGCGGGCAGGCGGAGGTGCCGAGCGTTTTGATCTTCTCGCCGAGGAAGTCGAGCAGCTTCTTCGGGTTCAGCACGGCGCGGGTCTGCTGGTAGAGGAAGGTCTTATTCGCCGATCCGCCGCCCTTCAGGACGAACATCAACTCGAACTCCTCGGCGTGGTAGTCGCCGGGAGAGGCGTAGAGGTCGAACTGGACGGGCAGGTTGTTGCCGGTGTTCACCTCCTCGTACATGGAGAGCGGCGCCATCTGGGAGTAGCGCAGGTTCGTCTCGGTGTAGGTGCGGTGGACGCCGTAGGAGAGCGCCTCCTCCTCGTTCCCCTCGACCCAGACGCGCTGGCCCTTCTTGCCGTGCACGATCGCTGTGCCGGTGTCCTGGCACATGGGCAGCTTGCCGCCGGCGGCGATGTTCGCGTTCTTCAGCAGGTCGAGCGCGACGAAGCGGTCGTTCGCCGACGCCTCCGGATCCTTCAGGATGTTGGAGAGCTGCTGCAGGTGGCCAGGGCGCAGGAGGTGCGAGACGTCGCGGCAGGCCTGGAAGGCCAGCTCCTCCAGGACGCGGGGCTTGATCTTGAGGACCCGCTTGCCCTCCACCTCGATGGTGGAGACGCCCTCGATGTCGAGCTTGCGCCAGGGGGTCGTGTCCGGCCCCAGCGGGAACATCGGGGCGTAGTCGAAGCCGGCGGTGCGCTGCGAGACGGGCATCCCGGCATCGGCCTCGGCCCCGTCCGAGGTGGCGACGGGGGAGGGGCCGACGGCGACGGGCGGGTAGGCGGTGTTGGTGGAGCTCACGGGGCTCTCCCTCTCGGCGGGCTTGGGCGCGTGCGGCCGCCCGCGCGCGTGTTAGCGCGGCAGGGGTCCAAGCGCCAGGAAACGGAACCTCCTGTACTTAGCGGCGGATCGCGGCCGGTTGAAGCGTCCCGGCGCGCGGCGCCGGAGCGGCGCCGATCAGTCCCGCGTGCCGCCGGGGCGGCGGCGGAAAGCGTCCAGGCTGACGACCTGGGCAGGGGTGTCGGGCTTCGGCGCTTCGGGCTTCTCGGCCGCGGGCGACGAAGCCGACTCTGCGGCCGGGCTCTCGGCCGGTTCGGCGTCGTCCGCGCCGGGCGCGGCCTCGGCGTCGGAGGTGGTCATCTCGCCGAAGCGCAGGCCGACCCGGACATGCGGGTCCCAGAAGGCGACGAGCGCGGCGAAGGGGATGATCAGGGTCGCGGCGACGCCGCCGAAGGAGAGGCCGACCGAGACCCGCTGCGCCGTCCGGTCCACCTTGAGGTCCCAGAACTGGTGCTGCAGGACGATCGTCATCTCCTGCGGGTAGCGGGCCTTCAGGTGACCGGGGACCTGCGTGCCGGGATGGTCGGTGCGGAAGGTGAGGTAGAAGTGGTGCTCGCCCGGCAGGCCGTTGGCCGCGGCGAAGTCGAGCGCGCGCAGCGCGACGTTGCGCATCGCCTCCTCGGTCCAGCGGTCATAGGGCAGCAGGCTCTCGGGGGGCGGGGCTTGCTCGCTCATCGTGCACCATTATGGCCGCGGCCGGGCGGCATTCCGGGCGGCGGCATAGGCATGCGGCGTGCCGCTGTCAAAGCCATGTCACGGGAGGGGAAGGAGGTGGGGGGATTCTGTTGCCCGGTTCCCCCCGGACCGCGCTTACCTATTCCTAGGCAGCGAGCGCCACAGCCTCGCGGCTGTTATCGTTGGCACTTGTGATTTAGCCCGATAACGGCGGTACAATGCCGAGCAAAAGGTACGTCTTTACTGCGCGCGTCGAGCCTGTTTCGCCCCCCTGTCCAACCCTGGATCCGCGGGCCGATAAGCCCTTGGGGATTGGTGGAGGCGCCGGGCACTGCCCCCGGGTCCACAACGCTTATTCCACGTACTGTTTATCGCCATAGCCGTCCGAGGACGACGTGCGGAACATAGGGCATGGCGCCGCGGATTTCCAGGGGGAGGAGGGCCGCGGCGGGGCGGGCGGGCGCCGGCCTCCTGCACCCTTGATCGAGCCCGCCGGGCGGGATTTTGGCGTCCGCTCCCGTCCGGGCGTGCCCCGATGCCGGCCTCGTCTCTTCCAGATGCAACGGAGCCGGCCGCAGGACGAGGCCGGGGGGCCGTGGCCGTGTCGCGGCCCGCCCATGATGTGCCCCGGGCCCTAGAACCGCGCGCGCCATCCGAGCACGGCGATGACGGCGTCGGTCTTGTCCTCGCGGGTCTCGCCGCCGACCGTGCGCTGGTAGCCCACGTCCAGGCGGAAGTTGAGGGGCAGGTCGCGGCCGATGGAGGCCTCCACGTAGCTGGCGCGCGGGACGGTGTTGGCGCTGCGCTTGCGCTCGTCCCGCTGGAAGCCGACGGTCGCGCGCCAGGGGCCCCACTGCGTCCGGGCGCCAACCGTGGTGAAGCGTCGCCGCTCGCTCACGGTCACGTCCTCGAAGGCGCCGGTCGCCTCGCCGAACGCGTCGAGGATCTCCGGCCCGGCCTCGCGCGGGTTGCCGCCGGCGCCGCGGAACTGGACGTACTCGGCGAAGAGAAGCGTGCGGATGTCGGGCGTCCAGCGGATCTCATGCCGCAGCCCGGCGGCGAAGCCCCACTCGCGCTTGGTACCGTCCACGCCCGCGCCGCGCGAGAGGATGGCGAGGTGATAGGAGGTGTTCGGCAGGAACGGCATGTTGTCGCCGTCCAGTGAGAGGACGAAGTTGTCGAGCTGTCCGGTGTTGCCCGGCCCGCCCTGGCGTCGCGCGTTGCGGGAGAAGCGCTCGAAGTCCCCCTCGCAGCAGCGGCGCCGGGTGAAGGCGGTCTCGCTGAGGAAGGAGGTGTCGAGGGTGAACACCGCGGCGGAGAGGTCGTGGTCGCCGAAGCGCGTGTCGGAGAGATAGGTCCAGGTAAAGCCGGCGCCGAGGCTCTCCCGGATGAGATAGGCCTCGTGCGCGCGCACGTCGAGCAAGAGGCCCGGGAAGTCGTGGTGGCCGCGGCCGAAGGGGGCGGAGAACTTGCCGCCGTAGAGGACGAAGCGCTCGCTCGGTCGCCAGTCGAGGCGCAGCTCCTCGATATAGGCGGCGGTGTAGCGGAAACCCGCAACCACGCCGTTCGGCTCGGTCTCGCCGATCGGCTCGACGTGGATGACGTTCTGGATGGAGAACTCGGGCGAGAGGTGAAGCGCGCTCGCGATCTCGCTCCGGACGAAGAGATTCGTGCCGCGCTCCCGGCGGTCCGGGGCCGAGGTGACGGATTGCGAGAAGATCCGCACGTCCACCTCCCCCGCGAATTGCGGGTAGAGGCGCACGCTGCTGTCGCCGTTGGAACCGGAGACCGGCGCCGTGACCTGGGCCAGGGCCGGGCCGGCGAGAAGGCCCGAGGCGAGGAGAAGAGTGGGAAGAGCGCGCATCACGGGGCGTCGCCGCGCATGGCGGGGAGGAGGAGGCCGGCGTTGTGTCGGATGAGGGCCTCGTAGGTGGGGGCGGGGCCGGAGGGGGCGGAGAGGGCGTCGGCGTAGAGGCGGCCGCGGACGCGCACGCCGGCCTCGCGGGCGAGGCGCTCAAGGGTGGTGGGGCTGGCCATGTTCTCGAGGAAGACGGCGGTGATGCCCTCGGCGCGGACGTGCCGGATGAGGGCGGCGACCTCGGCGGCGGAGGGCTCGGCGTTGGTGCTGACGCCCTGGGGGGCGAGGAAGCGGATGGCGTAGGCGGCGCCGAAGTAGGCGAAGGCGTCGTGGCTGGTGACGACGCGGCGGCGGGGCTCGGGGATGGTGGCGATGGCGGCGCGGAGTTCGGCGTCGAGGGCGGTGAGGCGGGCGGCGTAGGCCTCGGCGTTGCGGGCGTAGAGGGCGGCGTTGGCCGGATCGGCGGCGGCGAGGCCGGCGGCGATGTTGCGGGCGTAAGTCACCGCATTGCGCGGATCGCCCCAGGCGTGCGGGTCCGGGACGCGGGACGGCTCCACCGCGTGCGGGCGGCGGCGGCCGGCCCCGCCGCCGTGGGCATGGCCGGCATGGTCGTGGCCGCCTTCCTGCACGCGCGGGCTGATCCCGTCCGTCGCGGTCACGACGGTGCCGCGGAAGGCGGCGGCGCGGGTCAGGCGGTCGATCCAGGCGTCGAAGCCCAGCCCGTTGCGGACGAGCAGGGCGGCGCCGCGCAGGCGCTCAGCGTCGGAGGGTCGGGGCTGGAACTCGTGCGCGTCCGCGTCGGGTCCGACCAGGACGTGCAGGGCCAACGGCCGGTCCCCGGCCACCTGCCGGACCATGTCGCCGAGGATGGAGAAGCTGGCCACGATCGGCAGGGCCGCCTGGGCCCTGGCGTGTCGGAGCGCAGGAAAGGTCAGGGCAGTGGTCAGGAGGGAGCGGCGGATCATCGCGAACCATTATGTTATAACGTATCATACACCTACTAAGGATCCGCGCCCGTGAATAGGGGGCTGACCGGGGTCTACCTCGGAAGACGCGCCGCCGGAGGTGACCAGGCGAGCGTCCGGCCGGAAGGCCGGCCCTTCGTCAAGCAGGCCCACCCGGCGCGCCCGAGGAACCGGGGAGGCGGCGCCACACCCGCGCGCGATCCGCCGCGCCCGGCTTCCGCGCCCGTGCCCACGCCGGTAAACCCGCGACAGGGGGACACCGATGGATCTGACGGACGCGCAGCGGCAGGAGCTGGCCGAGGCGGCGGCGCAACGGCACGAGACGCGGCGGCCCGTCTCGCCCGCGTTGGAGGCGATGCTCCACCGGCCGGTGCCGGTGCTGGACCACGGCTTCGTCCGCGTCGTGGACTACATGGGCGACGACTCGGCCGTGGTGCAGGCGGCGCGCGTCTCCTACGGGCGCGGCACGCGGGCGGCGAACGAGGACCGTGGGCTGATCCGCTACCTCATGCGGCACCGGCACTCCACGCCCTTCGAGATGTGCGAGATCAAGTACCACGTGAAGCTGCCGATCTTCGTGGCGCGGCAGTGGATCCGCCACCGCATGGCGAACGTGAACGAGTACTCCGCGCGCTACTCGATCCTCGACCGCGAGTTCTACCTGCCGGCGCCGGAGAACCTGGCGGCGCAGTCCGCCGTGAACCGCCAGGGGCGCGGCCACGTGCTGGAGGGCGACGAGGCCGCGCGCGTGCTCGACATCCTGCGGGAGGATGCGACGCGGAACTACGACCACTACCTCGACATGCTGAACGAGGATGCCGAAGGGCGGGTGGTGGAGGAAGGGCGGCGGGGCCTCGCGCGCGAGCTGGCGAGGATGAACCTGACGCTCAATGCCTATACGCAGTGGTACTGGAAGACGGATCTCCACAACCTGCTGAACTTCCTGTCGCTGCGGGCGGACGCGCACGCGCAGTACGAGATCCGCGTCTATGCGGAGGCGATGCTGGAGACGGTGGCGGCCTGGGTGCCGCTGGTGCACGAGGCCTTCCGCGACTACCGCATGGGCGCCGTGTCGCTGTCGGCGCAGATGCTGGCGGTGGTGCGCCGAATGGTGGACGGGGAGGCGCCGGAGCAGGCCGGGAGCGGCCTGTCCAAGCGCGAGTGGCGCGAGCTGATGGCGATGCTGGGCCGGGAGGTGTCGTGAGCGGCGCCCAGGCGCGCCGTCCCGCCGGCAAGGGCGCGGCGGGACGGCCGGGTGGCGGCAAGCCGGCCGGGGGGCCGCCCGGAGGTGGCAAGCCGATGGGCGGGAAGCCGCCGGGGGCGAAGGCGGCACCGCGGCGGGCGGCCGGGCCGCCGCCGGAGCCCTCGAATGATCGGGGCGGGGCAGGAATCGCCTGGGGGCGCTGGCTGGCCATCGGTGTGATCGTGCTGGCGGTGCTGGTGATCCTGCCCGTCATCGCGGCGGTGGTCGGGGAGATTTGGGCGCTGCTGATCGGCACCCTCCTCGGCGGTTTCGCGCTGGGGCGGGCCACGCTGCGGCGCTGACGCGCGAACCGTCATGGACTTTCGTTACGCTTGCCGGGCAGGATGCCGGACGGGTGGGCACGAAGGGAACAGGCGGTGTCTGGAACGGAAGAAGAGGATCAGGGGGCGAGCACCGGCTTCCTGAGCCCGGCAAGCGCGATTGTCCCGCTGATCACCGATCAGCTGGAGGTGGCGCAGCTGAGCGTGAAGAAGGTGGTCGATAAGCTCGGCTTCCCCGCCTATGCGGAGGTGATCGAGAGCCCGAACGTGCTGCCTGCGCTCCGTGACGCGCACGCTGCTCTCTCCCTCGCGCTCAAGGAACTGAAGGGCGTGGACGACGACGGCGGGGACGGCGGCGGGAAGTAGGGCTGGCCGATCCGGTCGGGGTTCCCGGCCGGCGTGTGTTCGGCGCACTCCACCGCGCTTCATGCGGGGATGCGCCTATTCCGGGAGCCCCGCCGCGGCGAGGGCGGCGAGCACCGGCTCCTGCCGGGCCAGGAAGGCCGGCGTCTGGGAGAGCGGTTGGGCCCGGAACCAGCCGACGGTCAGGTTGGGGGCGGCGCGCCGCGCTTCCGCGATGAGGGCTTCGATCTGCTCGGGATCGCCGCCGGAGCGTTGCAGGGCTGCGGCCAGCAGCACCTGACGGATCGGGTGCGGCAGGAAGGCGCGCGCGGCGAGCGATTCGCGCAGCAGCGCCGCGGCGTCGGCCCATTCTTCCCGCTGAAGCTCCGCCAGGGCGAGGTAGGTGAGCCAGGTCTGGCGGAAGGCGTGGTCCGGCCGCGTGGCGGCGAGGGTAGCGCGGATGCCGGGGATGGCTTCGTCCGGTCGGCCCAGCATGACGAGCATATAGCCGGCGTTCGCCCGGGCGGCATGCAGCGAAGGGCCGAGCTCGACCGCGCGGAGATAGGCGGCCCGCGCCTCTTCCCATCGGCGTTGCAGGCGCAGCACGGCGCCGAGCGCCGCGTGGCTGGCGGCGAGCTGCGGCCCGAGCTGGACGGCGCGCTCGGCATGGCCCTCAGCTTCCCGCAGGTCGGCCTCCGGGTTCAGCGCGTAGCCGTTCAGGACCATGTTCGTGTAGGTCGGAACGATCTCGGCGTGCGGCGCGGGGTTGGCCGGGTCCAGGGCGATGGCTCGCTCGGCCAGGGTGCGGGCGTTCAACCAGTTCGTCCGGGCATTGCCGGGCGCGGTGATGAGGCGCCGGGCTTCGTCTGTCAGGCGGGCGGCCTCGACCCGGGCCTCGGGGCTGCCCGGCGGCTGGCCGACCGGGGAGGGCGCGGCCGGGATTGAGACCGCGGCGCCCGCCGCCGGGGCCTGATCCTGGCCAAGACCTGCCAGGAGCGCGATGCCGCCGGCAACGGCCGCCAGCGCGAGGCCGGCTGCCCAGGTCCAGCTCGGGGAGAAGCCACGGCCGGACGGAGCCGGGAGGAGAGGGACCTCCGGCGCCGGGGTAGGCTCCACGGTCGTGGCGGGCGGGGCCGCGGGCGCCCCGGGGTGCTCGGCGTCGTCGGCGTCCGGATCCAGGACGTAGCCGCGACGGGGAAGGGTCCGCAGCACCGCGCCCTCCGGGCCGAGCGCCCGCCGGATCTCGCCCACGCACTGGGTGATGCCGTCCTCCGTCACGGCGATGCCCGGCCAGACCGCGTCCAGCAGATCGTTCCGCGTCACCAGCCGGCCACGCTGGCGGAGCAGGTGGTGGAGCAGCGCCGCCGTCTTCGGCCGCAGGGCCGATCCGGTCCCGTCCGGCGCGGTGAGCCGCCCCGTGTCGGGGTGGAAGAGGAAGCCGCGCAGGCGCAGCGGCGGAGCCGGTTCGTCCATGGGGGCTTTGCAGTGCGCGTTCGCGGAAATCTCCGCGAGATTTCGGAGCGATTCAACCAGGGTTTCGGGACCGGCGCGGGGGCGGCGGTGCCCTTTCCCGGGCCGGCCGCGGCGGACGCGGTCGGCCCGGAGACCGCACGCCCATGTCCCCACTTTCCCACAGCGCCGCCCTGTGCTGCCACGCACCGCCCACGTCGAGATGGCGGGCCGTCCGCCTCCTCCCGCCCGTCCTGCTTCTGCTGGCGGCGCTGCTTCCCCCGGCAGAGGCGGGGGCGTCCGTCCGGGACCGGATCGCGCAGCAGGCGCGCTGGGACGTCGGGGCGGCCCTGCCGGACGGCCCGGTGGACGAGCCCGTCTTCGAGCGCGTCGCGGTGCATCTCCCGGCGGATGACCTCGTCCTCGTCTGCCTCGTGCTTGCTTTCCGCACGCCGGATCCCGGTCGGACCCGGGCCGCGATCCTCTACGCCCGGGGCGGGGATGGGCGGCTCGTGCCGCTCGGACCGCCGCTGTTCCACGGCCCCGAATGGGCGCGCGGCCACCTGCCCCTGGCGGACGCCTGCGCGGCCGCGGAGGCCGGCCGGTGATGGGCCGGGAGCGGGATGTGGCGGACGTCCTGGACGACCGCGGACGTGCCGCGTGGCGGCACGCGGACATCCCCTCCGCGGCCTGGATGGGCGTGGCGGCATCCCTGCCCGCGTCGCGCCGGCGCGCAGGGCCTCGCCGCGCCCTGCCGGCGGGAGCGGCCGGGCCGCGGCACGACCGCGCCCCGCGCGTCTTCCCCGGCTGGTTCGTGGTCGCGGGAGCCTTCCTGGTGGTCATGGTCGGCTATGGCGCCACCTATTCCTACGCGGCCTATGCCGAGGAGATCGGTGCAGCCTTCGGGTCCTCCCGCGCGTCCGTGGCGCTCGTCTATGCGCTGAGCGGCGGGGGATGCTTCCTGGTCAGCGGCCTCAGCGGGCCCCTGGTGGACCGGGTCGGTCCGCGCATCCTCGCCGTCACGGGCGTGCTGCTCGTGGCGCTGGGGCTGGTGGTCTCGTCGATGGCGCAGGACCTCGTGACCGTTCTGGTCGGCTACGGGCTGCTGATCGGACTGGGGGTGGGATTCCTCTATGTCCCGGCGGTGGCGACGGTGCAGCGCTGGTTCCTGCGGCGCCGCGGGCTGGCCTCGGGCGTCGCGGTCAGCGGGATTGGCTTCGGCACGGCGCTGGTGCCCCCGGTGTCGGAGGCGCTGACGCGCTTCGGCGACTGGCGCGCGGCCTTTCTCCTTCTGGCCGGGATCATGGTGGCGGTCGGGCTGGTCGGAGCGCTGCTGCTGGACCATTCGCCGGAGCGGCGGGGCCTGAGGCCCGACGGGGACCGGCACCCGGCGGGGCTGCCCCCGATCGGGGTTGCGCCGTGTTCCCGGCCGGTCGGGTGGCGGCCCTCGCCGACGCAGGCGCGGGGCTTCGCGGCCGCCTATGCGGGCGCCCTGCTCGTCTCCTTGCCCGTAAGCCTGCCCTTCGCGCATCTCGTCGGCACGGCGCGGGACATCGGGCTGTCGCGGCACGACGCGCTGGCGCTGCTCGGGCTGATCGGGTTCGGGTCCATCGTCGGGCGCTTCCTGCTGGCGGCGCTGGCGGACGTGCTGGGTCGGCGGCGCACCTTTCTCGGCTGCTGCGCCGGCGTCTCGGCGATGACGTTGCTCTGGGCCGTCGCGGAGGGGCCGGGCACGCTGCAGGCCTTCGCGCTGGGATTCGGAGCGGCGCAGGGTGGGTTCGTGGCGCTGCTGCCGGCCTTCGTGGCGGACAGCTTCGGCGACCGCTCCGTCGGCAGCACCCTCGGCCTCCTCTACACCAGCCGCGGCTTCGCGCTGATCGCGGCGGCGCCGGGGCTGGCGATCGGGATCGCGGCGCTGGACGGCGCCCATGCGGGGCCGGTCGCGGCGGCAGCGGCGCTGGGTGGGCTGGGGACGGTCCTGCTCGCCCGCGTGCGGCCCGGACTGAGCTAGGGCGTGCCGGGATCTGGCCGGGGCGGCCCCGCCGTCTATCCTGCGACGAAGGAGGGTCCGGCCATGAGATTCACGACGCTGCCGGTGACGTGGGGCGGGCTGCGCCCGTGGGCGTGACCGTGGCGGGGGCGGTGACCGTCTTCGGCTCCGCGAATGCCGATCTGGTGTTTCCGGTGCCGGCGCTGCCGGAAGGGGGGCACACGGTAATGGGCGGGGCCTGGCGCGCGCTGCCCGGTGGCAAGGGCGCGAACCAGGCGGTCGCGGCGGCGCGGGACGGGGCGGCGGTGCGGTTCTTCGGCGCGGTGGGGCGGGATCCGCTCGCGGCCGTGGCGCTCTCGGCCCTTCGGGAATCCGGGGCGGACCTGTCCGGCGTGGCCGAGACGGACCAGCCGACCGGAGCGGCCGCGATCTGCGTGGACCCGGCGGGACGGAACCAGATCGCCGTCTCGCCCGGGGCGAATGCGCTGGCGCGGGCCGAGACCGTGCCGGACGGGGCGTTGCGCGGCGTCGTGCTGATGCAGATGGAGGTGCCGCCGGGCGAGGTCTCGGCGCTGGCGCTGCGGGCGCGGGCGCTCGGCGGGCGCGTGGTGCTGAACCTGGCACCGGCGGCGCCGCTGGATCAGGCGGCGCTGCGCGCGCTGCACCTGCTGGTGGTGAACGAGCACGAGGCGGCATGGCTGGCCGGGCATCTCGGCTGCGGCGAGGGGGCGGCGGCGCTGCACGCGGCGCTCGGCATCGGCGTGGCCGTCACACGCGGGGAGGAGGGGGCGGAGGCCGCCACCGCGGAGGGCCGGTGGACCGTGCCTGCCCTGCCGGCCGCGGCGGTGGTCGATACGACGGGCGCCGGCGATTGCTGGTGCGGCGTGCTGGCGGCCGCCCTGTCCCGCGGCGCGGCGCTGCCGGAGGCCATGCGGCGCGCGGCGGCCGCGGCATCCATCGCCGTGTCGCGGCCCGGCGCGGCGAGCGGGATGCCGCGCGCGGCGGAGACCGATGCGCGGCTCGGCCTTATGCGATCGTGATCTTCGGCCCGGCCGCGACCGGGTTGCGGGCCTTCTCCCAGACGCGGGCGGCGATGGCGCGGTAGGCGGCGGCCTCCTCCGTCTCTGGGCGCGCGAGGACGATCGGGTTGCCGGCATCGGCCTGCTCCCGGATCGCGAGCTTCAGGGGAAGCTCGCCGAGGAACTCCACGCCGAGGCGCGCCGCTTCCGACCGCGCGCCGCCATGGCCGAAGATCTCCGTGCGGTGGTTGCAGTTCGGGCAGCAGAAGAAGGACATGTTCTCCACCAGCCCGAGCACGGGGACGTTCACCTTCTCGAACATGCGGATGCCGCGGCGGGCATCGAGCAGGGCCACGTCCTGCGGGGTGGAGACGATGACGGCGCCGCGCAGCGGCACGCGCTGGGACATCGTCAGCTGCGCGTCGCCGGTGCCGGGCGGCATGTCCACGATCATGACGTCAAGCGCGCCCCAGGCGACCTGTCCCATCATCTGTTCCAGCGCGCCCATCACCATCGGGCCGCGCCAGATCATCGCCGTCTCCTGGTCCACCAGGAAGCCGATCGACATCGCCTTCAGACCCCAGCGCTCGATCGGGAGGATGCGGTCGCCCTGCGTGAGCGGCCGTTCCTGCGCACCGAGCATCTGCGGCAGCGAGGGGCCGTAGATGTCGGCGTCCAGCAGGCCGGTGCGGAGTCCCTGGGCGGCGAGGGCGACGGCGATGTTCACGGCGGTGGTGGACTTGCCGACGCCTCCCTTGCCGGAGGCGACGGCGACGATGGCGCCGACCTCCGACAGCAGCATCGGGCCCTGGCCGGGCGGGTTCCGTGGGGCGCCGCGCGGGGCGGGGCCGCCGGGCTGGCGGCCGTGGCCGTGGGCGGGAGGGCCGTCACGATGCGCCGTCAGGATGGCGCTGGCGCTGATGACGCCGGGCACGGCGCGGGCGGCGGCCTCGGCGGCGGCGCGGAGAGGCTCCATCTCCCGCGCGCGTTCCCGCGCGACGCCGATCTCGACCTGGACCATGCCGTCCCGGACGGAGAGGCCGGTGACGAGGCCCGCGGAGACGAGGTCACGGCCGGTCGCGGGGTCCCGCACGCCTGCCAGCGCGGCCCGCACCGCGGGTTCCAGCTCCTTCACCATCGCTTGAAAACCCCCGAAATACGGCCAACATGCGGGCAGCCCGGACCTGGGGCCGCGGCAACCGCGGCGCCAGGGCCGCGGATGCCATATGGGCGGCCCCGGATGCGCGCAAGCCGGGGAGGGGCCGCGGAGCGACGAGAGGAACCAACCGGCCCATGCCGTGGAACAACAGCGGCGGACCGAGCCCCTGGGGCTCGCCCGGCGGCGGGAACCGTCCGCAGGGCCCCTGGGGCACACCGCCACCGGGTGGTGGCGGCAGCAGCGGGCGGGGGCCTGACCTGGATGACGTGATCCGCCAGGCGCAGGACGCGGTGCGGCGCTGGCTGCCGCGGCGCGGCGGCGGCAAGGGGCTGGCCGTGCTGGCGCTGCTGGTGCTGGGCGTCTGGGGGGCGTCCGGCTTCTACCGGGTGCAGCCGGACGAGCAGGGCGTGGTGATGCGCTTCGGTGCCTTCGACCGCACCGCGCCGCCCGGCCTGAACTACCACATCCCCTGGCCCGTGGAGAGCGTGACGACGCCGCGCGTGACGCGCATCAACCGCGTGGACGTGGGCTTCCGCGCCGCGGCCGATGGCGGCGTGATCACCCAGCGCCCGACTCCCTCCCGCGACGTGCTGGAGGAGAGCCTGATGCTGACGGGCGACGAGAACATCATCGACATCGACTTCGCCGTGTTCTGGCGCATCCGCGACGCCGGCGAATACCTGTTCAACACGCGCAACCCCGACATCACCGTGAAATCCGCCGCCGAGAGCATGATGCGCGAGGTGATCGGCCGCACGGCGATCCAGCCGGCGCTGACCGAGGCGCGCGCCCAGATCGAGCAGCAGGTCCGCGCCGGCACGCAGGCGATCCTGGACCAGTACCGCGCGGGGGTGGAGATCACCCAGGTGCAGCTGCAGAAGGTGGACCCGCCGGCCGCCGTGGTGGAATCCTTCCGCGACGTGCAGCGCGCGAACGCCGACCGGGAGCGCGCCCGCAACGAGGCGGAGCGCGACCGCAACGCCCGCATCCCCGAGGCCCGCGGCATCGCGCAGCAGCTCACCCAGGCCGCGCAGGGCGAGCGCGACGCCGCCGTCGCCCGCGCGCGCGGCGAGGCGGGGCGGTTCATCTCCGTGCTGTCGGCCTATCAGGTCGCGCAGGACGTGACGATCCGCCGCATGTATCTCGAGACGATGGAGGACATCCTGCGGCGGAGCCCGAAGGTCCTGGTGGATGACCGGCTGCAGGGGCTGGTGCCGCTGATGAACCTTGATCCCGCGCGGCCCGCGCCGCAGCAGCAGCCAGCGCCGCCGCGGGCCGCGCCACCGGCGGCCGCGGCCACCCAGGTCCGCCCGCAGGGAGCGATCCGATGAACCGGCTCCTCGCGCTTGGCGTGGCGGCGGTGGTGGTGCTCGTCATCGCCTCCTCCGCGCTGTTCACCGTGCATCAGACGCAGCAGGTGCTGATCACCCAGTTCGGCCAGCCGATCCGCGTGATCCAGGAGCCCGGGCTGCACGTGAAGGTCCCGCTGATCCAGAGCGTGATCGCCTTCGACCGCCGCCTGCTCGACTTCGAGGCACCGGGCGAGGAGGTCATCCTGGGTGACCAGCGGCGGCTCAACGTGGACAGCTTCACCCGCTTCCGCGTGACCGACCCGCTGCTCTTCTACCAGACGGCCGGCGCGGCCGAGAGCGGCATCCGGGGGCGGCTGTCCTCGATCGTGTCCTCGGCGCTGCGCCGGGTGCTCGGCAACGAATCGTTGCTGGCGGTGCTCTCGGCGGACCGGCTGCGGATCATGAACGAGATCCGGGACCAGGTGAATCAGGAGGCCCGGCGCTTCGGGATCGAGGTGGCGGATGTCCGCATCCGCCGCGCCGACCTTCCGGAGGAGAACACCCAGGCGATCCTGCAGCGCATGCAGTCCGAGCGGCAGCGCGTGGCGGCCGAGGCCCGCGCCGAGGGCAACGAGGTGGCCGCCCGCGTCCGCGCCGGCGCGGAGCGGGAGCGCACCGTGATCCTCGCCGAGGCGCAATCCCAGGCCGACCTGCTGCGCGGCCAGGGCGAGCAGGAGGCGATCGGCATCTTCGCGGATGCCTTCCAGCGGGACCCGGAATTCTTCCAGTTCTGGCGGACCATGCAGGCCTATCGGGAGGCCTTCGGGGAGGGGACGGATTCGCGGCTTCTGCTGACGCCGGACAGCGATTTCTTCCGCTACTTCCGGGAGGCGCCGGCCGGGCTTCGTCCTGCGGCGGCTTCCCCCCGGCCCGCGGCAACCCCGGGGCCCGCCGCGGCCCCGGTGCCGGCTGCAGTGCCGGCGCCGGCTGCCACGCCGGCCCCGGCGGCCGTTCCCGCCCCCTCGCCGTTGCCGCCCCCTGCGGCGCCGGCCCCGGCGACCACGCCCGAGCCCGTTCCGGCGCCGGGCTGACGGGACGCAGGGCCGCGCTTCGGCGCGGCCCTGTTACAGAAGCACCGAGGCGTGATGCACCGGTCGCCCTTTGTAACAGATGAGGGCTTTCCGGCCGCCGCGGATGCGCCACATTGGCCACACCGTCACACACCACCCCACCCGAAGGGACAGCCACCCGTGCGCTTCCGCTCTTCCGTCTCTGTCCTCGCCCTGGTTGCGGCGCTGGGCGCGGCGCCTCTCGCGCCTGTCCATGCCCAGATGCCGATGGCCAACGCGCCGTCCTCCTTCCGGCCGCTGGCGCAACAGCTCCTGCCGGCGGTGGTGAGCATCCAGGTCTCCTCCTCCGGCCGCTCCGCCCAGGCCGGGCGGCAGGATGCGCCGGAGGTGCCGCAGGCCCCGCCCGGCTCGCCCTTCGAGGAGTTCTTCCGCGACTTCCTCGAGCGCAACCGGCCGCAGGGCCCCGGCCCGCAGGGGCGTCCGGGCCAGCGCCCTGGGCCGGAGCAGCGCCGGGGCCAGTCGCTCGGCTCAGGCTTCATCATCGACGCCCAGGCGAAGCTGGTGGTGACGAACAACCACGTGGTCGAGGGCGGCGACGAGATCTTCGTCGTGCTGCAGGACAACACCCGCATTAAGGCCGAGCTGGTCGGCGCCGACCCGCGCACGGACATCGCGGTGCTGCGCCTGACCACGGACCGGCAGCTCACCGCCGTGGAGTTCGGCAACTCGGATGAGGCGCAGGTCGGCGACTGGGTGCTGGCGATCGGCAATCCCTTCGGGCTCGCCTCCTCCGTCTCGGCCGGCATCATCTCCGCGCGGTCCCGCGACATCCGCCAGGGGCTCTACGACGACTTCATCCAGACGGACGCCGCCATCAACCGCGGTAATTCCGGCGGCCCGCTCTTCGACATGCAGGGCAAGGTCATCGGCATCAACACGGCGATCTACTCGCCTTCCGGCGGCTCGATCGGGATCGGGTTCGCGATCCCGTCCAACCTCGCGCGCGGCATCGTCGCGCAGCTTCGGGACGGCGGGCGCGTGCGGCGCGGCTGGCTGGGCGTGAACATCCAGCAGGTGACGGAAGAGATCGCGGAGAGCCTCGGCCTGCGCGGCGGTGCCCGCGGCGCCCTGGTGGCCCGCGCGCAGGAGGATGGCCCGGCCGCGAAGGGGGGTGTCCGCAACGGCGACGTGATCCTGCGCTTCAACGGGCAGGAGGTGCGGGAGATGCGCAACCTCCCGCGCATCGTGGCCGAGACGCCGGTCGGCACCGCCGCGCCGGTGGTCGTGTGGCGCGACGGGCGAGAGGAGACGGTGAACGTGACCGTCGCCGAGCTGCCGGCCGACGTGGCGGCGGCGCAGGGAGGCGGGGGCCAGCCCGCGCAGCCCCGGAGCCAGGTGGTGGAGCTGCAGGGCCTCGGCCTGAAGGTCTCCCCGATCACCAACGAGCTGCGCGAGCGCCACAGCCTGCGCCCGGAGCAGCGCGGCGTGGTCATCACCGAGGTGACGGCCGGCGGGCCGGCGGCGGAGCGCGACCTGCGCGCCGGCGACGTGATCGTCGAGGTGCAGCAGGAGCGGGTGAACTCCCCGCAGGAGCTGCAGCAGCGCCTCGATACGCTGCGCCGCCAGAACCGCGCGAGCGCGCTGCTGCTCGTGGAGGGTCAGCAGGGCCAGCGCTTTGTCCCGCTGCGTCTTCGCGAGGAGGCGCCCGGCAATCAGCGCCGGAACTGATCCGGCCGAAACGTTGCGTTGCGACGCCCCGGGGTCACGGCCCCGGGGCGTTTGCGTTTAAGCCGGTCATCGTGCTGCAAGGCTGGGCGACGCAACCGCGCGAGAAGGGAGCGAGGTCTCTCTCACCGGTCCCGGGCCGCGGGGATCAGGCCTTCTGCTCGGTCGTGCGGCGCAGCGTGTCGGAGGGGCGCTCTCCGAACAGGGCGCGGTAGTCGTGGGCGAAGCGGCCGAGCTCCCAGAAGCCGTGGCGCGTCGCGGCCTCGGTCACGCTGGTGACCATTCCGGCGCGCAGGTCGGCGTATGAGCGCTGGAGGCGCCGGCGGCGGAGATACTGGCCAGCGGCCATGCCGAGCAGGGTGGTGCAGCACAGGTTGAGCGTTCGCACCGGCACGCCCAGCTCTGCGCAGACCGAGAGGACGGAGCGCGGCTCCTTCGACCGGTCCGCGAGGGCGACCAGCGCATCCACCACGGCGGCCCGACGTGCCGCGGCCTCGGTGCCGGCGGCCTCTTCCTCCCGATCGGCCGTTGCGAAGGCCTCCAACGCTAGGCGCAGCAGCCCGTCCCGCAAGGTGGGACCGATGGAGGCCGGGTTCGCAAGAGCCGCCGAGAGGCCGGCGATGAGGCTTGCCCGACGGGAATTCGCCAGGGGCGCGAGGCGGACGGAGAGGCGCCAAGGCGGCGGCGGGCTGCCGAAGAGGGCGATCCAGGCCGGCTCCAGGCTCTTGTCGGGAAGGCAGAGGTTCCACCATGCGACGCCGGATGGCGTCTGCGCGTGAATCTCGGCCTCCGGCCGGCACCAGGCGATCTGGTCGGCCCGCAGCGGCTGTCCCTGCATGATGGACGGCGGTCCCCCTGCCGCCACGAGGGTGAAGATGGCGTAGCGCCCGGTCCCCGTGTGCTGCGTGACGTCGGGAGCGACCCGGCCGCGCGACACGATCAGGTCTTCCGCCACCACGCGGTTGCGCCATGCCTCGAAGGGGCCGGGGCCTCGGAGGACGAGGTGATGCCGCAAGCCACCCTGCGCCGGCACCCGGAACGCGTCCGGGTCCGTCGTGTGGAAGGTCTCGACGACCGGACCGGATCGCGATCGGCTGGGCAAGGAGGCTTCGTTCCGCCTCGTGGGAGCGGAGGAAGGCCTCGCGTGCTGGCGGACCATGTCAGGCCGGATTCCGTCCGCTCATCCAGCGAGCCCGATCGTCGGCCGCTCGTTGCCGCGCACCGTTGCCATTCGAGTCCGTCGGAGGACGTGCAAGGTCGCGGTCATGGGCCCCCACCAGGATGTCGTCGCGACGCGTGACCATCCAGCTGATGGGTCATGTCCCCTCACGCGAAGCCGTCGCACAACGTTGCGCGGCAGCAAAGGGTTGCCAATGTTGTGAGATGTTGCTGGTGTCATGAGACGAGACCAGCGCATTGAGATAGGCCGTATGCTGTGCGGTGCATGGCCAGTGGTCCGCCAGGGCGGGCGCAGCGGCCGGACGCCCGCGTCCGTCTCTTGTGTCGGCTGTCCGGCCGACGGGAGAGGTGCCCGGCCACGCCGTCCGTCCTGGGGCAGGACAGCAGCGGGCCAGGCGTTCCCGTCACGACCCAGGGGAGGCGCGGGGGAGCGCCGTGGTCGTGACGGGAAAAGGATGCCGGCGGATCACGCCACTCGTGGAGGCGTAGGGCGTCAGCGCGGCAGGTGGAAACCGTGGACCGTCAGGATTTCCTGCGGCGGCGACCCGAGAGGCGAGGAGGTCTCCTCGTCCAGTTGAGGCTCGGTGCCGGGCGGAGGGGCCAGCAACCGCGACGCGTCGATGCGCCGCCCGTCCGGCGAGGTGAAGCGGATCTCGGTCTCGTCCTCGCCGTCCCAGGCGCGCGCCAGGACGGCGGCAATCACCGCCAGCCAGGTGCTGTCGGCCAGGGCATGGGTGATGCCGACGGTCAGCACGCCGCGCTCGTCATGCAGGGAATTCACGTGCCGCGCCCAGATCCGTTCGCCGAGGCTGCCCGTCTCGATGTCCGGTTCTCGGGTGATGTTGCGAAGGATTTCCCGCACGCGGCCATCCATGCGGACGAGGCGGTCGCGGCGCCAGGGCTCCTGGGCGTCGGCATGGGAGGAGAAGCGCGGATGGCGGGGAACCATGTGCGCGCCTCAGCGCCACAGAAGGCATAGCGTTACGGCAAGCAACCCGAGGGCCATGGCCCAGAGGAGCAGCAATGCTTGCGGCGTCCGTCGTGCCGGGCCGCCGCGGTCGCGGGATCCCGCGGCGGGGAACAGGCTTCGCGTGACGGTCCGCTCGTGGGGCATCTTTGGTCCGATGTGCGTGACACCGGATTTTTCACCGATCCGTGATCGGCGGACTATGCAGTTTCGGCAACCGGAACCGGTCGGCCCAAGGCCGGGCGATGACCGGGACCAATCCTCTCGGTGGCCGTTCGCCGTCCCGCAGCGCGGCCCGCTCAGCGCTCGTAGAGCAGACGGGCGCGCAGGGTGCCGGGAAGGCTGCGCAGCGCTTCCAGCACGGGCTGGGCGTCGGCCAGGCCCTCCGCGTCGACCACGACGTAGCCGATCTCCGGGTCGGTCTGGAGGTACTGGCCGGCGATGTTGGCGCCGAAGCGGGAGAAGACCTCGTTGATGGCCGCCAGGGTGCCGGGGTGGTTGCCGTGCACGTGCAGGAAGCGGGCACCGCGCGGGCGGGCGGGCAGGATCGCCTCCGGGAAGTTCACCGCGCCGAGCGTCGCGCCGGTGTCGGAGTAGTCGGCGAGCTTGCGGGCGGTCTCCTCCCCGATGCGGGACTGGGCCTCGATCGTGCTGCCGCCGATATGCGGCGTCAGGATGACGTTGCGCGCACCCTGGAGCGGGGTGGTGAAGGGATCGGTGTTCTTCTCCGGCTCCTCCGGGAAGACGTCCACGGCGGCGCCGAGCAGCTGGCCGGAGTCGAGGGCGACGCGCAGGGCCTCCAGGTCGACCACGCGGCCGCGGGAGTTGTTGATGAGCACGGAGCCCGGCCGCATCAGCGCGAGCTCCTCGGCGCCGATCAGGCCGGTGGTGGCGGACGTCTCCGGCACGTGCAGGGTCACGACATCGGACTCGGAGAGCAGGGCGCGGAGGGAGGGCCGGGACAGCGCGTTGCCGTGCGGCAGCTTCGGGATGCTGTCGTAGTAGGTGACGCGCATGCCGAAGGCCTCGGCCAGCACGGAGACCTGGGCGCCGATGTTGCCGTAGCCGACGATGCCCAGCGTCTTGCCGCGCACCTCCCGGCTGTCGGCCGCGGACTTGTCCCAGACGCCGACATGGGCGTTGTTCGAGCGGCCGGGGATGCCGCGGAGGAGCATGATGATCTCCCCCATCACCAGCTCCGCGACGGAGCGGGTGTTGGAGAAGGGGGCGTTGAAGACCGGGATGCCGCGGCGGCGCGCGGCGGCGAGGTCCACCTGGTCCGTCCCGATGCAGAAGCAGCCCACCGCGATCAGCCGGTCCGCCGCCTCCAGCACCGCCTTCGTCACCCGGGTGCGGGAGCGGATGCCGAGCATGTGGACGCCGCGGATCGCCTCGATCAGCGCGGCCTCGTCCAGCGCCTTCGGGACGCGCTGGATGGTGGCGTAGCCCGCGTCGTTGAGGGTCGCGACGGCGGAATCCGAGATCCCCTCCAGCAGGAGGATCCGGATCTTGTCCTTGGCCAGCGAGATCGGGGCCGGGGCGGGGAGGGCGTCGGGCATGGCGGCTGGATGCCGCAGGGCGGGGGGCGGGCGCAACCGCAAGCGCTGCGGGGCTGCCCCGTGCGGGTGCGCGGGCGGCCCCGGGGAGGCTCTGCCTTCCGGACCCTCCGCCGGGGGCCGAAGGCGGCCCCCGGACCCCGCGATTGATCTGGCGCGGGTCCAGGAGGCGCGTTCGCCCCCTGACGGATGGGGCTGGGGAAGGCAGCGCCTTCCCCGGAGTCACGCGACCGACCGTTCAGGTCGCGAGGTTCGCCCGGATGGCCGCTGCCATCTCCTCCGGCGTGGCACCGGGGCGGAAAAGGCTGCGCAGCCGGCCGTCGCGGCCCAGGAGGTAGGTGAAGGCCGAGTGGTCCATCAGATACTCGCTGGACCCCTGGGGCGTGGACTTCGCGTAGTAGACGCGGAAGGCGCGGGCAGCGGCGGCGATCTGCTCCGGCGTGCCGGTCAGGCCGGTGATCCGGGGGTGGAAGAGGGCGACGTACTCCGCCAGCTTCGCGGGCGTGTCGCGCTCCGGGTCCACGGTGATGAACAGCGGCTGGACCTGGTCCGCCTGCGCACCCAGCAGATCCATCGTCTGCGAGATGGCCTGGAGTTCGGTCGGGCAGACATCCGGGCAGAAGGTGAAGCCGAAGAAGATGAGGGCGAGCTTCCCGCGATAGTCGGCGTCGGTCACGGTGCGGCCGGTGTGGTCGCGCAGGGTGAAGGGGCCGCCGAGGCTGACCCCGGCCGGCATGGCCACGCCGCCGGCACTGGGAGGCGGCGTGTTGCCGGCCAGGCGCGCGAGGGAGGCGCCGATCCCCTCGCCCGGGTTGCGGTTGAGCCAGGCCGCGCCCCAGATGGCGCCAAGAAGGACCAGCAGGGCGAGGGCGGCGATGCGGACGAAGCGGGTCATGGCGACGCTATAGTGCAGGACGGAGCGCCGTCGAAGTCGTCGCCGGATCCGGAAAGGGCGCGGTCACGGGCGGCGTGGGCGTGAGCGATCCGTTCCCGGAATGGCTGACCCGAGAGATCCGCGACTGCCGGGAATCGCCGCAACCGTTATGACGTCCGGAAACGGATGGTGCTTCCCGGGCGTTGTCCCCTCCGTCGTTCCGCGATCAGCGGAATCCTACCCTGGAGGAGTCGCGCATGACCGCAGCGTCGGACCGGCAGCACGCCACCCTCGCCGTCCTGGCCGAGATCGCGAACGACAATATCGGCGAGCGGCTGCGGGACGAGGCGGCGGCGCGGATCCTGACGGCGGCTTGGCGCGTGCGGGCGATGGTGCCTCCGGCCTTCGTCGTCCCGTCCCGCGGCGGGGAGGGGTTGGTGGACTCCGTCGCGGCGGGCTGGGACCCGGACGCCGTGACGGCGCTGGAGTATGTGGAGGTCCTGCCGCCGCGCGTGGTGGACGGGCTGATCGGCGCCGCCCCGCGCTGGGCCCGTGCGGTTCGGGCGCGGCTGGAGCGCGACGCGGCCTGACTTTTAGCCCGCGGCGTCCTGCCGCGGGGTGAGGCCGAGCCCTGGCCCCTGGGGCAGGGCAATGCGGCCGGCGACCGGCAGGAACGACATGTCGAAGGGCGGCCGCTCCAGCGTCGCGTCATACCATTCCAGGGCAGCGTCTCCGTCCCAGGTCGCGATGAGATGCGCCGTCGCGAGCAGGCCCGGCCCGAAATAGGGTGAATGCGGCGCGACCGTGACGCCGGCCTCCCGGGCCAGCGCCGCAACCTCCAGCATGCCGGACACGCCGATCTTGGTGACGCTCGGCTGGATGACATCGACCGCGCCGTCGATCAGGCGGCGTAGTCCTTCCACCGTCCCCTCGCATTCGCCCGCCGCGACGGGCAGGCCGCAGGAGGCGCGCAGGCGGCGCAGCGCGGGGGCGTCCTCGGGCGGCCAGACCGGCTCCTCGATCCAGGCGGGGGAGAGGGGGCGCACGGCGTCGGCGAAGGCCAGCGCGTCCTCCACGGTGAAGGGGCAGTTCATGTCGACCATCAGCGGCAGCTCGGGCGCGGCCTCCCGCGCGGCGCGGACGCAGGCGGGGTCCACCTCGTGCAGCTTGATTCGGCCGAAGCCGCGGGCGATCGCGTCCTCCACGCCGCGTCGCACGACCGCCGGGTCGCCGTGTCGGAGCAGGCTGGCATAGGTGGGCAGGCTTTGGGTGGCCGGGCCGCCGAGGAAGCGGTGCAGCGGAAGGCAAGCGGCCTGCGCGGCGATGTCCCACAGCGCGATATCCACGCCGGCGATCGCGAAGCTCGCGGCGCCGTTGCGGCCGTAATTGTGCAGCTTGCGCTGGAGCAGGAGGCGCAGCGCGGGGATGTCACCCGCATCCTGCCCGAGGCAGAGCGGCGCGACGAGGCCTTCCAGCGCGATGCGCGTGGTCTCGCAGAGGCCGAAGCCGAAGGCCTCCCCCCATCCGGTCAGCCCGGCATCGGTGTCCACGCGCACCACCAGCGTGTCCATGCTGCGCAGCCCGAGATTGCCGCCGGAGCCGTCGCCGGGATAGCGGAAGGGGCTGCGCAGCGTCGTCGCCGTGACGCGGGTGATCTTCAAGGGCGCATCCTCCGGGGGCTGGTGGCGGATCATCGCCGCCGACGCGCCGGGCGCAACAGCGCGTCGTGAAAAGAATGAGAGCGGCGCGGGCCCGTTAAGGGGCTGTTCAGAGAAGGGACCGCAGCTTCGCCGGCGTTAACAGACGCGCGGACGGCGATGCCGATCACGGCCACGGGCAACATGCCCGCCACCATCCTGGAGAACAACCGCGCGGGCGACTGGTCCGTCACCTTCACCCTCTCCGGCGCGGCGGGCGCGACGGCGGTGGCCCTGACCGGGGAGGACGCGGCGTTCTTCGACGCCACCCTCGACGCCGCGACCGGCGTCGTCACCGTCGTGCCGCTCGGCTCGCTCGACCGCGAGGCCTTTCCGTCCGGCAACGATCCCCTCCTCGACTTCGGCCTGACGGTGCGGGTGGGCGGCACGTGGCAGTCGGTATCCGGCATGTGGTCCGTGACGCTACAGGACCTGGACGACACGGCCCCGGAGAACCTGCGCTTCTGGAATGGCGGCGTCGTGCTGGAGAACGATCCGGGCGCCGCGATCGGGACGCTGCGCGCCGTGGACCGGGACAGCCCGGATTCCGCCATCACCTATCGCGTGCTCTGGCCCGACGAGGCCGAGTTCGAGATCGTCGGCACGACGCTGAAGCTGCGGGACGGCGTGGACCTGTTGCGGCAGGGCGGCACGACGCGCGCGGTGGCGATCGCGGTCTCGGACGGGCTGAACGAAGCGGCGTACACCGTAAACGTCTCGGTGCTGAACGTCCGTGACGATGACGGGGCACCGCCGTCGCCGCCTCCCCCACCGCCGCCATCACCCCCGCCGCCGTCTCCTCCGCCCCCGTCACCGCCGCCGCCCTCGCCCCCGCCGCCGAGCCCGCCTCCGCCGCCCGCCGCCTCCGTCACGATCGAGCATTTCGGCGAGACGACGGCGGTCGCCGAGGGCGGCGCGGGCGACAGTTTCACCATCGCCCTGTCCCGCATGCCGAGCGCGGCGGTGACGGTGACGATGACAGCGGACGCGGATCTACGGGTCGCGCGCGGCACCACGGGCGTGCCCGGCGAGAGCGTGACCTTCACCATCCAGCCGGCGGATTGGGCGACGGCGCGCACCCTCTACGTCAGCGCGGTGAACGACCTGCTGGTGGAGGGCGCGGAGACCGCGCGCATCACCTTCGCCGTGGGCAGCGCCGATCCCGGTTTCGCGGCGATCGGCCCCTTCACCCTGGACGTGGCCGTCACCGACGACGACCTGCCGCCCTCTCCGCCACCGTCCCCGCCGCCACCGAGCCCGCCGCCGCGGGCCGGGCTGTCCGTCGTCACCACGGGCATCTCGACAGTCGTCGCGGAGGGCGGCGCGGGGGACAGCTTCACCATCGCGCTGACCCGTCAGCCCCTGGCCGCGATCACCGTCACCCTTGTGGCGGGCAGCGACATCCTGCTCAGCTCTGGCGGCCTCGCCCTCGTTGGGACGATCTCCATCACCTTCACGCCGTCCGACTGGGCGGCGCCGCGTGCGGTGTTCGTCAACGCGGTGAACGACACGGCGACCGAGGCCGAGGAGACGGCGCTCATCGCCGTGGCCTTCACCGGGGATGACCCGGCGTTCGCGGGTGTGACGGTGCCGGGCATCGCGGTCACGGTGATCGACGACGATCCCCGTCCCTCGCCGCCGCCCTCGCCGCCGCCGCCCTCGCCGCCGCCGCCCCAACCGCCGCCCCCGCTGCCGAGCCTCGGGCCTGGAGAGGAGGACGACGTGACGGCGATCGGCCTGACCGGCCTCGCCGTGGTGAGCCGCCCCTCGGCCGACGTGGCCGCGGTGAGCCGGGCCGGCAGCTCGGTCACCCTCTACTGGCAGGATGGCTCCGCGCTGACGCTGAACGGGCTGAACCGCGTTGCCTTCGACGATGGGCGGCTGGTCCTGGATGGCACCTCGGCCGCCTCCCGCGCCCTGCGCGCCTATGAGTCGGTGACCGGCTTCGCTGCCACCGCGGAGGTCACGGCCGCGATCGGCAAGGTGCTGGAGACGGGCGTATCCATGGAAGCGGTGGTGGCCTCGCTGATGACCACGCCGGCCTGGCAGGCGCGGGCGTCGGGGCTCACGCTGGCAGGACAGCTCGACGTGATCTACGGGGCGGCGATCGGCGCGGCGCCCTCGGTTGCGGCGTGGAACTATCTAGTCGGCCTGCTGATCGTCGGCGTGCCGCTCTCCTCGGTGGCCGCCCTGGTGATCGATACGCCGCAGGCGGCGGCGCACACGGTGTCGCTGCATCCCGGTGGGATCTGGGTGCCCGCGTCCTCGGCGCGCGACATTGTGCGCGCGTATGACGCGGTGCTGGACTCGGAACCGGACCAGGGCGCGCTGGCCCGCTGGACGGCGGCGCTGGAGGGCGGCGTGCTCACCTTGCGGGATCTCTATGCCTCGCTCATGGCGACGGAGCTCTACCAGGCCCGTCATGCCGGGGAGACGAACGCGGCCTTCGTCACCGGCGCCTACCAGCACGCGCTGGAGCGTGATCCGGCGCTGTCGGAGCTCACCTGGTCCAAGGGACTGATCGACCGGGGGGCGGTCTCGAAGCTCGATCTGCTGCTCGCCCTTGGCGAGGCGCAGAGCGATCTCGGCCAGGGGCCGCTGGCGACGAACCACGCGCAGCACACGAGCTACGACGAGACGCTGATCCCGGGCGACCGGCTGCAACGGGGAGAGTCCCTGACCGACACGGTGATCTCCCGCGCGGGCGGGGCCGTGACCACGCACGCGGCGGAGGACGTGCTGCGCATGGTGGTGGACGGGAACGGTCTGGCGATCCGCTGGGGCGACAACACGCTGGAGCGGCTGGCGAGGGTCGAGCGGCTGAACTTCCCGGAGGGTACGCTGGAGTTCGCCGGGGCCTCGAACGTGGCCCTGATTCACCGGCTCTACGAGGCGACGATCGGCTTCGCCCCGCCGGCGTCGGCACTCGGGGCCTTCGCCGGCTACCTCGATGCGGGCGTGACGGCGAACGCGATGGCAAGCGCCTTTCTCTCCACGCCGGAGAGCGTCGCCCACTTGGCGGGGGTGAACACGGCGGGGCAGGTGTCGCGGCTCTATGCCGGGATCTATGACCGGGCCCCGACGCAGCCCGTGCTCGATTACCTCGTCTTCCTGCGGGGGGCTGGCTGGTCCAACGCGGACGTCGTCACCTTCCTCGCGACCCTGCCCGACGCCGAGGCGAAGTTCGAGGCAGATTACCGGACCGGGCTCTGGGTTCCGGACGCGAGCGCCGCGGCCGTCGTGCGTGCCTACGACGCCGTGCTCGACACGGCGCCCGATCCCTGGAGTCTCGCGGCCTGGACGGGCGTCATCGCCGCAGGCGGGGTGGCCATGGAGCGGCAGCTCTATGCCACGTTGATGGGGACGGAGTTCTACCAGGCCACCCATGCCGGCGAGACGAATGCCCAATGGGTGGCACACATCTACCACAACGCGCTGGAGCGGGACGCGACGGCCGGGGAAGTCGCCCATTCCAGCGCCATCGTGGATGCGGGGTACAGCCGGCTGGACATGGCGATGGCCATCGCCTCGCTCCAGCCGGACGCGGAGCCGCCGCGGAGCTGGGGAACGTCCATCGAGCTGTTCTGAACGGGCAGCTCAGGGCGTCGGCGAGATCTCCCGCTTAAGGCAGCGGAGGGCGAAGGCGGTGCGGGTGTGGCGTACCCCCGGCAGGCGGTAGATGCGGTGGCGCAGAAGGTCCTCGTATCCCGCCGTACCGGAGACGGCGGCCTTGATGATGTAGTCGTATTCCCCGGTGACGAGGTGGCATTCGAGGATCTCGGGGATATCGTTCACGGCCTTCTCGAACTGCCGCAGCGCGGCCTCGTCGTGCTTCTCCATCATGACCTCCAGGAAGACCGTGTCGGGTAGGCCGAGGGCCGCTTGGTCCAGAAGGGCGGCATAGCCCTTGATGACGCCGGCCGCTTCCAGCCGCCGGACCCGGGTCCAGCAGGGGGACGGGGATAGACCGACCTCCTCCGCCAGATCGGCGTTCGAGAGTCGGCCCCGGCGGGAGAGGGCGCGGAGGATTCGGCGGTCGGTGGCATCCATCACGGAAGCTTCTTCCGTCTCTTCGGCAGTGCACAACAAAAAACGGAAGGGATGCGCGGTGCGGCGAGGGCATTCTGTGCCCAGATAGGCGACAGAGGATTCGCCGCGGAGGATCGTGCCATGGCTACCCTGCAGCGCCCGCCCGTCCTGCGAGAGGCGGTGAGGCTGGAGGATCGCTGGGAGGTAACAGGGGAGCCGGTGCTGCTGACCGGTGTCCAGGCACTGGTGCGCCTGCCCCTGGCGCAGCGGGCCCTCGACGCTGCGGCGGGGCAGGATACGGCGGGCTTCATCACGGGATACCGGGGATCGCCGCTCGGCACCTATGACAAGGAGCTGCAGAAGCAGGCGCGGCGGCTGGCCGAGGCCGGGGTGGTGTTCCAGCCCGGGCTGAACGAGGACTTGGCCGCCACCGCCGTGTGGGGCACGCAGCAGGTCAACCTGTTCGGGGATGGGAAGAAGGCGGGCGTCTTCTCCATCTGGTACGGCAAGGGGCCGGGGGTTGACCGCAGCGGCGACGCGCTGCGTCACGCGAACATGGCGGGCACGGCCCCGCTGGGCGGGGTGCTGGCGCTGGCCGGGGATGATCCGTCGGCGAAGTCCTCCACGGTCGCGAACGCGTCCGACCACGCCTTCATGGACCTGGAGATCCCCTTCCTCGATCCGGCGGGGGTGCCGGAGATCCTGGAGTTCGGGCTCAAGGGAATCGCCCTGTCGCGCTTCGCCGGGACCTGGGCGGGGATGAAGTGCGTCGCCGACACGATGGACGCCAGCGCCTCCTTCCGCGTGGACCCCGGCGCCTGGGCGCCGGTTATCCCCGACGACACCTTCGACGCCGGGGACGGGCGGCATATCCGGCTGGGCGACAACGCGCTGGCGCAGGAACGGCGGCTGCGGCTGGCGCGGCTTCCGGCGGCAGTTGCCTTCGCGCGGGCGAACGGGCTGGACCGGGTGGTGCTGGACGCGCCGCGCGCCCGCTTCGGCATCGCGGCGCGCGGCAAGGCCTATGCGACGCTGCGACAGGCGATGCTGGACCTCGGCATCACCGAGGACGTGGCGCGCGGACTGGGGCTGCGGATCTGGAAGGTGGGGCTCGCCTGGCCGCTGGACGCGGTGGCCGCGCGGGCCTTCGCGCTCGGGCTGGAAGAGGTGCTGGTGGTCGAGGACCGCCGCGCCTTCCTCGAGACGCAGCTGCGGGATGCGCTCTACGGCCAGTCCGGTGCGCCGCGGATCACCGGCAAGCGGGGCGCGGATGGTGCGCCGCTGCTGTCGGAGTTGACGGAGCTGGACACGGCCGCCGTGGCGCGGGCGCTGGATGCGTGCCTGCCGCGGGAGGGGCGACCGGATGCGTTTGCCGCCCGCATCGCCGAGTTGGACGCGCTGGCGCAGGGCGCGCGCACGCCGGTCACGCTGCGGGAGCCCTGGTTCTGCCCGGGCTGCCCGCACTCCACCTCCACGAAGGTGCCGGCGGGGTCGCGCGCCATGGCGGGGATCGGGTGCCATTACATGGCGACCTGGATGGACCGGTCCTCGGACGTCTTCACCCAGATGGGCGGGGAGGGGACGCCCTGGCTGGGGCAGATGCACTTCGTCGGCGCGCCGCACGTCTTCGCCAATCTCGGTGACGGAACCTACGCGCATTCCGGCAGCCTCGCGATCCGGGCGGCGGTCGCGGCCAAGGCGAACATCACCTTCAAGGTGCTGGTGAACGGCGCCGTGGCGATGACCGGCGGCCAGACGCCGGAGGCGGAGACGACCGTCCCGCGGGTGGCGGCACAGGTGGCGGCGGAGGGCGTCGCGGCGATCCATGTCGTGTCCGACGATCCGGAGCGTCACCAGGGCGACCCGCTGATGCCGTCGGGCGTGGCCTTCCATCACCGGGACCGGCTGGACGCGGTGCAGAAGCGCCTGCGCGAGACGCCCGGGGTGACGGTGCTGATCTACGACCAGGAATGCGCGACCGAGCGCCGCCGCCACCGCAAGCGCGGCACCGCGCCGGCCGCGACGCGACGCGTGGTGATCAACCCCCGCGTCTGCGAGGATTGCGGCGACTGCGCGGTGCAGTCCAACTGCCTGGCCGTGCAGCCGGTGGAGACGCCCTTCGGCCGCAAGCGCGCGGTCGATCAGAGCGCGTGCAACCAGGACTTCTCCTGCGTGAAGGGCTTCTGCCCGTCCTTCGTCTCGCTCGAGGGCGCGGAGGTCGCTGCGCATCCGGAGGCGGAGGCGGTACCGGGCGACCTGACCGAACCCGTTCTGCCCGCCCTTCGCGACGAGGCGTGGAACATCGTGGTCGCCGGCGTGGGCGGGCAGGGGGTGACGGCGCTCTCGGCGGTGCTGGCAATGGCGGCGCATCTTGATGGGCGGCCGGTGCGGACGATGGATCAGCTCGGCCTTGCCCAGAAGGGCGGCGGGGTGCAGGCGCAGCTCCGCATCGGGGCGCCGGGCGCGGCGCCGGAGACGCTGGCCGGGCCGCGCATCGGGGCGGGGCAGGCGGATCTGCTCGTCGCGGCGGACATGGTGGGGGCGCAGGGGCGGGTGGTGCGGCCACTGCTCTCGGCCGGGCGGACGGCGACGGTCGTGAACGCGGATCTGGCGCCGACCGCCGGCTTCCTGCGCGGGGCGGCGCGGCCGGATGCCGGCGCCATGCTGGACAGCCTGCGGGTCGTGTCGCGCGACCTTTTCGCGCTGCCGGCCGCGCATCGGGTGGAGGAGGCGCTAGGGGATGCGATCTTCCTGAACGTCTTCCTGCTCGGCGCGGCCTTCCAGCGCGGCCTCGTGCCTCTGACGGCCGGGGCGATCCTGCGGGCGATCGAGATGAACGGCGCGGAGGTGGAGCGGAACGTCCAGGCCTTCGGGCTCGGCCGGGCCGCGGCGCTGGCGGAGCCGGCCGCGCCGCGCGCACCGGAGACGCTCGACGCGCTGGTGGCGCGGCGGGTGGCGGACCTGACCGCGTATCAGAGCGCCCGCTATGCACGGGGCTACGCGGACGTCATCGCGAAGGTCCGTGCGGCGGAGGCCGCGATGCTGCCGGGTGAGGAGCGGGTGTCGCGCGCTGTTGCCGTGCAGCTCCATCGCCTGATGGCCTACAAGGACGAGTACGAGGTGGCGCGGCTGCACGCCGATCCGGCGTGGCAGGAATCCCTGCGCCGGCACTTCACCGGCACGAAGCGGCCGGTGCTGCACCTCGCGCCGCCGATCTTCAGCAAGCGCGATCCCGACACCGGCCTGCCCCTGAAGGGGGATTACGGTCCGTGGATGCTCCGCGCGATGGGGCTGCTGCGGCACGGAAAGGTGGTGCGGGGCACGATGCTCGACCCCTTCGGCCGCACGGAGGAGCGCCGGACCGAGCGGGCGCTGATCGGCGAATTCCGCACCGGGCTGGAGGCGATGCTCGTGCGGCTGACGCCGGAGAACCACGCGACGGTCGCGGAGTGGGTGGAGGCCTGGGGCGGCATCCGCGGCTTCGGCCATGTGAAGGCGCGGAACCTGGAGACGGCGCGCGCGCGGCTGGCGGAGATCGCGGCGCGGCTGGACGCGCCGGTGCGGGCGCTGGCGGCCTGATCCTACTGGCCGCGCGGGGCCGCCGTGCCGAAGGTCAGCACGCCCTGCGTGCCGACCGCCGGGTCGTCATTGCCGGTGAAGAGCATCGCGAAGTCCGGCCGCCCCGCCACCCCCGTGGACAGGCGGTAGGTGATCTGCCGGGAAGGACGGGCGTTCGGCGTGGGGATGGTGCCGTCATAGGCGCGGGTGACGCTCAGGCCGGGGCGGGCGATGCTCTCGGCGAGGCGGGTGAAGAGGCTTTCGGCCCCGGCCACGTCCATCCGTTCCAGCCGCATGGAGCAGCCGAGGGGGCGCTCGGGCAGCAGCAGCACCATCGTGCCGATGGCGGAGCCGCGCGCGGCGAAGACCCGGCCGCGCGCGCCGTGCAGCACGCGCGTCGCCTCGGCGGCGGGCAGCGCGACGAGGCCGGCGGTGGCCGCCGCCGCGGCGGTGTCGCCGCCGAGCATGAGACGGGCGCAGATTTGCATGAAGCTGCCCAGCGCGCCCGCCGTCTCCCGCGTCAACTCGGGGGACGCCGCGCGGGCCGGAGCGGCCAGCAGAGCGATCGCGAGGGCCAGAAGCTGGACGCGGGCGGCCGCGCGCGGCCCTATGGGGAAACGGAGGAAACGGATCATGCCCCTCGATAACGCCTTCGAGCTGCCGGAGGACACAAGGGCCCTGCGCGACGTGGCCCTCGACTTCGCCCGGGACGTGCTGGCGCCCAAGGCCCTGGAGTGGGACGCGGCCCGGCACTTCCCGGTGGAGGAGATGCGGCAGGCCGCGTCGCTCGGCATGGCGGCGCTCTATGTCCGGGAGGAGTCCGGGGGCGCGGGGCTGACGCGGCTCGATGCGGCGGTGGTGTTCGAGGCGCTGGCGACGGGCTGCCCGGTCGTCTCGGCCTTCCTGTCCATCCACAACATGGTCGCCTGGATGATCGACCGCTGGGGGAGCGAGGAGCAGCGATCCCGCTACCTGCCGAAGCTCGTGACGATGGAGGAGATCGCCTCCTACTGCCTGACGGAACCCGGATCGGGGAGCGACGCGGCGGCGCTGCGCACGCGCGCCCGGCGGGACAATGAGGGCTATGTGCTGGACGGGTCGAAGCAGTTCATCTCCGGCGCCGGCACCTCGGACCTCTACCTGACGATGGTGCGGACGGGCGGGGAGGGGGCTGACGGCATCTCCGCGCTGCTGATCCCGAAGGAGACGGAGGGGCTCTCCTTCGGCGCGAACGAGAGGAAGATGGGCTGGAACGCCCAGCCCACGCGGACGATGGACTTCCAGTCCGCCAAGGTCCCGGCCGCGGCGCTGCTGGGCGGGGAGGGGCAGGGCTTCCGCCTGGCCATGGCCGGGCTGGACGGGGGGCGGCTGAACATCGCCGCCTGCTCCATCGGCGGGGCGCAGCGGGCGCTCGACATCGCGCTGGGCTATGTGCGGGAGCGCCGGGCGTTCGGGAAGTCCGTGGCGGATTTCCAGGCGACGCAGTTCCGCCTGGCCGACATGGCGACGGAGCTGGAGGCGGCGCGGGCCCTGCTCTGGCGGGCCTGCGGGAAGCTGGACGCGCGCGCGCCGGATGCCGGCTCCTTCTGCGCCATGGCCAAGCGCTTCGCGACCGATACCGGCCACCGCGTCGCGGACGAGGCGCTGCAGCTCCTCGGCGGCTACGGCTATCTGCACGATTACGGGGTGGAGAAGCTTGTCCGGGACCTGCGCGTTCACCGCATCCTGGAGGGGACGAACGAGATCATGCGCGTGATCGTGGCCCGACAGCTGCTGGGTCGCCGCTGACGCCCGGGATGGCGTCTTCCATCAGCCACACGTGACTTTCGCGTAACGTCCAAATCGGTTTGACTCATATCGCCGGCTGACCGCATGTTCCGGCAGGCGAAGCGGGGGAGACACGGCTGGTGCGGCTGCACGGGTATTATCGCTCGACCGCGTCCTGGCGCGTCCGCATCGCTTTCTGCCTCAAGGGCCTGAAGGCCGAGCCCGTTTTCCATCACCTGCGCCGCGGCGAGCAGCGCGCGGCGCCCTATCTCTCCCTCAACCCGCAGGGCTTCGTCCCCACGCTGGAGGAGAATGGCACGGCGCTCATCCAGTCGCTCGCGATTATCGAGTGGCTGGAGGAGACGCATCCCAGGCCGCCGCTCCTGCCGAAGGACCCGCTGGCGCGGGCCCGCATCCGCGGCTTCGCTCTGGCGATCGCCTGCGACATCCATCCCGTGCAGAACCTGAAGGTCCTGGCCCGGCTGCGCTCCCTCGGCCTCGAGGAGAAGGCAGTGCAGGGCTGGGCGCGCGACGTCATCACCGAGGGGCTGGAGGCCTGCGAGGCGCTGATCCGCGACCAGGCGGGACCGTTCCTCTTCGGGACGCAGCCGACGATCGCCGATCTCTGCCTCGTGCCGCAGATGTACAATGCCCGCCGCTTCGGGGTGGAGCTCCGCTTCCCGAGACTGCTCGCCGCGGAGGCCGCCTGCATGACGCTGCCCGCCTTCTCCGAGACCGTGCCGGAGCAGCAGCCGGATGCGGAGTAGCGCCTTTCTCCTCGTCCTGGGCCTCGCCGCGGCGTCGGCCCCGGCGCAGGCGCAGCTCCGCACGGTGGTCGTGCCGGCGGAGGCCGGGGTGGTGGTGCCGCCGCGCGGCGCCGTGCCGCGGCTGACGTCCCGCCCGGCCGGTGTCGCGCCCTGGGCCCCGGCCCCGAGCGGCCTTTCGCTTCCCCTGGCCGGTGCCGGGGCGGGCGCTGTCGCGGTGCCGCTGGCCGCGCTGGCCCTGCCGGCCATCGCCGGCGCCCTGCTGGGCGGCGGTGGGGGCGGCGGGTCGGTCGGCGCAGGCGGTGGGGGCGTGTCCAGCCCGTCCCGCACGCGCTGAGGTCAGCCGCCGGGCCTGGATTCCGGGGCGGCGCGGCGGCACAAGCCTTTCCTGTCTGATCTGGAGGGACGGCCATGGGTAGCCGGGACGGCGCGATCGCGCGGGCGCAGGGGGAATTCGATGGCGGCGGCTTCCGCGACCGGCTGGCGGCGCTCGTCGCCATTCCCTCCACCTCGCAGGATCCTGGGCATGAGGCGGATCTCCGCCGCTACCTCACGGACGCGATCGGGCCCTGGCTGGACCGCATGGGCTTTTCCCGCACCATCCACGAGAACCCGGAGCCGGGCGCGCCGCCCCTGCTGACGGCGGAGCGGATCGAGGACCGGTCGAAGCCGACCGTCCTGCTCTACGGGCATGGCGATACGGTGCGGGGGTTGGAGGACCAGTGGGCGCCGGGCCTGGACCCCTGGGTGATGACGGAGCGCGACGGGCGCTGGTACGGCCGCGGCACCGCCGACAACAAGGGGCAGCACGCCATCAATCTGGCGGCGCTGGAGGCGGTGCTGGCGGAGCGCGAGGGCAAGCTCGGCGCGAACGTGAAGTTCGTGCTGGAGATGTCGGAGGAGCGTGGCTCGCGGGGGCTGCGCAGCTTCGTCGGGGCAAACCGGGAGAGGCTGGCGGCGGATGCGCTCATCGCCTCGGACGGGCCGCGGGTCGATCCGAGCCTGCCGACCATCGCCACGGGCACGCGCGGCAGCTTCCATTTCGACCTTGTGGCGAAGCTGCGGGAGGGCGGGGTGCATTCCGGCCACTGGGGCGGGCTGACCACCGATCCCGCGGTGCTGCTGTGCCACGCCATCGCCTCCATCATCGATTCGAAGGGCCGCATCGCCGTGCGCGACTGGCTGCCGGGTGAGACGGTGCCGAACTCCGTCCGCGCCGTGCTCGCCGGCTGCCCGGTCGGCGGTGGGGAGGGCGCAGCCACGGTGGACGAGGACTGGGGCGAGCCCGGCCTCACCTCGGCCGAGAAGATTTATGGCTGGGCGTCCTTCATCGTGCTCGCGATGATCAGCGGCAGGCCGGAGAGCCCGGTGAACGCGGTGGCGCCGGATGCCCGCGCGACTTGCCAGATCCGCACGACCGTGGACTGCGATCCCGCGCGCTTCGAGCCGGCGCTTCGGAAGCATCTGGACGCGCACGGATTGCAGAAGGTGACGATCGAGAACGCCGGGATGCGGATGCCGGCGTCGCGCACCGATCCGGACGCCCCTTGGGTGCGCTGGGCACAGGCAAGCATGGAGAAGTCACTCGGCGGGCGGGTGCAGGTGATCCCGAATGCATCCGGCGGGCTGCCGGGCGATGTCTTCGTGGACCATCTCGGTGTGCCGCTGGTCTGGGTGCCGCACTCCTACAATGGCTGCAAGCAGCACGGGCCGGACGAGCACGTTCTGCCGGCCATGGTGCGGGAGGGGCTGACCGCCTTTGCCGGGCTGTGGTGGGACCTGGGAGAGCCGGGCACGCCGCCGCGGGCCTGAGCGGGCGTCACGCTTCCTCACGCGGGCCGCATCGGTCCGTTACAGGCGCTTCCTAGATTCGGCTCGTCTCAAGGAGGACGAGCCGACATGACCCGCACCCGGAAATTCACCATCGCCGCCGTGGCCGTCGCTGCCCTCGGCGGCACGGCCGCGATCGCCGTGCCTGCCATCGCGCAGGAGCGCGGCGCCCGCATGGGCGAGCGGATCTTCGCCGAGGCGGACGCCAACCGCGACGGCCGCATCACGGGCGACGAGGGCTGGGCCGCGCTGTCCGCCCGCTTCGCGCGCGCGGACGCCAACAACGACGGCGGCGTGACGCAGGAGGAGTTTCGCAACTATATGGCCGGCGAGATCGCGGCGCAGCGCGGCCGCCCCGCCTCACCCGAGCGGCTGGAGCGGATGACCGCGCGCGGCGGCGCCTTCTTCCGCGCCATGGACGCCGACCGGGATGGGAAGGTCAGTCTGGCCGAGCTCCGTCCTTTCGCCGAGGCGATGTTCCGCGCCCGTGACGCGAATGGCGACGGCGCCCTGACGCGGGAAGAGGTTGCTCCGCGCCGTGGTCACCGCGATCGCGGCCGGACCGAGCCGACGGCCGCACCGGCGCCGGCCACCCCCGCGCGCTGAGCCTGGACGGGAGCGGCAACCCGCCGCTCTCGTTCGCGTTGCTCTCGGAAAATCGCGAAACATTCGCAAACCGCGGGCGAACCCTGGGCAGGAGCCGCCGTTACCCGGCGGCACGTCCTGAGGAGGCCGCCCCGTGTTCCTGCGCGTCGACAAGCTACAAACCGAGATTCCCGCGCCGAAGAAGGCCGACCCCAACGCCGCTGCGGCGCTGCAGGAGCTCCTGGGCGGCAAGTATGGTGAGATGTCCACGCTCGGGAACTACATGTTCCAGAGCTTCAATTTCCGGTCCAAGTCGAAGCTACGTCCCTTCTACTCCCTCGTCGCCGCCATCACGGCGGAGGAGCTGGGGCATGTGGAGTTGGTCAGCAACGGCGTTGCCATGCTCAACAACGGCCCGGACAAGGAGGGTGCGGACGAAGGGGATGGCGGCGACATCTCCGGCGCGCCCTTCGAGGCGATGAAGGACATTCGTTCCTTCGCCTCCTTCGCGTCGGGCGCTGGCGGTGCGCTGCCGGTGAACTCCAACTCCATGTCCTGGAATGTGGACATGGTGACCACGACGGGCAACGTGGTCATGGACCTGCTGCACAACTTCCACCTGGAATGCGGCGCCCGCCTGCACAAGCTGCGAGTCTACGAGACGCTGACGGACCCGACGGGCCGCGAGGTCTGCGGTTACCTGCTCGTGCGCGGCTCGGTGCACGCCCACGCCTACGCGCTGGCGCTGAAGAACATCACGGGCGTCGACATCGAGAAGATGCTGCCGGTGCCGAACATCCCGCTGGGCAACATCCCGGAATGCCAGAAGTACCTCGCGGAGGGCTCGCACCGCCGCCTCTATCGCTTCAGCCCGAACGACTACAAGGAGATGTCGGGCATCTGGGGCAATGGCGAGATGGCGCTTCCGGGCGACCCGCCGGGCGAGCTGGAGGTGGTGGACGGGATGCCGGAGGGCGGGAAGATCCACGACCTGACCGGCATCCCCTCGGCCTTCGCGCCGAATTACGCGCCGGAGGAAATGTTCGAGATCGCGACGAAGCTCTACAAGGCGTCGCGCTAGTCACGGCGGGGCAGGGGCCCTTCGTCCAGGACGGGGGAGACGAAGGTCTCCCCCGTTCTGATTCAGACGCCGCCGAGCAGGCAGTACTTGATCTCCAGGTAGTCCTCGATCCCGTACTTGCTGCCTTCACGGCCCAGGCCGCTCTCCTTCACGCCGCCGAAGGGTGCGACCTCGGTGGAGATGATGCCCTCGTTGATGCCGACGATGCCGCTCTCCAGCCCCTCTGCCACGCGGAAGATGCGGCCGACGTCGCGGGCGTAGAAATAGGCGGCCAGGCCGAACTCCGTGTCGTTCGCCATGCGGATGCCCTCCGCCTCGTCCTTGAAGCGGATCAGCGGGGCCATGGGGCCGAATGTCTCCTCCTTCAGCACCTTTGCCGAGAGGGGCACGTCGGTCAGGATAGTCGGCACGAAGAAGTTGCCGCCGAGAGGGTGGCGCTTGCCGCCCGTCAGGACCTTGGCGCCGAGGCCGGTGGCGTCGGCGATATGCTCCTCCACCTTCGCCACGGCGTCGGCGTTGATCAGCGGGCCCTGGGTGACGCCGGCCTCCATGCCGTTACCGACCTTCAGCCCCTCGACGGCCGCCTTCAGCTTCGCGGCGAAGGCGTCATAGACGCCCTCCTGCACGAAGATGCGGTTCGCGCAGACGCAGGTCTGGCCGGTGTTGCGGAACTTGCTCGCCATGGCGCCGACCACCGCCGCGTCCAGGTCGGCGTCGTCGAAGACGAGGAAGGCGGCGTTGCCGCCGAGCTCCATGCTCGTCTTCTTGATCGTGCCGGCGCAGAGCTCCAACAGCTTCCGGCCGACCTCCGTGGAGCCGGTGAAGGAGAGCTTCCGCACGTCGGGGTTGGTGCAGAGCTCCTCGCCCTGCTCGGAGGCGGGGCCGGTGATGACGTTGCACACGCCGGCCGGCATCCCCGCGCGCTCCGCCAGCACGGCGATGGCGAGGGCGGAGAAGGGCGTCTGAGAGGCCGGGCGGATCACCCCCGTGCAGCCCGCGGCCCATCCGGGCCCGGCCTTGCGGGTGATCATGGCGGCGGGGAAGTTCCAGGGCGTGATGGCCGCGAAGACGCCGATCGGCTCCTTCATCACCAGGACGCGGGCGCCCTGCTTGAAGGTCGGGATCATGTCCCCGTAGACGCGCTTCCCCTCCTCCGCGAACCACTCGATGAAGGAGGCGGCATAGGCGATCTCGCCCTTGCTCTCCGCCAGCGGCTTGCCCTGCTCCGCCGTCATGATCGCGGCCAGGTCGTCCACGTTCTCGTGCATGAGGGTGAAGAGGCGCCGCAGGATGGCGGAGCGCTCCTTCGCCAGCATCGCGCGCCAGGCGGGCTGGGCGGCCTTCGCGGCCGCGATCGCGGCCCGCGTCTCCTCACGCGACAGGGCCGGGACCGTGCCGATCACCTCCCCCGTCGCGGGGTTCTTCACGGAGATCGTCTTGCCCGAGGCGGCGGTGACCCATTGGTCCCCGACCCGGTTGGCCTGACGGAACAGGCCGTTGTCCTTCAGGACGAGCTTGGAGACGGTGTCGAGCATGGGGGACCTTTCCTCGGCGGCTTTCGGCGGGGGGACCGGGCCAGATGATGGGGCGGCGGCCCGGGCCTGTCACCCGCCCCGGCCCGGGCGCGATCAGCGGGCAGGCCCAAGGCTGGGCATCACCCGCACTCCGAATGCACCAAGTAGTTGAGAATGCTTCCCGATTTCCAACCGGTTGTGAAGGGCGCCCCGTTCGCCCCGCGGCAGGGCCGGCCGTTACCCCGTCATACAGGAGAGCGCGCCATGACCATGTCCCATTCCCCCGACGTTGCCTGCACCCGCTGCCGCTTCTTCGACGACCACGGCGTGAAGTCCGCCGGCCGCGAGGGCCTGTGCCGCTACAACCCGCCGGTGTCCCAGCCGAGCCCGGAGGCACACGGCCTGTGGCCGGTGGTCTCGCGCGAGGATTGGTGCGGGCATTTCACGCCCGACACCGCGGTGGCCGCGCTGGGCGACTGATCCGGCCGCACACGCCCGGGCCCTGGCCCGGGCGTGTATCCTCCGCCGGCATCACTCCACCGTCACGGCCTTCGCGAGGTTGCGCGGCTGGTCCACGTCGGTCCCCTTCAGCACGGCCACGTGGTAGGCCAGCATCTGCACGGGAATCGCGTGCAGGATCGGGGCGACGAAGGGATCGACCGTCGGCAGCGTCACCACCCGGTGCGCGAAGCGCCGCAGCGCCGGCGCCCCGACCTCGTCCGTGAAGGCGATGATCTTCCCGCCGCGCGCCGCCGCTTCCTGCAGGTTCGACGCCGTCTTCTCGAAGAGCGGCCCGGAAGGGCAGAGCGCGATCACCGGCACGGACGCGTCGATGAGCGCGATCGGGCCGTGCTTCATCTCGCCGGCGGCATAGCCCTCGGCGTGGATGTAGGACAGCTCCTTCAGCTTCAGCGCCCCTTCCATCGCGATGGGGAACATGCTCCCGCGGCCGAGGTAGAGCACGTCCCGCGCGTCCTTTACCTCCGCGGCGACGGCCTCGATCTCGGCGCCATCCTCCAGCAGGCGCGCGGCGTGCTCCGGCACCTCCAGCAGCGCCGCCGTCAGCCGCGCCTCCTCCGCCGCATCCATCGCGCCCCGGGCGCGGGCAAAGTTCAGCGCGAGGCAGGCAAGGACGGACAGCTGGGCCGTGAAGGCCTTGGTGGAGGCCACGGAGATCTCCGGCCCCGCGACTGTCATCAGCGTCGCATCGCTCTCCCGGCTCATCGTGCTCTCGGGCACGTTGACCACGGAGACGAGCGCCTGGCCGCCATGGCGCAGCAGCTTCATCGCGGCGAGGTTGTCCGCCGTCTCGCCGGATTGGGAGACGAACATCGCCGCCCCACCCTCGGCGAGCGGCGGGTCGCGGTAGCGCAGCTCGCTGGCGACGTCGCAGTCCACCGGGAGGCGGGCCAGCGTCTCGAACCAGTAGCGGGCGGTCTGGCAGACCAGGAAGGCCGAGCCGCAGCCGGACAGCCAGAGCCGCGGCAGGGTCGCGGGATCGAAGGGCAGGTTCGGGCGGGACACCGCGCGCGTGGAGGGCTCGATGTACTGGCGGAGCGTGTCGCCGATCACCGCGGGGTGCTCGTGCAGCTCCTTCTCCATGAAGTGGCGGTAGTTGCCCTTGCCGAGCGCGGCGCCGGAGAGGGCGGTGATCTTGATCGCCCGCTCCACCGGCCGGTCCTGGGGGTCGAACACCTGGGCGTCGGCCTCGCCCACCACGGCCCAGTCGCCCTCCGCGAGATAGGCGATGCGGCGGGTCAGCGGCGCGAGGGCGAGCGCGTCGGAGCCGATGAACATCTCTCCCTCGCCATAGCCGATGGCGAGCGGCGCACCCTGCCGGGCGGCGAGCAGCTTCTTGCCGTGGCCAGCGAAGACCGCAGCCAGCGCGAAGGCCCCGTGCACCCGCTTCAGCGCGCCGGAGAAGGCCGCCTCTGGTGAGTCGCCGCGCGCGAGATGATGGTCCACCAGCCGGGCGAAGGTCTCGGTGTCCGTCTCCGTCTCGAACTCCGCCCCCTCGGCCTCCAGCTCGGCGCGCAGCTCCGCGTGGTTCTCGATGATGCCGTTATGGACCACGGAGACGCGGGACGTGCCGTGGGGATGGGCGTTCCGGGTGGTCGGCGCGCCGTGGGTGGCCCACCGCGTGTGGCCGATGCCGGTGGTGCCGGGCAGTGGGTCGTGGTCGAGCACGGTGGCGAGGTTTCCGAGCTTTCCCTCCGCCCGGCGCCGCTCCACATGGCCGTTCACCAGGGTGGCGATGCCCGCGCTGTCATAGCCGCGGTATTCCAGGCGCCGCAGCGCCTCCAGCAACCGGGGTGCGGCGTCCTGCCGCCCGACGACGCCGACGATCCCGCACATCAGCGCTTCTCCCTCCTGCGGGAAGCCCGGAAGGCCGCGGCGCGGCCCTCTTTGACCTCCTGACGCGCCCTTCCGAAAACCATGGCATCCGCCGGCACGTCTGACGAGACGGTACTTCCGGCGGCGACGAAGGCGCCCTCTCCCATCGAGAGCGGCGCGACGAGCGTGGCGTTGGATCCGACGAAGCTTCCCGCGCCGATGGTGGTCCGGTGCTTGGCGAAGCCGTCATAGTTGCAGGTGATGGTGCCCGCCCCGATGTTGCTGCCCGCGCCCACCTCGGCATCGCCGAGGTAGGTCAGGTGGTTCGCCTTGGCGCCCGCGCCGAGCGCCACGGCCTTCAGCTCCACGAAGTTGCCGACATGCGCGCCGGGGCCGACCACCGTGCCGGGCCGCAGCCGGGCAAAGGGGCCGATGACCGCCCCGGCCTTCACCGTGCAGCCTTCCAGGTGGGAGAAGGCGCGGATCTCGACGCTGTCCTCCACCGTCACGCCCGTCGCGAAGACCACGTCGGGGCCGATCGTCACGTCCTGGCCGGTCCGCGTATCGTGGGAGAAGGTGACGCTCTCCGGCCGGGTCAGGGTGGCGCCGCCGGCCATGGCCGCTTCCCGCAGCGCGGCCTGCACCACGGCCTCGGCCGCGGCGAGTTCGATCCGGGAGTTGATGCCGCGGCACTCGGCCTCCGGCGCCTCCGCCGCCACGGCGCGGCCGCCCTCGGCGCGGCAGGCGGCGACGGCCTCGGTGAGGTAGAACTCGCCGGTCGTGGGGCTCGCCGGAACGGCGCGCAACCAGGAGAACAGGCGTCGCGCCTCGGCGCAGATGACGCCCACGTTGCAGAGGCCGACCGCGCGCTCCGCCTCGGTCGCGTCCTTCCACTCCACCACGCGGGAGATCCCGCCATCCGGGTGCGGCAGCACGCGGCCGTAGCGGCCGGGATCGGCGGGGCGCATCGCCAGCAGGGCGAGGTCGGCCGTCTCCCGGGCGGCCAGGAGGCGGCGCAGCGTCTCCGTCCCGATCAGCGGGTTGTCGGCGTAGAGGACGGCCACGTTCCCCGCGAAGCCCTCCAGCAGCGGCGCGGCCTGGAGCGCGGCGTGGCCGGTGCCCAGGCGCTCCGCCTGCACCACCGTCGCGTGCGGGGCGGCGGCCTTCTCCAGCGCCGGCATGTCCGGCCCGACCACCACCACGATCCGGTCGAAGACTGGCGCGCAGGCGGCGATCAGGTGCTGCAGCATCGGCCGGCCGGCGATGGGGTGCAGCGCCTTGGGCAGGGCGGATCGCATCCGGGTGCCCAGCCCGGCGGCGAGGAGGATGGCGGCGTTCGGCATGGGTCCGATAAGCCCCACCCCTCTGCCGCCCGCAAGCCCGGCCGCGCGGACGCCGCGTCAACTCGCATTGCTGTTTGTAATTCGGTGAACCGCCCCTTTCCGTCGCGCCCGGGGCTGATACAGGTCCTTCATGACCCGCGTCGCTCTCCTCGACCTCGACGGCACCCTGCTGGACACGGCGCCCGACCTTCACGCCGCGCTGGACCGGCTGATGGCCGCCCATGGCCGTCCGCCGTTCACCCGGGCTGATGTGGTGGGGATGATCGGGGACGGCGTGGCGGTGCTCGTCCAGCGCGCCTGCGCGGCGCGGGACCTGCCTTTCTCCGCGGAGTTGGTGGCCGAATACCTGGCCGACTACGAGGTGAACGCCGCCGTCGAGACCCGGCTCTTCCCCGGCATCCCGGAGGCCCTGGCCGCGCTGGCCGGGGCCGGCTGGCGCCTGGCCGTCTGCACCAACAAGCCGGAGAAGGCGGCACGGCTGGTGCTGGCCGATCTCGGCCTGCTGCCGCTGCTGGCGGCGGTGGGGGGCGGGGACAGCTTCCCCGTCCGCAAGCCGCATCCGGGCCATCCGCTGGCGATCCTGTCGGGGCTGGAGGCGGAGGCCGGGCGCGCGGTCCTCGTCGGCGACCACAGCAACGACGTCCGCTCGGCGCGCGCCGCCGGCATCGCGCCGCTCTTCGCCACCTGGGGCTACGGCCCGCCCGCCATGGCCGAGGGAGCGCCGGTCGTGGCCACCCCCGCGGACCTTCCCGCGGCGCTGGAGGCGCTTCTTCCCGCCTAGCCGCCGCGCCTCAGCGCTGGGCGGCGGCGGGCCGGACCGGGGACTGCACCTCGGCCAACCGGACGGTCAGGGTGCCGAACCAGCGGCTCGGGCTCTCGATCCGCACCGGCACGACCGGTCCGCCGGGACGCGCGGCGCCCATCCAGGCATGGCCGGTCTGCGGACGTCGGGCCTCCTCGCCGTTGTCGTTCCGGCGGAAGCCGCTGACCAGCCTGCCGTCGAAGCGGCAGCGCAGGGCCTGGCCCGACCACTCGCCGCGCCCGCCGGAGATCGCCTCCTGCCCCTCCGTCCGGGCGGCCATCTCGGTCAGGCGGCGGCCGTCAAAAATGCGCGCGGTGGAATCGCAGCGCCCGGTCCGCTGCACCTGGCGGACGAGCTGCGCGACGGCCGAGAGCGTGTCCACCGTGCCGCGCCGGAGCGCTTCCGGCACTTCCTCCCGCTCCGCATCGTTCGGGGGGACCATGGCGCGGATCGCCGGCTGCCCGCCGGGCCACTCGACCAGGGTGCGCCGCGGCTCGCCCCGCCACACGCCCTCGGCGTCGTAGCGGATGGGCCGGGCGGCGTCCCCCGACCAGGTGCCGGTGACGCGCGTGACCTGCTGCCCGCTGCCGAAGGCCACCGCCATCCCGCGCAGCCGGGAGCGGAACTCGACGCCGTAGCCCGCGTCGGTCAGGTCCATCGCGACCTGCACCTCCATGACGGTCATGCCCATGGCCTGGACGGTGTAGAGAAGCGTGACGGGCTCCGCCGCGGCCCGCGAGGCCGGCATCCCGAGCGGGGAGATCGCGATCAGCGCGAGCCCGGCCAGCCATCCCTTGCGCAAGCCCATCCCGCACCCTCCGGCGCCGGACGTCCGGCGTCATCGCGTGAAGATGGGTTGCGTGCCGCGAAGTGCCAGACGCGCGCGGCCCGCGTTCGCGCTGGAATCCGCATGCCCGGCCGTGGCGCCGGGCGCTTCCGCGCCGCGGTATCCTGCCATTGTCGGGGCCACCGCGGGCGCTACGCTGGCGCGAACCGGGCGGGGGCGGATTCCGATGAGGGCGGCGTGCCAGTGCGGACAGCTCGTGGTCACCCTGCCGGCGCTGATCCCGGCGGTGGTCGCCTGCCACTGCCGGTTCTGCCAGCGACGAAGCGGCTCGCCCTTCGGCGTGCTCGCCTATTATCCGGCCGATGCGGTGCACTTCTTCGGGGAATCGACGCGCTTCGCCCGGCCGACCGCGACGGGCAGCGTCTTCGAGTCCTTCTTCTGCCCGGTCTGCGGATCGACGGTCTATGCGAGGACGGCGAGGCACCCGGCCATGATCGGCGTGGCGGTGGGTGCGATCGCCGATCCGGACTTCCCGGCGCCGGTCCGTTCGGTGTGGGAAGAGTCGATGCATCACTGGGTCGCGATCCCCGGCGAGGTGCAGCACTTCCCACAGGGACGGTCGGGATAGGCGCTGCCGGTTGTGGACGGGGCCGATCCAGGCGGTTGCTACGAGATTGGTGTCCGGGTCGCGCGAGGTTGCGCAGCCGCGCGGGGAGAGCCTGCCGGCTGGACGGGATGCGGGTGGACGCCGAGCCGGTGCAGGAACCGCCGCGACCTCTCCTTGACAGGGCCGGTGGCCCGGGGATATCCCGCCCCCCTCTTCGGGCGCGTAGCTCAGCGGGAGAGCATTCGCTTCACACGCGAAGGGTCACAGGTTCAATCCCTGTCGCGCCCACCACCCGATCCCTTTCATCCGATTCGTGCCGTACCGCCATGAAGGCGCCGCTTGCCGCGCCGCTGCGGGTCGTGTGGGGGAACCGCGACGGCATCCGCACGGCCGCGTGACCCGCGCGCGACGCACGCGACCATCGCGGGCGACACCGTGAGCGTCGGCCCCCTGTTACCGGCCTGTAAGGGCCAGTATCCTGGCCTTCCCCCGAGCCAGAGCGAGGCGCCGCCCGTGACCACCCGCCCCAACCGCCTCGTCGCGGCCCTGACCGCCACGTCACTTCTTGTCGCAGCCTGCGCCGACATGACCCGGGAAGGCCGAATCGGCAGCGACGACGGCGACAGCTGCCGCCAGCAACTCGTCGCCCTCGACAGCACCGGCAATTTCTTCGCCGAGGACATCCTGCGCGGGGCGGCCGTCGGCGCGCTCACGGGAGGTGCCATCGGCGCGATCACGAGCGGCAACTGGCGCGGCGCGCTGATCGGTGCGGGCACCGGTGCCGCGGTCGGCGCCGCCGCCGGCTACTTCAACGCGCGCCAGCAGCAGTACCGCGACCAGGCCGGGCTGAACGCGGCCATCGCGAACGACCTGGCGAACGAGAATGCCGGCCTGGACCGCACCCAGATCGCCTTCAACCAGCTGATGGACTGCCGCTTCCTCCAGGCGCAGCAGGTGCGGGAGGCCGTGCGCAGCGGCCGGATGCCGCGCGAGGCCGGGCAGGCCCAGATGGCCGACCTGCGCGCCCGCACCTACCGCGACATCGCCCTTGCCCAGCGGATCAGCGGCCAGATCCAGACCCGCGGCGCGCAGTTCGACACCGCGATCGACAACGTGGCGCCCGGCGTGAAGGACCGCGCGATCGCCAGCCGAGGCACCGGCGCCACGGTCTCCGCCCGCGCGCCGAACGTGGTCGTGCTGCGCCTGCGGCCGGAGCCCGGCGCGCCGGAGGTGGGCCGCGTCGCCGCGCGGGAGAGCGTGACGCTGCGGCCCGCCCAGCGCGGCTACGCTCAGGTGCAGGTGAACGGCCAGCCGGCCGGCTACGCCGAGACGCGCTCCTTCGCCGGCGCGGGCGGCCGCGGCGGCGCCGGACCGGTCCGCCTCGCCTCCGTGCCGGAGCCCGGCGCGGCCTCGGGCGGCGATGTCCGCCAACTCGCCGCGAGCAACATCGCGCGGCGGGAGGGCTTCAACGAATCGGTGGCCACCGCGCAGGCCGCCGCCGCCGGCGGCGGCTTCGAGCTGGCGGGCTGATCCGGGCCGCCGTGCACCGCCTTCTCCGGCGTCTTCTCCTCCTGCTGCCCCTGGCCGTACTGGCCGGGGGACAGGCGCCCCCGCCGACGGGCCAAGGGGCCAACGGCCCCTCCGCCACGCCCGTGCTGCGGGTGGAGGCGGGCGGCCACACGGCCCCGGTGAACCGGCTGGCGATCGACGCCAGCGGACGGCTGCTCGCCACCGTGGCCGACGACAAGACGCTGCGTCTCTGGAGCCTGCCGGACGGCGGCGCCCGTTCCGTGCTGCGGCCACCCATCGGCCCGGGGCAGGAGGGCGAGCTCTACGCCGTGGCCCTGACGCCGGACGGCAGCCGGGTCTTCGCGGCGGGCTTCACCGGCCGCGGCTGGGACCCCGGCTTCTGCATCTACGTGCTCGACGCCGACAGCGGCCAGATCATCGCCCGCCTGCCGAATCTCCCGGCGCCGGTGCTGCACCTCGCCGTCTCGCCCGATGGCACGCGGCTGGCGGCTGGCCTTGCCGGGCGCGCGGGCCTGCGGGTCTGGGACGCGCGGTCCGGCGCGCCGGTCTTCGAGGACACGGGCTTCGCCGGCGCCGCACGCATGCTCGCCTTCGCGTCCGACAACCGTCTCGCGGCCTCCGGCTCGGACGGGCGCGTGCGGATCTACGATCCCTCCGGGCGGAAGGTTGCGGATCGCGCGCCGATCCAGGGAGGGCGGCCCTACGGCCTCGCCTTCTCGCCCGACGGCACGCTGCTGGCCGTCGGCTACGAGGACCGGCTGCGGGTGGACCTGCTCGCCGCCACGGACCTGCGCACCGTCTACACCCCCGATGTCACCGGCCTGCAGGGCGAGGGCCTTCCCGCCGTGACCTGGGCCCGGGACGGGGAGGGCGACAGCCAGCTCCACGCGGCCGGCTATGCCCGGATCGGGGGGCAGGGACCGAACCGCACCTTCGTGATCCGGCGCTGGGCCGATTTCGGCCTCGGCCCGCCGGCCGACGTGCCGGCCGCGCGTGACGCCATCGGCCAGCTGCTCTCCCTGCCGAGCGGGGGCCTCGTCTTCGCGGCCTCCGACCCGGGCTGGGGGCGGATGGGACCGGACGGGCGGCTGGTGCGCGGGCCGCGCCCGGCGACAGCGGATTTCCGGAATACCGGCAGCGGCCTCGCCGTCTCCGCGGACGGGATGCAGGTCCGCTTCCAGTTCGCCTCGAACGGCCCGGCCCTCGTCTTCGACGGCGCCGCGGGGCGGCTCGAGGAGTCCCCGGCCGCGGAGGGCTTCCTGCCCGCGCGCACGACCAGCCCGCGCGTCCCGCTCGCGGACTGGCGCAACACGAACCGCCCGCGCCTCGGCCAGGCCGCGCTGCGCCTGAACGAGGGCGAGATCGCCCGCAGCGCCGCGATCCTGCCGCGCGAGGACGGGTTCGTCCTCGGCACCGACACGCAGCTCCGTCTTTTCGACGCCGCCGGGCGGCAGGTGGCCTCGGAGACCCTGCCCGGCACCGCCTGGGGTCTCGCGGTTTCCACGAACGGCCTCATCGCCGCGGCACTCGGGGACGGCACGATCCGCTGGTACGGCATCAACTCCCACGCCCAGCTGGAGGAGCGCGCCGCCCTCTTCGTCCACGCCGATGCGCGGCGATGGGCGCTCTGGACGCCGGAGGGGCTGTTCGACCACGCGCCCGGCGGCGGCCAGGAACTGGTCGGCGTCCACCTGAACCGCGGCCGCGCCCAGTCCGCGGAGTGGGCCACCTTCCAGCAGGCCTACCGGGCCCTCTACGCGCCCGCGGAAGTGCGGGCGGCGCTGGCCGGCAATCCCAGCGGCGCCGCCGCCCGCATGGCGGAGCTGGGCGACGTCCGGTCCCGAATCGCCCGCCTGCCCGTCCTGCGCGCCGGGACGGCCTGCGCCGTGCTGCTGGACGGCAGCTGCCGCGAGGTGGCGATGGCCCCCGCCGTCACCGTCCCACCGGAGGCCGTGGCGCTTCGCCTGACCCTGACGGCGGAGGACCGCGGCCTCGGCCTCGGGCCGCTCGACATTCTGGTGAACGACCGGATCGCCGCGCGCGGCGCGGGCACGCGCGGGGTGGCGGTGCCCTACGACATTCCCCTCGACCCCGGCAGCAGCAGCGTCGCGACCCGGCTCTATGCCGAGGACCGCGCGCTCTTCGCCGAGGGGCCGACCATCACGGTCCGGCGCGACGGGGAGCGGGAGCCGCCCGCCACCGCCGGGCGCCTGATCGTGCTCGCGATCGGCGTGGACCAGTACGCCAGCGCGCAGCTCAACCTCCGCTTCGCCGTGGCCGACGCGCGCAGCGTGGCGGAGACGCTGCGCACGCGCGCGAGCGGCCTGTTCCGCGAGGTCCAGACGATCCTGCTGACCGACCAGCAGGCCAGCCGCGCCGGGATCATGCGGGCGCTGGCGACCGTCGCGGAGCGTGCGCGTCCCGAGGACACCTTCGTCCTCTACATGGCCGGCCACGGGCTGCGGACGGAGCCTGACCGGCGCTTCATCTTCCTGCCGGCCGATGTCCGCGACACCTCGAACTGGCAGGCGCTGCGCGCCGCCGCGATCGAGGACGAGGCGCTCGTCTCGGCGCTCGCGCGCATCCGCGCGCGGGACGGGTTCCTGTTCATGGACACCTGCCATTCCGGGCAGCTCACCGTGGACAGCCTGGCGGCGCTGGGGAACGAGACGGGCCGGTACCTCTTGACTGCCTCCACCTCGGTGCAGGAGGCGCTGGACAGCTACAACGACCGCAACGGCGTCTTCGCCTTCGCCGTGCTGGAGGGCCTGGGCGGCCGTGCGGCGGTGAACGCCGAGGGGCAGGTCTCGGCCTTGTCGCTCGGCGAGTTCGTCAGCCGGCGCGTGCCGGCCCTGGCGGCGGAGAAGCGGCATCGGCAGGACGCGGTGTTCCGCTCCGCCGGACGGGATCTGCGCGGGTTTCCGCTCGCGGCGATCCAGCGGTAGGCCGGCTGCGGGGGAGAGAAGGAATTCGCTCTCCCGGACCCCCACTCATCTTCTTCTAATAGGCTGCCGCGGACGGCGGAGATGGCAGTGTCGCTGTGTCCGCGTTCCGCGGCAGCCCGACAACAAGAGAAGCGGGTGAGAGCTCTGGGGAGAGGGAGAATTCCTTCTCCCTCTCCCGGGGGCAGCCGGTGCGATCAGGCGTAGCGCCGCACCATGTCGGCGCAGAACTCGGCGAACTCCGCCGGCTCATAGGGCGGGCTGGTGTGGTGGTGGCCGGGGCCGCGGTGCTCCGGGGTGAAGCAGAAGGTCACGGTGACCTTGAAGTCGCGCAGCGCCTCCATCTGCCGGTCGAACCAGGCGATGGCGTCGGGGCGGAAGACATCGGCCCAGGAGAGGCCGGTGCGGAGGTAGGTGACGCCGAGGCGCTTCATCCAGGCGACCGCATCGTCCAGCCGGTGGTCCTGGTAGTGGAACCACTGGCAGAGGCCCATGTCGGGCGCGTGGCGGGCGAAGCGTTCGGCGGCGGGCTTGGGGGAGCCGTCCTCCCGCAGCAGGCCCATGTAGAAGTGACGGTAGTAGGAGGAGCCCTCCGCCTCCCGGTGGCGGGTCGTCGCCTCCCAGGACTGGGGCAGGTCGTAGAGGGAGTACCAGTGGATGCGGGGCGCCTTGCCGATCAGCAGCTCGGCCGTGCGGTCCAGGCCCCAGACCTGCACCTCCTCGGCGCCGAAGGTGGAGATCCCGACCTCCGACACCCAGACGGGCTTGTCGGTCACGGCGCGGATCTCATCGATCTTCGCGGGCCACTCGTCGATCTTCCAGAGATTCCAGTCCAGCGGAAATCCGTGCACGGCGATGACGTCGATGTCGTCCATCACGCCGTAGCCGGTCAGGCGGTTCACGAAGGACGGGTCGATCGGCGACATGCCGCCGAGCACGCGCGGCAGGTTCGGCCGCTCCGCCTTGATCGCCTGGCCCGCCAGCTTCGCCATGCGGGCGAATTGCGACCAGTCCGGGTCGATGGCCGGGTCCCAATGGGACTTGTTGTTGGGTTCGTTCCAGATCATCGCGGCTTCGATCACGCGCGCGGTTCCTTTTTCGGATAGACGGCGCCGGCGCCCCAGGGGGCTTCGACGCGACGGCAGAGATAGACTTCCTGCTCCGGGTGCTCGACGACGGCGAAGCCGCTGGCGCGCAGCATCGCCTCGGTGCAGGCGGCGTTCGGGGCCCACCAGTTGGTGGGATCGTGGGCGTAGCGTTCCTCGATGAAGTGGAGCTTCGGATAGCCGGGACGGTCGAAGACGGCGGTCTCGGAGAAGTCGTAGTCGGGTGCGACCGGCTCCACCTCGGTCGCGCCGCGTTGCATCGACTGGAAGAGCATCAGATCGCCCGCGACATGCTCGTGGATGAGGTCGAGGGCCAGCAGCGGGTGGCGAAGATGATAGAGCACGCCCATGAAGATCACGAGGTCGAAGCGCTCGCCGAGCGCGCCGACGTCGTAGACGGAGAGGTTGCGGAACTCGATGTCGAGGTCGTTCACCTCGGACGCGAGGCGCGCCTGCGCGAGGTAGCGGTCGTCCGAATCGAGGCCAAGCACACGGGCGGCGCCGCGACGCTTCATCTCCATGCTGTAGAAGCCGGCATTGCAGCCGATGTCGAGTACGCTGCGGCCGGTCAGGTCCGCCGGGACGATGTGCGCGAAATGCCGGAACTTCGTCTCCGGGTAGCCGTACAGGAAGTGGTTCGGTGCCGTCCGCACGCCGCCGAGGTCGAGATCATGGAACCATTCGCCGAGCGCCTCGACGCGTCGACGGATTTCGTCCTGCGGAAGCATGGTCAGGCGGCGTCCGTGACCGGGCGGCCGAGCGAGGCGAGGATGGCCAGCAACTCGTCCACGCGATGGGCGCAGCTGTGCCGGGCACGGATGGTCTCCAGCCCGCTCTCGACGAGACTGCGGCGCAAGGCAGGGTCGTCGCGCAGCGCCGTGAGGTGCTGGACCATCGCGGCCTCATCCTCGGCGACGAGGTAGTCCTGGCCCGGGCGGAAGAGGTGCTCCGAGTCCTGCCAGGGGGCGGAGACAAGAGGGATGCCGCAGGCCAGCGCCTCGAAGACGCGGATGGTGGGGATGCCCGGCAGCATCTCCACATAGAAGCGGCGAGGGACGTGGACGGTCGCGAGGTGGCGGGCAAAGACCTCCGGCGCGCGGGCATTGGGCAGCCAGCCCCGGAAGCGGACGCCGTAGCGGTCGAGCATCGCCCGCGCCTCGTCGGGGTAGCGGACGCCGTAGATGTCGAGGGGGAGTCCGACGGTCTGCGCCGGGCGCATGAGGAAGCTCTCCAGCTCCGCGCTGCGCTCCCCATCTCCCCAGTTGCCGATCCAGACGAGGCCCTCGCGCGGGCCCTCCTGTGCGGGCGGATGGAAGAGGCGGGTGTCGGCCGCTTCATGCCAGACATGGACGCGGTCGCCCCAGCCCCAGCGGCGATACACCTCGGCCAGCGTGGCGCCGAAGGCGAGGACGCCGTCATAGCCGTTCAGGTCGAACTGCCGGATCGCCTGCGGGTCGCTGACGGCGCGGTGATGCGTGTCGTGGAAGAGCAGCGTGAAGCGGCCGCCCTGCCTGCGGGCGCGACCGATGGCCGCGACCAGCGCGGGCTCGTTCCACTCGTGGACGATGACCACATCGGCACCGTCCAGCGCTGCCTCCGCCCCGGCCTCACCCGCGAAGACGCGCGCCGTCAGTTCGGGATAGGCGGCGCGGTAGGCGTCGAGGCCCGCCTCGCCGTGGTCGCGGAGAAGGTTCTCCAGGCTCCAGGCACCGGCCGGCTCCAGCGCCAGCACGTCATGGCCGCGGTGAACGAGGTCCCGCAGCACGCCGCGCAGGAAATGCGCGTTGCCGTGATTCCAGCAGGAGGCGAGGGAATGGGTGAAGTAGACGAACCTCACGCCGCCACCGTCTCCGGCCGGATACCGCGGAGAAGCGGTCTGTACAGATCGAGCATCGCGTCGGCCATGGCGTCCACCGTGTAGCGGCGTGCCCGCGCTCGCGCGAGGGCACCTTGACGCGCGCGCTCCTCGCGATCGGTCTCGAGGCGCGCGATGGCGTCAGCGAGGCCGGCATCGTCGCCGGCTGCGACGAAGAGGGCTGCGCCGTCCCAGAGCTCGCGGAAGGAGGGGATGTCGGAGAGGACGAGGGCGCAGCCGAACTGAGCGGCTTCGAGCACCGCGAGGCCGAAAGGCTCGTAATAGGCCGGGGAGACGTAGATCGGGGCGGCTTGCAGGAGGGCGGCGAGCGCGGCCTCGTCCAGGCGTCCCACGGCATGCGCGTGCTTGAGCGCGACGCGGCTTCCCTCGGGTCCCTCCACCGGACCGGCGGCGAGGACGGGCAGGCCCAGCCGCGCGGCCGCCCGGTCCAGCGTCGCCATGTTCTTCCCCGTGTCCCACAGGCGGCCGGCAGTCAGGGCGAAGTCGGTCAGGAGGTCGGCAGGCGGGTTGTCTACCCGGGGCAGCGGGTCGCGGCCGTTATGGACGGCGGCAGGAGGCAGAGGCAGGTCGTAGGCCCGGGCGGTGGCATCGGCGAAGGCGCGGCTGGGGGCGGCCAGCGCGTCGCAGGCGGCGTAGCCCCGGCGCAGCAACTCGGTGCGCCAGGCGAAGTCCGGCGGCAGAGGGCCGCCGCGCACCGCGTCCCACCAGGTCGCGAGGCAGGAGTGGCAGGCGCCTACCAAGGGGACAGGGAAGGTGTTGCCGGCGGCGAGGGCGGGGCTGTTCAGGTGTACGAGCTCCGCGCCCGTTTCCCGCGCGAGGGCCGCGATCACGGCGCCGGCCTTCATGGTCTCGGCCGCATCGGCGGCCAGCCAGTCGAGCGGCAGACCGGTGGGGAGCAGCGTGAGCCCCGGGATGGACGCTGCCCGTGCGAGCTGGTCCGCGCCGGGTCCCGGCCCGAGGATGGCGAGCACCGTCTCGACCCCGCGCGTCGAGAGCCCGCGGGAAAGGTCCAGCGCGTAGGTCCAGACGCCGCCGACGGTGTCGGCGGTCATCAGCAGCCTGAACCCCTCTGTCCCGGTCACGTCGGGGCGGCGGTCACGACAGGGCGGCCTCGGCCCGGGCAGGGACGCCGTGCTGCTGCCGCAGCCATCCTGCCAGGGCGGCGACGCCTTCCCGCCAGGGGCGCGGCGCGCGCAGGCCAAGCTCCGCGCGGGCGCGCCGCGTGTCCGAGACGTAGTAGCGCTGGTCGCCGGCGCGCCAATCGGCATAGCGCGTCTCGACCGGATGGCCGGTCAGGTCACCGATATGCGCGATGAGCTGACGCAGGGAGATCGCGTTGGCGGGGCCACCACCGAGGTTGAAGGCCCGTCCGCTGACATGGCCGATGCGCCTCCAGGCGCCGAGATACGCGTCCACCGCGTCGCTCACGTCCAGCACGTCCCGGACCTGGCAGCCGTCGCCGTAGATGCTGATCGGCTCTCCCCGAAGCGCGCGGATGAGGAAGTGGGCGACCCAGCCCTGGTCCTCCGTGCCCATCTGGCGCTGCCCGTAGATGCAGGACATGCGCAGCACGGCGGTCGGCAGGCCGAAGGAGCGGCCGTAGTCGAGCACGTACTGGTCCGCCGCGCCCTTCGAGCAGCCGTAGGGCGTGTGGAAGTCGAGGGGCCGGTCCTCGCTGATGCCGGCGGCGCGAGTCGCGGGGTCGCGGGGCTGGTAGGCGTCCCCCACGAGATCGAGCGCGACGTCAGCGAGGTCGCCATAGACCTTGTTCGTGCTGGCGAACACGACCGGCACGGGCGCGCCGCGGCGCCGCAGAGCCTCCAGCAGGTGGAAGGTGCCCTGAAGGTTGATCGCGAAGTCGGCGGCCGGATCGGTCAGGCTGGTGGTAACGGCGACCTGCGCGGCCATGTGGAAGACGGCGGAAGCGTCGGCTGCCGCGGCGGCGAGGGCGTCCTCCTCCCGGATATCGGCGATGATGGCGGAGATGCGCTGGGGATGGCGGCGCTTCAGCCAATCGAGGTTCGCCTCCACGCCGGGGCGGAGAAGGGCGTCGTAGATCAGGACGTCCTCGCCCTCCGAGGCCAGTCGGTCGGCGAGGTTGGAGCCGATGAAGCCCGCGCCGCCGGTGACGAGGATCGGGCGGCGTCCGGCGATGGCGGGGCTGCTCACGCCACGAGTCCCCGCAGCTCGAGTTCCTTCCGCGCGTCCGTCACGCGGTCATGCGCCTGTTGCCGGCCGACCCATTCGGCCAGTTCTGCGAGGTCCGCGTTGAAGTCGGTGTGGATCGGCTCGTAGCCCAGGCGGTCCCGCGCGAGGCTGATGTCCGGGATGTTGTGGCGGATGTCGCCGGCGCGCGCCTTGCCAGCGATCTCGGGCGCCAGGCCGGGGCGGCCCATGGCGGTGGCAAGGTCCTGCGCGACCGCCTCCACGGTGCGATCCACGCCGGAGCCGATGTTGAAGGTGCCGCCCACCGCGCCGGGCTCGTTCAGCGCGAGCACGAAGGCGCGGGCCACGTCCTCCACATGCACGAAGTCGCGCCGCTGCTGCCCGTCTTCGAAGATCAGCGGGGGTTGGCCATTGTGCAGCCGGGCGGCGAAGATCGCGAGGACGCCGGTGTAGGGGTTCGAGAGCGCCTGACCCGGGCCGTAGGCGTTCCAGAGGCGCAAGGCCGATGCCTCCATGCCGTAGGAGGGCGCGAGCGTGAGCGTCAGCCGCTCCTGCACGAACTTCGTGATGGCGTAGACGGAGGCGAGGTTCGGGCGCTTCCACTCCGGCGTGGGCACCGGGACCATCGGATGACCCTTCGCATCGAGCGGGTCCCAGGAGGCGTTGGCGTCGCGGCGGGGCTGGCGCACCGCATCCTCGATCAGCTTGCCATCGGAGTCGCGGTAAAGACCCTCCCCGTAGATGCTCATGGAGGAGGCGACGACGACGCGGCGGACGGGGTTGTCGATGAGCTGCTGGAAGAGCACGGCGGTGCCGTGGTCGTTCACGCTCACGTACTGGTCCACCGCGTACATGCTCTGGCCGACGCCGACCTCGGCGGCGAGGTGCACGACCTTGTCCACGCCCTTGAGGGACCGGCGAACCGCGTCGGAGTCCCGCACGTCGCCGGTGATCACCTCCACGTCGAGGTCCAGCCCGTCCGCGCCGCGGTCGGCGTGCACCTGCTCGATGAAGCTATCGAGCACGCGGACCTCGTCGCCTCGCGCGAGCAGCTCGCGCGCGAGGTGGCGTCCGATGAAGCCGGCGCCTCCGGTGATCAGGATGGTGTCAGGCAACGCATCGTCTCCGTTCGGTGGCGGCCGCCCCGTGATCTGGCGCGCGGTCGATGCCGGTCAAGCTCAAGAAAGCGATCGCCAGGGGCCACTTCCAGCAACATGGTTCCCGCTTTCGTCAGCATTGAACAGGTAAGAACGTCCCTCACAAGATCCTGCATCCGCCGACACACGCTTCTTTGTACGTCGGCGAGCATCTATGTAGCTTCCACGTCGGACAGAAGGCGGTCAGGGTCCGACCTAGCCCGCATTGCGCGGCATCGACATCGTCTGGAGGCCCGGATTGGCCGTTCAACTGCCGCTCAAGATCATGCTTGTGGCGCCGCTCGCGTTCACGCTAGGCACTCGTGTATCGCGCGTACCAGGGGTCGCGCGGCCGTGAGCCGGCGGCCGCTCCGCGTCGGGATCGTCGGCGTCGGCAACTGTGCCTCCTCCTTCGTGCAGGGTTTGTCTTACTACCGGGACGCGGCGGCGAACGAGCCGGTGCCAGGGCTGATGAACGTCGAGCTCGGCGGCTACCATGTCCGGGACATCGAGGTTTCCGCGGCCTTCGACGTGAACGCCGCGAAGGTCGGGCGCGACCTTTCGGAGGCTATCCTGGCGGAGCCGAACAACACGCAGCGCTTCGCGGCGGTCGCGCCGACCGGCGTCAGGGTGCGCCGGGGCGAGACGTTGGACGGCATCGGACGCTATCTCCGCGACGAGATCGCGGAGGCGGACGGCCCGGCCGAGGACGTGGCGGCCGTGCTTCAGGCGTCCGGGACGGACGTGCTCGTCTCCTATCTGCCGGTCGGATCGCAGCGAGCGACGGAGTTCTATGCGGAGCAGGCGCTGAAGGCGGGCTGCGCCTTCGTCAACTGCATCCCGGTCTTCATCGCGTCCAACCCGGACTGGCGGAAGCGGTTCGAGGCGCGGGGTCTGCCGATCGTCGGGGATGACATCAAGAGCCAGGTTGGCGCGACCATCGTTCACCGGGTCCTGGCCAACCTGTTCCGGGAGCGCGGGGTACGGCTGGACCGGACCTACCAGCTCAACTTCGGCGGCAATGCGGACTTCCTGAACATGCTGGAGCGCGAGCGGCTGGAGTCGAAGAAGATCTCCAAGACGCAGGCGGTGACGAGCCAGTTCGACGTGCCTTTGGCCGCCAATGATGTGCATGTCGGGCCAAGCGATCACGTGCCCTGGCTGACCGACCGGAAATGGGCGCATATCCGGCTGGAGGGCACCGCTTTCGGGGGCGTCCCGCTCAACCTGGAGCTGAAGCTGGAGGTTTGGGATTCACCGAATTCTGCCGGGATTGTGATCGACGCCGTGCGCTGCGCGAAGCTGGCGATGGACCGGGGGATCGGCGGCGCGCTGGTCGGGCCCTCGGCCTGGTTCATGAAGTCGCCGCCGCAACAATTCGATGACAACGAGGCGCAGGAACGCACCCGCCGCTTCGTGGCCGGCGAGGGATGAGGCGGGCGAGGGGTGGCGACGACGCTCTTCCTCGTGCGCCACGCGGCGCATGACCGCGTGCACCACGTCCTCTGCGGCCGGATGCCGGGCGTGACACTGGGCGAGACGGGGCGCCGCCAGGCGGCGGCGCTGGGAAGGCGGCTGGCGGGCGAGGGGATCTCGGCCGTCTATACCAGCCCGCTGGAGCGGGCGCGGGAGACCGCCGCACCGATCGCGGCGCGGCTGGGGCTGGCGCCGCGGGAGAATCCGGGGCTGGCCGAGATCGACTTCGGCGAGTGGACGGGCCAGCGATTCGATGCGTTGGCGGGCGACCCGCGCTGGGATCGCTGGAACACGGCGCGCGCCACCTCTCGTGCACCCGGCGGTGAGAGCATGGCGGAAGCGCAGGCGCGAGCTGTGGCGGCGGTCGAGGGGATCGGCGCGGATCATCCGGAGGAGCGCGTCGCGCTCGTGAGCCATGCGGACGTGATCAAGGCCGTGCTGGCCTCGGTGATGGGGCTGTCGCTCGACGCCCATGACCGCTTCGAGGTGTCGCCGGCCTCGGTCAGCGCGATCGCGATCTGGGATGGCGGAGGAAAGGTGCTGAGCATGAATGAGGTCGTGGCCGCATGAGAATCGCCTTCTACGGATCGAGCCTTCTCTCCTCCTACTGGAACGGCGCCGCGACCTATTACCGCGGGATGCTGAAGGATTTGGCGGCGCGCGGCCACCGGATCACCTTCTACGAGCCGGATGCGTTCGACCGGCAGAAGCACCGGGACATCGAGCCGCCCGATTGGGCGGAGGTACGGGTCTGGCCGGCCACGGAGGAGGGGCTTCGCGGCGTCGTGGCCGAAGCGGCGCGTGCCGACGTGGTGGTGAAGGCGAGCGGCGTCGGCGTGTTCGACGACGCGCTGATCCAGGGGGTGATGGCGGCGGCGCGGCCGGAGGCAATCCGGATCTTCTGGGACGTGGACGCGCCGGCGACGCTGGCCGAGATCCGCCCGGCGCCAGAGCACCCGCTGCGCCGGACCCTGCCGATGCTCGACTTCGTGCTGACCTATGGCGGCGGGCCGCCGGTGATCGAGGCCTATGAGGGGCTCGGCGCGCGGCGCTGCGTGCCGATCTACAACGCGCTCGATCCCGACACGCACCATCCCGTGCCGGCCGATCCGCGCTTCGCGGCGGACCTATCCTTTCTCGGCAACCGGTTGCCGGACCGGGAGGCGCGGGTGGAGGCCTTCTTCCTCGACCCCGCGGCACGACTGCCGGAGCGCCGCTTCCTGATCGGCGGCAATGGATGGGAGACGAAGGGGATGCCGCCGAACGTGCGGCATCTCGGCCATGTCTATACGCGAGACCACAACGCCTTCAACACGTCGTCGCTGGCGGTGCTGAACATCGCGCGGGACAGCATGGCAACCACCGGATACTCCCCGGCCACGCGCGTCTTCGAAGCGGCAGGCGCGGGCGCCTGCCTCATCACCGATGCCTGGGTGGGGCTGGAACTGTTCCTCAAGGAGGGCGAGGAGGTGCTGGTCGCCCGGGACGGTGCGGATGTCGCGGCGCATGTCGCCGCGCTGACGCCGGAGCGGGCCCGGGCGATCGGGGACGCGGCGCTGGCGCGCGTGCTGGCGGAGCATACCTACAACCGCCGCGGGGCGGAGGTGGACGCACTGTTGCGCGCGGAGGCCGCGCGGCCCCGGGTCCGAGGTGCGGCGGCATGACGGGCCGGTCCCGGATGCGGCTGGTGGTGCTGGGGCTGTCGCTCTCCTCCTCCTGGGGGAACGGGCACGCCACGACCTATCGGGCGCTGCTGCGGGCCTTCGCCGCGCGGGGCCACGACGTGCTGTTCCTGGAGCGGGACGTGCCGTGGTACGCGCCGCACCGCGACCTGCCCGATCCGGATTTCTGCCGTCTCGTGCTCTATCCGGACCTGGCGGCGTTGGACTCCTGGCGCGCGGAGATCGCACGGGCCGACGCGGTCGTCGTCGGGTCCTACGTCCCGCAGGGCGTCGCGGTCGGGGAGATGGTGCAGGAGGTCGCGCGGGGCGCGACGGCCTTCTACGATATCGACACGCCGGTGACGCTGGCGAAGCTGGAGCGGGGGGATGAGGAGTATCTCTCCCCCGCCATCATCCCGGGCTACGACGTCTACCTTTCCTTTACCGGCGGGCCGACGCTGGAGCGGCTGGAGCGGGTATACGGGTCTCCCGCGGCGCGGCAGCTCTACTGCTCCGTGGACCCGGAGGCGTATCGGCCGATGGACGTGCCGCCGCGCTGGGACCTGAGCTATCTCGGCACCTACAGCCCCGACCGTCAGCCGGCGCTGGAGCGGCTGCTGCTCGAACCGGCGCGACGCGCGCCGGAGATGCGTTTCGCGGTGGCGGGGCCGCAATACCCGGCCGACATCGCCTGGCCCGCAAATGTCGAGCGGATCGAGCACCTGCCGCCGGGCGAGCACGCGGCTTTCTACACGGCCAGCCGCTTCACGCTGAACGTCACGCGCGCGGACATGATCCGCGCC